>CAKSPR010000004.1 GCA_934486455.1 uncultured Eubacteriales bacterium
CGGTCGTTCCCGTAAAAGCCGACCTGCGGCATGAAAATATCATTGAAGAGGATGACGCGGCCGACAAAAACATCTCCGACAATTCCAACGGCCGAGCCGCCATTCAAAACCAAGCCGGTAATCAACGGCCTGTTCAAGGCAATGTTCAAAATTTATCGGAAGGCGATAATCAAGGCGGCTCTCAATTTGCCGAAGGCACTGTCGACGGCGGCGAGTCCGACAGTCTTACCGCAACCGTGCTTTTGCATGCAGAAAAGCCCGTAACCGCGACCGTCGGCGACACGGTTGAATGTACCGCCATTCTCAGCATACCGCTGACCGCATCGGACGGACAGCAGTTTTTAATCCCCGTTTGCATGACCGCCGAATGCAGCAGCATCACCGTCACGGGAAAGGGTCCGATAGGTCTGCTCGGCGCGGCGCAAATTTGCAAAAAGGCCATTGTAGACAGCGTGTTTTCGGTCTTTTCCGACGATGTGGCGGGACTTATGACCGGCATTTCATTAAGCTTTACCGATCGTACACCCTATTACATAACCCGCGCTTTAAGAATATGCTCACTCTCCCATCTCACCTCGGTTTCCGGCCTGCATATCACCCTCTTGGCCGGCATAATCACCTCACTTTTTTCAAAGCTCAAAAGGCGAAGACTTTCGGGAATTTTGTCCCTCCTTCTTATATGGGCATTTGTTTTCATCTCGGGATTGCGGCTTCCCGCCATAAGAGCCGCGCTTATGATGACGGTCATAATAATGGGGAGCTTTTTTCTCCGCCGTGCCGATTCGCTGAATTCCCTGGGACTTTCCTGCCTGCTGATCTGTATGTTCATTCCCTTTTCGGCCGCAGATGCGGGCTTTATCTGCTCGGTGCTTGCCACCCTCGGAATCGTCACTCTGGCAACACCGCTCGGTAAATTCCTTTCAAGACCGCTTGAAAACAAAAGGGTTTTACGGCGCCTCATTCCCATAACCGACCTTGTTTCCGTAACCCTAAGCTCCATGGTATTCAGCCTGCCGATACTTATATATCTCTTTGGAAGCTTTTCCTTTATTTCGGTCGTTTCAAACATCCTCGTGACACCCTTTGCGGTGGTGTGCGTTGTGGGATGTATCTTCGGCGGGGCGCTTTCGCTCATTCCCGTTATGGGGTTTGTCGGCTACCCGCTGCTGCTTTGCGGCGGAGCGGTAGCAAAATATTTTATATGGATAACCGGCCTTCTTTCAAAAATTCCCTTTGCGTCGGTATACACGAGATACGGCGCCCTTTATGTCTTTCTTGTGATATTCTATCTTGCTCTGTTCTTTGTCTTTATAAAACGCCGTAGGGACAAGACCCTTAAAAAGCACACAATTGCGCTTGTATCGGTCATAACGGCCTGTTCGCTGGCCGTTTGCTGCGTCACGGCGGCAACGGTGGACAGCAATACATACACCCTTTACAGCTGCGGAGAAGAGGATCGCACCGCCCTGCTTATAATTCACCGGGGCAAGGCTGTGATCATCGGCTGCGATAAAAAGCCGTCGATCAACTATGCCATGCTAAACATTATGCGAAACAGCGGCATAGAAAATCCCGAGCTTTTCATTCCTCTTAAAGATTCGCCGCCGCTGGGTGCATATTACATAGCAAACAGCTGTTCTCCCAAGGCCGTTGCAGTGGCCGAAGACGAGCAGTATCTGAGTCTCCTTTTAAAGCCTGCCGAAGTGCCGATTTTGCCGCTGAGCGAGCTTTTGAGAGGCAACTATCGGGGCATCGGCGATTTGGGCAGACTGTCCTTCGTCTTTGATCCTGCCCTTTCGGGGGTGGTCATAAACATGAACGGACAAAGAATTTTTGCCGGAGATAAAACCGCCGCATCGGGAAATTATGATTACATCATATCCGAAGGGAAATTCATCTTTTCAAACGGCGGCGAATACAGCGCCGCGAACGCGGAAATTAAAACCGTCTTTTCAAGAACCACTGTCAGGAGATTTAATTAATGGCTAAAATAACCGAAGCGACATTGAAAAATCAGCTTAAATCGGGAGAGCTGTCCCCTTTTTATCTTCTTTACGGGGACGAGGACTATCTTATCAGCCTTTACGCCGACCGCATAATCTCGGTGGCAGACGGCCCTTTTGCCGATTTTAACATTTCAAAATTCCCCGAGGCAACCGACCTGACCGAAGCGGTCAACGCCCTTTGCCAGATGCCTGCCATGGGAGAAAAGCGGGTAGCTGCCGTTTACAATCCCGATACGGCAAAGCTTTCGCAGAAAAGCCTTGACCTTTTGGAAAAATATCTTGCCGACCCCTCCCCCACAAGCGTTTTGGTCATCTATTTTATCGGAAAAGGGATCGGAAATACCTCGGCCTCGAAAAAGCTCATGTCTCTTGCCGAAAAACGCGGAAGTCTCTTAAAGCTCGGACGCCTTTCCCGAAGCGATCTGATAAAGCTTTTGTGCAAGGGCGCGGCAAATCGCGGTTGCTCCATGTCGACGGGAGCGGCATCGCTGCTTATAGACTATTGCGGAGACGATTTGAACGCCTTAAACCGCGAGCTTGAAAAGCTTTGCGCCTACGCCGGCAACCGACAGATAGCCGACGGTGACATAAAACTGCTCTGCCCGAAAAGCATAACCGAAGACGCCTTTGATATGATAAGGGCCATAAATTCCGGCAATATAAGCGGTGCTTTGACGGTGCTCGGATGCCTTTTCACTGCACGGGAAGAGCCTCAGGCCATTTTCGGTGCACTGGTTTATTCCTATATCAATCTTTTCAGGGTTGTATCGGCGAAAAAGAGCCGCATAAGCCTTGATGAGGCGGCAAAAAGGTTTAACATGAAAAGCGCCTATCCCCTTATAAAATCGAAAAGAGAGGCTGAAAGCCTCGGCACAGACAAGATAAAGCAGTGTCTGCTCACCCTCGATCTTTGCGACAAAAGTCTCAAATCCGCCGCCGACAGCCGCCTGCTTCTTGAAGAGACCCTTGTAAAGCTTTACCGCATTTCCACGGGAAAGGACAGCGAAAAAAGCGGTGGAGCGGTATGATAAAGCTTAAAGAGGCAATAATTGTCGAGGGGAAATACGATAAAATAAAACTGTCGTCCATTGTCGACGGACTGATAATCACCACCGACGGCTTCGGCATTTTTAAAGACAGGGAAAAGCGGGAGCTTATAAGGCTTTTGGCAAAAAAGCGGGGTATAATAATTCTCACAGACAGCGACAGCGCGGGATTTCTCATTCGTTCCCATATCAAGGGCTTTGTAACCGAGGGAGAAATAAAAAATGTCTTTGTCCCCGATATTTTCGGAAAGGAAAAGCGCAAAACCGCTCCCTCAAAGGAAGGGAAGCTGGGAGTTGAGGGCATAAGCCGAGAAATCCTTGAAAGCGCCCTTGAAAAAGCGGGCGTCATAAATCGGCAGGAGCAAAACAAAGGGCTAAGCGATCAACCGAAACAACGGCAGGTCACAAAAACCGACCTTTTTGAGGACGGACTTTCGGGAAAAGCCGACAGTAAGGCAAAACGCGCCCTGCTTTTATCGCAGCTGGATCTTCCCGAGCACATGAGCACAAACACCCTTCTCGAAGCAATAAACGCCCTTTATTCTTATGAGGAATATAAGCAGGCTCTTTCCCGCATATAACAGACAACCGATTACCCTCCCCCTTAAACCATCTCCCGCCGTTCGATCTTCGGCGGGTTTTAATTTAATACTGTTATTAAAAAAACCGGCGTTTCGTCAAAAGCGAAACGCCGGTTTAATATTATGAGAAAGCCTTTACGGGAAATTATTTGCCCTCGCTGAGCTTAACGAGATGCTCGTATTTCTCCTTGGCGGTTGCCTCTGCCTCGGCAAACAGCTCCTTGGCGCGCTCGGGGAAGGCTCTTTCAAGGGAGGTGTAACGAACCTCGCCGTGAATAAAGTCGTCGTAGGAAGCGGAGGGAGCCTTGGAATCGAGGTGGAAGGGATTTTCGCCCTTTTCGGCCTTGCGGGGATCATAGCGGAAGTTAAACCAGTATCCTGCCTGAACAGCAGCCTTTTCCTCGGCCTGACTTGCGCCCATGCCCTTGCGGATACCGTGGTTGATGCAGGGAGCGTAAGCAATGATAATGGAGGGGCCGTGATAGCTCTCGGCCTCGTGGAAGGCCTTGAGGCACTGGTTGTAATCGGCGCCCATTGCAACCTGAGCAACATAAACATATCCGTAGCTCATTGCGATTGCGGCAAGATCCTTCTTCTTGACCTGCTTACCTGCGGCGGCAAACTGTGCCACTGCGCCGGTAGGAGTAGACTTGGAGGCCTGTCCGCCGGTGTTGGAATAAACCTCGGTATCGAATACGAGAATGTTAACATCCTCGTTCTGAGCGATAACATGGTCGAGTCCGCCGAAGCCGATGTCGTAAGCCCAGCCGTCGCCGCCCAAAATCCACATGGATTTCTTGGCGAGATAGTCGGAATTTTCTTTAAGCTCCTTAACGGCTTCACACTTGCATTTGCTCTTTGCAAGCTCGGCCTTGAAGGCCTCTGCGGCGGGTGCGTTCTTAACGCCGTCGTCCATTGTATCAAGCCATTCCTTTGCGGCGGTTTTAAGACCGTCGTTGTCGGAGTTTTCAATGACATACTGAGCATGGCGTGCAAGACGCTCGCGGAGGGTCTTGTTGGCAAGCATCATGCCGAAGCCATACTCGGCGTTATCCTCAAAGAGGGAGTTTGCCCATGCGGGACCGTGGCCCTTTTCGTTTACGGTGTAGGGGGTAGAGGGAGCAGAACCGCCCCAAATGGAAGAGCAGCCGGTGGCGTTGGCAATATACATTCTGTCACCGAAAAGCTGGGTCGCAAGCTTGGCATAGGGAGTTTCTCCGCATCCCGCACAAGCACCCGAGAACTCGAGAAGGGGCTGTTTGAACTGGCTGCCCTTAACAGTAGTGTCGGCAAATTTTGCGGCGACCTCTGCCTTTTTGGGCAGCTTCTGACCGTAATAGAAGTTTTCCTGTTCCGAAAGCTGGGTGTCCAGCGGCTCCATTTCAAGAGCCTTGTTGCCCTTCATGCTGGGGCAAACCTGGGCGCAAACACCGCAGCCGGTGCAGTCGAGAGCAGAAACAGTCATTGCGAATTTCATGCCGGCAAGACCGGTCATGTCCTTTGTCTTCATGCCTGCGGGAGCCTTTTTGGCCTCCTCCTCGGTCATGGCAACCGGACGGATTACGGCATGGGGGCATACATAGGAGCAGAAGTTACACTGGATGCAGTTTTCGGGAATCCACTTGGGAACATTAACGGCGATTCCGCGTTTTTCAAGAGCGGCGCTGCCCAGGGGGAATGTACCGTCGGCCGACTCCACAAAGGTGGAAACGGGAAGCTTGTCTCCGCGCTGTGCATTAACGGGGGTAAGAATTTTTTCCTCGTATTCTTTAAGAACGGGAGTCTCGGCAAGCACTGTCTTTTCAACAGCCTCGTCGACAGCGGTCTTCCAGGCGGCGGGAACAGTAACCTTGGAGAAGCCGTTGATTCCGCGGTCGATGGCGGCATGGTTCATGGCAACGACCTTTTCACCCTTCTTGCCGTAGGACTTGGTTGCAGCCTCCTTCATAAGGGTAACTGCCTTGTCGGCGGGGATGATTTTGGAAAGGGCAAAGAATGCGGCCTGGAGAATGGTGTTGGTGCGGTTTCCGAGACCCAGCTCCATTGCAATGTGGGTAGCGTCGATGGTGTAGAATTTAATGTTGTTCTTGGCAATGTACTGCTTCATCTTGGCAGGGAGATGCTTGTCAAGCTCTTCGCCGGTCCATGAGCAGTTGAGCAGGAAGGTGCCGCCCTTTTTGATGTCCTCAACAATGTCGTATTTGTCGACATAGGAGGGGTTGTGACAGGCGACAAAATCGGCCTGGTTGATGTAATAGGTGGAGGTTATGGGCTTTTTACCGAATCTTAAATGGGAGATGGTAACGCCGCCCGACTTTTTGGAGTCGTAGGCAAAATAGCCCTGAGCATAAAGGTCGGTGTTGTCGCCGATAATTTTGATGGAGTTCTTGTTTGCGCCGACGGTGCCGTCCGAGCCGAGTCCCCAGAATTTGCAGGATGTCGTTCCCTTGGGGGTGGTGTCGGGACGCTCTTTTTCTTTAAGAGAGAGCTTGGTAACATCGTCCTCAATGCCGATTGTGAAGCGCTTTTTGGGGGACTTTGCGTCCATGTTGCGGTAAACAGCGATAATCTGGGAAGGAGTGGTGTCCTTGGAGCCGAGACCGTAACGGCCGGTGTATACCGGAACATCGGCAAACTTGGTGTCCTTAAGAGCGGCAACAATATCAAGATAAAGGGGCTCGCCGATGGAGCCGGGCTCCTTGGTGCGGTCGAGAACGCTTATCTTCTTGACGGTCTTGGGCATAGCGGCAAGCAGATGCTTAACCGAGAAGGGACGGTAAAGATGAACCTTGATAAGTCCGACCTTTTCGCCGTTTTTATTGAGATAGTCAATGGTCTCCTCAATGGTATTACATACCGAGCCCATGGCGACAATAACCTTTTCGGCATCTCTTGCGCCGTAGTAGTTAAAGAGCTTATATTTTGTGCCGAGCTTTTCGTTAACGGCCTTCATATAATCCTCAACAACACCCACAGCTTTGTCATAGTAGACATTGGAGGCTTCTCTTGCCTGGAAGAAAATATCGGGGTTCTGAGCGGTTCCGCGCTGTACGGGATGCTCGGGGTTAAGGGCGCGACGGCGGAAGGCATTTACGGCATCGTGGTCGAGCAGCTCATCGAGATCCTTATAATCCCAAACGGAAATTTTCTGAATTTCGTGGGAGGTACGGAAACCGTCGAAGAAATGGAGGAAGGGCACTCTGCCTTTAATGGCCGCAAGATGAGCCACGGCGCCGAGATCCATAACCTCCTGGGGGTTATTGGAACATAGCATTGCATAACCGGTCTGACGGCAGGCATAAATATCCGAATGATCGCCGAAAATCGAAAGTGCATGACTTGCGAGGGCACGCGCCGAAACATGAATTACGCCGGGAAGCAGCTCGCCCGCCATTTTGTACATGTTGGGGATCATCAAAAGAAGTCCCTGAGACGCAGTGTAGGTGGTGGTCAGAGCGCCTGCCGCAAGAGAGCCGTGTACGGCGCCGGAAGCACCGGCCTCGGACTGCATTTCCGAAACCTTAACCTCTTGACCGAAAAGGTTTTTCTGACCGGCCGCCGACATTTTATCGGTTTCCTCAGCCATATTGGACGAGGGGGTTATGGGGTAAATAGCAGCGACATCGGTAAAAGCGTATGATACATACGCGGCAGCGCTGTTACCGTCCATAGTTTTTGTTTTTCTGGACATATTTATCTTCCTCTCTATAATAATAAGTTGTAACATAGAATAAGACCAAATGATATAATACCATTTTTCTGCTCGGTTGTAAATAGTTTTGGGCGATTTTTTTGCAATAAGGTGCAGAAAAAAGTCGGCTCAAAACCCTCAACCGACAAGGGTCGAATTCCCCACGCCTTTTTCTCCCCTTCGGTTTATTGCCGCAGTCTTAAATGCTTTCTCCCCACCTCCGCAGCCCGTTCGCTTTTTCGCTTTTCTTTTTTCGAATTTTTCGCCTTTCCCGCTTTTTCGGCTTTTGATTTTTCGGATTTTTTGCCTTCCCCGTTTTTTCGGTTTTTGATTTTTCGCTTTTCCCGTTCACAAAAAAACGGAACAAACCCGAAAAGCTCGAATTTGTCCCGTTTTTGGCTGCGAGCAGCTTTACAAAGGCTCTTTAAAATAACAAAAAAACTCCCGCGAAAGTTATTTTCGCGGGAGGCTTAAAGCTTTAACCTTTTCAATTTTTACAACTCAGAAGCAAACCTCTTTTGCAGCGTCTTAAAGCAAACTTAATCCGGCCTACCCCGCGCCCACGACCAATTGAAGGATCGTTAAAGCGTCGCCTGAGGTGATAATTCCGTCGCCGTCGGCGTCGGCGCACTGTATGTCGATTTGGGAAACGGGGGTCAATCCCACAATGTACTGAAGAAGGACAAGGGCGTCGCTTGAGGAAATCTGACCGTTACCGTCCACATCTCCTACCGCGCGTCCGCTGTCGATATGATCGGCGTAGTCGAGGCATATATACCCCGCCTGTCCGTTATGATCTATCTTGCCCCAGTTGCCTACCGTCTCATAAACCGTGACCTCAGTCCCGTTTGAAAGACCGCCGATTACATCCGACTCGGTTGTCGGCTGCAGACGCACATTTATGCCGTTGCTCGAGCGCACCGAGTATTTCCCGAGCCTGTATCTCGATTCTCCGTTGACCTGAACATCAAAGCTCGCCGAAAATCCCCACATGGAAACGGTTATGGTGCGCGTACCGGGAGAGGAGCTGTAGCCCGACAGCTCAAATCCCGAGGAAAAAAGCTCGCTTGTGCCGTCGGAATAGTTCATTCTTATTACAAGACCGCTTCCGTCGAAGCTTTCGCCCTGCTCATACACGGTTTTATCGGGAGGCGAGATGATCTCCATGCTGAGGGTATAGACCCTGTCGGCTATTTTATTTGTATATTTGAGACATATCCATCCGTCGGCTCCGTTATAGGAAACTTTTCCCCATTCTCCCGAAATCTCGCTGACATCCACCTCCGCGCCGTTTGCTATCCATCCTATTCTGCCGTAATCGGTGGAGGGGCCGCTTCGCAGATTGACCCCGTCGGAGGATTTTATGGAATACCGTCCGGCAGTATATCCGTTTTCACTGCTGTTTCCGCCGCCGCCCGCGCCGTGAGGGCCTTTATATACGATTACATTTGCGCCGACCCCAGCCTCGTCGTAATAAAAGAGGTCGGTAATATCGTTTGAAGCGGGATCCATGACATAAACCTTGCCGTTTTCCACCTTTTCGACCGCCACATAGTGGCCGTAATATTTAACCGAGCATACCACCATACAGCCGCTGTCGAGAAAGGCTTTTATCTGAGAGATTTTCTCGTCCTTTGTTCCCGAAACATTCGTCCATTTTTCCAGCGTAAAATTTGAGACATATTCGCAGGGCTTGCCCCAGTATATATCTCCCGATGAGGTGAACCCCCCGTGGGATTTAAGGTAGTTGCAAAGCACCCCGGGATTGAAAACCGAGGTATCCCTCGACACCGCTCCCGAGTATGCCATAACCTTGGCCACCGAGGTCAGGGCACATCCCACCCTTGCCACGGTGTAGCTGTCGTTATATCCAAAGCCGATAGAACCCCAGCGGGAATCGGTCTGAAGCCAGGTTTTATAGTTATCATCACTTGCAAGGGCGGCGGTTGAAAGGCCGACAGTCATAATAACAAGCGCCGTTAAAAAGGCTATGATTCTTTTTTTCAACTCCATCCCTCCTTTGACCGTAATAACACGGATGACATTGCAATAACACGGGATGACAGGATGACGCCTGTGACTTATCAATTCATCTCAATCCCATTGGTTACAATAATGTTACCCATATATTTTAAACGCTGTTTTGACGAAAGTCAAGGGATTTTGCCGTTTTTCCTTACATTGCCACGGTTTGTATACAATAAGAGCGGCAAAAACCGAAAAGGGCGGCAAACAACGTGAATGTGTTTCAATTTTTCGGGCGTTTTTTGAAAAAGCGGCCTTTATCGATTGTTAAACGCAAAAAATATCATAAAAAAACAACTTTACCATTGATTTTTTTAACCAAATGTGATATAAGGTAAACGATAAGCGACTTTATATAAGTCTGTTAAAGGATGTGTAACCAATGGCATTAAATCACAAAACAACAAAAGAGGATATGGAAACCCGTATGGGCATTCTTCCTTACCGCACACGTAAGGACATTCCCATTTCCTTTGTCTACGACGGCAAAAAATACGAGGGCTTTTCCGACGACATGAACCCGAGAAAGTGTTTCCGCCGTCTCGACAGCAACCTGACCCTCACCACCGTCACCGCAAATCTCGACTGCCTTGAAATCCGCGTTGAATACATAGAATACAAGGATTTCCCCGTAACCGAGTGGGTGGCATTCTTCGAGAACACCTCAAAGGAAAAATCAAAAATTCTTTCCGACTTCCGCATCGGCGCAGGCGTTGTCAAAACCGACGACGATGTTGCCCTGACCTACTCCAACGGTGACGACGGAAGCAACATGGGCTATGAATATTTTGAAAATGACCTTAAAGCCCCCTTTGTCCTTCATCCCAACGACACCGGTTGCTCCTGCGCCGGCGCATCTCCCTTTATGAGACTGCACGGCAGCACCGGCGGCATAAATATCGCCGTAGGCTGGACCGGCACATGGATAGCCGAATTTGAAAAGGTTGAAGGCGGCGTAAAGGTGGCCTTCGGCCAGAAGCGCTGCCACATGGTGCTTAATCCCGGCGAGGTTATGAGAACTCCCCGCGTCAACTTCGAAGGCTATGTGGGAGACGAAGCCCATGGAAGAAATATGTGGCGCCGCTTCTTTATGAAGCACATCTGCGTTAAGGATCCCGACGGCCACACCCTTCCCCCCAAGCTTTGCATGCATGTTTTCAACGCCGACGGCTTCCCCGAGTTCACCGGAGCCACCGAAGAAAACCAGCTCAGAGGTATCCGCTCTTACATTAAGGAGGGCGTCAAGCCCGATATTTGGTGGATCGACGCAGGCTGGTATGTCTGCGGAGACCACGACTGGCCGCTTATCGGCACATGGGAGGTCAACAAGGCTAACTTCCCGAGCGGCCTTGCTCCCATCGGCGAGGAATGCAAAAAGAACGACATTCAGCTGCTGCTTTGGTTTGAGCCCGAGCGCGTTGTAGCAGGCACATGGCTCGAGCAGAACCATCCCGAGTGGCTGCTTCACCGCGCCGATCCCAACGACCCCAACATTCTCTTCAACTATGCCAATCCCGAGGCTCTCGAATGGATGACCGAGCGCATCAACAAGATAATCAAGGAGTCGGGCGTTAACATCTACCGCCAGGATTTCAACTACGATCCCCGTCCCTCCTGGGAATTCCACGAGACCGAGGACAGAATCGGCGCAATCGAAAACCTTCACATTCAGGGATATTACAAGCTTTGGGATGAGATCATTCTCCGCAATCCCGGTCTGTGGATAGATTCCTGTGCCTCGGGCGGCCGCAGAAACGACCCCGAGACCCTTCGCCGCGCCGTTCCGCTCCACTATACCGATGTTGAATACGGTGTACATCCCGTTAAGCAGAAGCAGCACCGCTATATGTTCGAGTGGATTCCCTATTTCCGCGCCCACAACATGAGCTGGGACAATCCCGAGGGACTTTATTATCAGCCCAATGCAGGCCGTCCGGTGGACGAATTCGCATATCAGGCCGCCATGGCTCCCGCTCTTACCGACATGATCGAATGGAATGCCCCCGAGGAGTCCTTCGACCTTGCCCGCCATATGCACCCAATTTGGCGCAGAGCGGCCGCAATCATGACCAAGGCCGACTACTATCCCCTCACCGTCTGCCGCAAGAATCCCGAGGATTATTATGCCATGGAATTCTATAATCCCGACGAGTGCAGCGGGTTCTTCCAGGTGCTTCGCAACACCCAGGTAAAGGAGCCTTCCTTCACCGCCAAGCTCGTTCTCGACGAGACCAAGGACTACAAGGTTGAAAACACCAAGACCGGCGAAACCAAGGTCATTTCGGGCAAAGAGCTTGCAAACGGCATCGAGATCACCCTCGACAAGCGCTCGGCCGCCGTTGTTTTCTTCGAAGCAATCAAAGACTGATTTTTTTACACTGCCTTAACCCTTCGGCAGAGTGTTAAAAGGGCAGTTTTGCAGTTTCACAGCTTTAAAAATTTTTAATGCAAAAGGCAAAAAATGAAGCAAGGCAGTTGCCTTGCAAGGCTTTTTGACAAAAGCACAAGGAATTTTTATGCGAGAAACCAATACTGCTCTTTGAACGCACTGCCCCGGTTGGGGCAGTTTTTAAAAGGAGAAAAAATGAAAATTACAGATCATAAAACCACCGCCGCCGATATGGCCGCTCTTTACGGCAATCTGACCTATAAGGGAATTTACGACATTCCATTAAGCTTTTGCTACGGCGGCAAAAATTACCGCGGATTTTCCGAGGACATGAATCCCGAGGAAAGCTTTCGCAGAATCGATTCAAACCTTACTTTAACCTGTGTTACCGCCCGCCTCGACGGGCTTGAGATACGGGTGGAATACAAAGAATATAAGGACTTCCCCGTGACCGAATGGGTGGCCTATTTCGAAAACATATCGGGTGAAAATTCAAAGATCCTTTCGAATATACGCATTGCAAGCGGAGTCCTTTGCGGCAACGACCTTTCGCTGACCTATTCAAACGGCGACGACCTGAGTGTTCAGGGATACAGCTTTTTTGAGCATGACCTTTCGGAAAAATTCGAGCTTTGCCCCAACGCAAGCGGCACCCCCTGCGCCGGTGCGGCTCCCTACATGAGACTGCACGGCAGGGAGGGCGGATATAACATTGCCGTCGGCTGGAGCGGTCGGTGGACGGCCGATTTTGAAAAAACCGATGACGGCGTTAATGTTGCCTTCGGTCAAAAAAGATGCAACCTGTATTTAAAGCCGGGCGAAATCTTCCGCACCCCAAGGGTAAACATCGAAAGCTATGTCGGAGATGAGCATCACGCCCGCAATATGTGGAGAAGATTTTATATGAAACACATTCTCCCGAAGGACCGCGACGGCAGCGTGCTTCATCCGAAGCTCTGCCTCCACCTTTTCGGCGAGGGCGGCAAGCCTGAATTTTCCGGTGCAACCGAGCAGGGACAGCTCAAGGCTCTGCACACCTATCTCGAAAAGGGTCTTAAACCAGATATATGGTGGCTTGACGCGGGATGGTATCCTTGCGACTATCACTGGGATCACACGGGCACATGGGAGGCAAATCCCGTCAACTGGCCGAACGGCATCGAGGTGCTGGGAGAAGAATGCGAAAAGCAGGGCATCGATTTTCTGCTGTGGTTTGAGCCGGAAAGGGTCAGGGCAGGCTCGTGGCTTGACGAGCATCATCCCGAATGGCTTCTTAAAAACGGCAATCCCGACGATGCGAACCGCCTGCTCGACTATTCGAATAAAGAGGCTCTCAACTGGCTCATCAACCACATCGACGGCCTTATAAAAAAATTCAAGGTAAAGATATACCGCCAGGATTTCAACTTCGATCCCATGCCCTGCTGGGAAAACAACGAAACCGAGGATCGGCTGGGGGCACTTGAAAACTTCCATATTCAAGGATATTATCACTACTGGGACGAGCTTATCAACCGCAACCCCGGTCTTTGGATGGATTCCTGCGCCTCGGGCGGGAGGAGAAACGACCCCGAGACCATGCGCCGCGGCGTACCCCTTCATTATACCGATGTGGGCTACGGCGAACACGCCATAAAGCAAAAGCAGCACCGCTATATGTTTGAATGGATTCCCTATTTCCGCGCCCACAACCGCAGCTGGGATGTTAACGGCGAGATGGTGTGGTTTTCGGACGATCCCTTCTGTAATTTCCATGTGAACGATTTCTGCTATCAGCTTGCCTGCGCCCCCGCCCTCACCGATATAATCGTATACGACGCCGACGACAAGAGCTTTGAAATTGCAAGAAGAAATCATCCCATATGGCGCAGAGCGGCAAAGTTTATGACAAAATCCGACTACTATCCCCTTACCGAGCCCCGCTTTAACCTTGAAGATTTTTATGCCATGGAATTTTACGAGCCCAAAACCAAGAGCGGATTTTTCCAGGTGGTTTCAAATATCAAGGTCAAAGAGCCCTCATTTACGGCCGGGCTGACCCTCGATGACAGCATAGACTATAAGGTGGAAAATTCGGCCACGGGAGAAGCCCGCATTATAAGCGGAAAGCAACTGTCAGAAGGACTTGAAGTTGCCCTTTCTCCCCGCACGGGAATAATTTTCTTTTTTGAGCCTGCGGAAAAATAAAAAACTCTTGACAAAAAGGGACAGAGATTATATAATAACCTTTGCCTATTCGGTGAAATCGGGCTTTTTGAGCTACGATTTTGAAAAACGCGAAGGGAGAAAATGCGATGCTTCTTAATCTTTCCGGTGTTTTTGCCGGGAGCGAGTCTCTACCATTCGAGTACGAAATGGATCTGTCGGATCTTGAGTTCTCGGGATACTCGTCCTTAAAAAAGCCGGTTAAGATAAAGGGTGCGGCTAAAAACCGTGCCGGCGTCGTGTTTATCGAGCTTGTCGCCGAATATACAATCTCTGCCCCCTGTGACCGCTGTGCCGCCGACATCGAGCGCAAGGAATCGCTCCCACTCACCTATGTCGTGGTTCAGGAAACAGAGGGAGAGGATACCGAGGATTTTGTTGTTGCCGAGGATCAAAAGGTCGATCTCGACCCCCTTGTAAGGGACGATATCGTCATTCGGTACCCTTCAAAGCTGCTTTGCAGTCCCGATTGCAAAGGCCTTTGCCCAAATTGCGGTAAAAACCTTAACGAAGAGGATTGCGATTGCAAAAAGGAACAGACCGATCCGAGACTCGACGCTCTCAAAGCCTTTTTTGATTAAGTTTTAAAAGATTATTTTTATAAAGGGAGGTGCCGGAAATGGCAGTGCCGGCAAGAAGAATTTCCAAAACAAGACGCGACAAGAGACGCTCCAATGTATGGAAGCTTGACGCTCCTACTCTCGTAAAGTGCCCTCAGTGCGGCGAATACAAGCGTCCTCACAGAGTATGCCTTTCCTGCGGTCAGTACAACGGCCGTCAGGTTCTCAAGAACGACTGATTGCGTCTGAAGAAAAATGCAGTTGTGCGGGTGTATTTTATACGATACGCCCGTTTTGCTGTACAAAAATTCGGGTCGGTGTCCGTTGCCGAAACTGTCGGCCGACGGCTCTGCCCTATTAAGTAAAAGCGGTTTTCGGCCGGCAAACCGAAGCCGCCTTTATTCTTTTTACCTGTGTTATTTTTTGCTTTCAAATATGTTTTAAGGAGGGCCTCCCGTGTCGGTTAAAATTTCTTCGGTGGATAAACACTCCCCCGCCGAAAAATGCGGAATAAGAAGCGGCGATATGCTTCTTTCGATCAACGGAAACGAAATCGAAGATGTACTCGACTTCCGCTTTTACATGACCGAAAAGCGGCTTAATATCGTGTTCGAGCGGGACGGGCAAACCTTAAAAGCCCTGCTGAAAAAACGCGGCGAATACGACGAAACGGGCATGGAATTCGACACCTATCTGATGGACAAGCAGCATTCCTGCAAAAACAAGTGCATTTTCTGTTTTATCGACCAGTTACCCAAGGGACTTCGTCCGTCGCTATATTTTAAGGACGACGATTCCCGCCTTTCCTTTCTTTTCGGAAACTATATCACCCTAACCAATCTCACCGAGCACGAGATCGAGCGGGTCATTAAAATGCATATAAGCCCCGTTAACATCTCGGTACACACCACCAATCCCGAGCTTCGGTGCAAAATGATGAAAAACCGCTTTGCGGGGAAGGCGCTGTCGGCGCTCTATCGGTTTGCAGAGGCGGGAATAAAGCTCAATACCCAGCTTGTGCTTTGCCCGGGATATAATGACGGCAAGGAGCTTGAAAAGACCCTTGAGGATTTAGGAGCGCTGTACCCTGCCGTTCAAAGCATCTGTGCCGTGCCGGTGGGACTGACAAAATACCGTGAGGGGCTTGAGCCTCTCGAGCCTTTCAACAAAGAAACGGCGGGAGCCGTTGTCGACACAATGGAGCGGTTCGGCGATGAATTTCTTAAAAAGCACGGCACGCGGCTGTGCTTCCCCTCCGACGAGTTTTATCTCACCTCCGGGCGGGAAATTCCCGACAGCTCTTTTTACGAGGATTTTTTGCAGATTGAAAACGGGGTCGGAATGTGGGCGTCGCTGCGGGACGACTATCTCGCCGCCCTTGAGGACGCCGAGGCCGACGGCAAAAAACGCAGCTTTTCAATTGCCACCGCCTCTCTGGCCGCGCCGCTTATGGAATTTCTGATGAAAAAAACCGCCGAGAAATTCCCGGGGCTTGATTATAAAATATATACCATCCGAAACGACTTTTTCGGCGAAAAGATAACCGTTGCAGGTCTGCTGACGGGGCAGGATATTATAAGTCAGCTTAAAGGGCAGGATCTGAAGGGAAGGCTTCTTCTCCCTCCCGGTGTGCTTCGAAGCGAGGGGGATCTTTTCCTCGACGACACCCATATCAACGATCTTCAAAAGGCGGTGGGCGTTCCCGCCGATTGCGTCCCCGGTGACGGATATGAGCTTTGCGATTTTATTTTGTCGCTGTAGCCGCTTCATTGGGTAAGAGGTATTTACCCTTAAAACACCTTTCCCCGCCCGATATATCAAAAGCACTGTAAAAAGCAAGGGCCTCGGTTCAAAAATGAACCGAGGTCTTTTTATAGGTTATAAATCTCTGCGGGTTTTAGTCGTCAAAACCGTTGGGATTGTTTTTCTGCCAGTTCCAGCTGTCCCTGCACATCTGCTCGATGTCCCTTTTGGCCTCCCAGCCGAAAAGCGCCTTGGCCTTTGAAGCGTCGGCATAAACCTCATCGGGGTCGCCCGGTCGGCGGGGATCTATAACATAGGGAATTTCCACTCCCGAGGCCTTTTCGAAGGCGGCGCGAAGCTCAAGCACGCTGACGCCTCTGCCGGTCCCGAGATTATATTCTCCGCAGCCCTCGTGGGTCAGCAGATAATCGAGAGCCTTGGCATGACCCTCGGCCAGATCCATAACATGAATATAGTCGCGCACGCCGGTCCCGTCAACCGTGTTGTAGTCGTTGCCGAAAACATGAAGCTTTTCAAGCTTGCCTACCGCCACCTGAGTTATGTAGGGCATGAGATTGTTGGGAATCCCCTTGGGATTTTCGCCGATGGTCCCGCCCTCGTGGGCGCCGATGGGATTGAAATAGCGAAGCAGAGCCAGCGACCAGGTATTATCGGCCTTATAAAGGTCCCGAAGGATTTCTTCGATAAAAAGCTTTGTGCGACCGTAGGGGTTTATGGCGCTTATGGGCATGCCCTCTTTAAGGGGCATTTCCTTACTCAGACCGTAAACAGTGGCAGAGGAGCTAAAGACCAACTTTTTGACTCCGTGATCCCGCATTGTTTCGAGAAGCACAAGGGTGTTTATAAGGTTGTTATCGTAATATTCAAGAGGCTTTGCCACCGATTCGCCCACCGCTTTAAGCCCTGCAAAATGGATGACGGCGTCTATTTTGTTCTCCTCGAATATTCTGTTCATGGCTTGGCGGTCGCGGACATCCTCTTTATAGAACTTTATAGGCTTGCCGGTTATTTTTTCAACTCGGGGGAGGGATTTTTCGCTGGAATTGTCCAGATTGTCCACCACGATAACATCATAACCCGACTGCTGTAATGCAATGCAGGTGTGACTGCCTATGTAGCCGGCGCCGCCGGTAATAAGAATTGTTGCCATAATTTTTTCCTCCTATCTTTCGGACGAATAAAGAGCCTCAACGGCCTTAAAGGTCATATAAAGGTCAAGCTTGGATATAACTTCAAAGGGAGCGTGCATGGAAAGCACCGGAACGCCGAGATCGATGACATCGACATTAAGCTCGGCCACATATTTCGCAACCGTTCCGCCGCCGCCGAAATCGACCTTGCCAAGCTCGCCGGTCTGCCATACCACATTCTTTTCGTCCATAATGCGGGATATTTCTCCCACAAATTCCGCTCCTGCGTCGGAGGTGGAGGACTTTCCCCCGGCGCCCGTGTATTTGGTAAGCACGGCACCGTAGTTTATAAAGCTTGCATTGCTGCGCTCGAAGGGCTCGGCAAAGGTGGGGTCAAAGGCGGCGTTGACATCGGCCGACAGGCAACGGCTGTTTGACAGCACCCATCTGCCCTTGCTGCCCATGTTTTCGGCAATATCCTCGATGAAATATTTCATATAGGCCGAATGAAGACCCGTATTTCCGTCGGAGCCGATCTCTTCCTTGTCGGTGAGCACGGCTATGGCGGTTCTCTTAGGAGCCTTGCAGCCGATTATAGCCTCAAGAGTGGGATAGGCGCAGCAGCGGTCGTCGTGGCCGTATGCCCCGATAAGCGAGCGGTCAAAGCCGATGTCGGTGGGCTTTGCGGCGGGAACGGCTTCAAGCTCGGCGGTGACAAAATCCCTGTCGGTTATGCCGTATTTCTCATTTAAAATGTTGATTATATTAAGTTTGACCCTCTCCGACTCGGGATCGCCGTTAAAGGGACGGCTTCCGAGAAGAATGTTAAGCTCCTCGCCCTTTATTCCTTCCGAAAGAGGGCGTTTAGACTGCTCCCTTCCGAGATGGGGAAGCAGGTCGGTAACCACAAACTGCGGATCGCCCTCGTTTTCGCCGATGTTGATTTCAACCTTCTCACCGTCGGCGCGGACGATGACTCCGTGGAGCGACAGGGGCACGGTCGACCACTGGTATTTCTTTATTCCGCCGTAATAGTGGGTTTTAAAAAGGGCAAGCTCACTGTCCTCATAAAGGGGATGCTGTTTTAAATCGAGGCGCGGAGAATCGATGTGTGCAGCGGCAATGTCCACACCCTTTTCTATGTCTTCGCTGCCGATAACGGCCGCCATAACAGCCTTTCCGCGGTTGTTGACATACACCCTGTCCCCTGCTTTAAGGGGCTTTTTGGGATCGAATTTTTCAAATCCCGCCGATACAAGAGCCTTTTCGGCGAAGGAAACAACCTCCCGCTCGGTTTTGCACCTGGTCATAAAATCCATATATCCCTCGGCGAAATCATATATCGCCTTATGATCGTTTTCGCATACTCTGTCCCAGCCGTTTTTCGCGGCGGGCATAAGCTCTTCTTTTTTTTGTGCTGCTTTGGTTTTTTCCATAAAGATCACCTTTCATAAGATCCCTTAATGGGGAGAATTATATAAATTTCATCCGCTCCTCTGCCGAACGGATGAGAAATAGCATATCAGAATATTTTTCTTTGTATTTTTCGGAAAACTGATGGCTTGAAAGCCGCATCGCATCGGGATCGGCGATGGGAGGAAATCCCGCCGTCTGTCCGTTTACGGCGCAGCTTATGCTCACCTCGGCAACCTGCATTGCGGCGTCGGCCATAGCCCTGTATGTGTGGTGAGAGACCTCAAAAACCGTCGCTTCGCCCTCTCTGCTTTCGCACATAACCCTCAAAATGCGGTATATGGCAAGCATAAGAAAGCTCCAGACCTCCCTTTCAAACTGTTCGCTGCCGGAATTTTCGATAATGTCGAATATTATTTCAAGAGAATTGGAAAGAGCCTTTTTTTCGGGCAATATTTCCGGCTCGGGCTGTTTTTCGGGAAGCTCGTTTTTGCCCAGCAGTATGTCGCAGGGCACCTCGTAAAACTCCGACGCCTTTAAAAGGAAATCAAGGCCGCATTCTCTGACCCCTTTTTCGTAATGGGAAAGGAGCGCCTGGGAAACTCCCAGCTCGGCAGCCGCCTGTTTTTGGGTTATTCCTTTACGGTGTCTCAGTTCGGTTATAGTTTTGGCAAATTTATTTTTCATATTCTTCATCGCCGCTTCAAAGATTTTTCTTGAATTTATACACCCTGTATATTATAATACTCCTAAAGACATTTGTAAAGAGGGATATTTCGTTGAAAACATATAAAATTCATCTCATCCGCCACGGCCTTGAAAAGCCCGAAGGGGTCATAAGATATGTGGGAAAGACCGATCTCCCGCTCACCGCAAGGGGAAAGGAACAGATAAAGGCTCTTGACGAGCAGGGAATTTATCCTTATGCACAGCGCCTTTATTCAAGTCCCCTTAAACGCTGCGTAGAAACCCTTGAAATAATATACCCCGAAAAGGAAATAGCCACCGTCCCCGGGCTTTGCGAATGTGACTTCGGAAAATTTGAAAACAAGACCGCCGAGGAGCTTAAAGGCGATCCCGCCTTTTCGGACTGGCTGTCGGGAGGATGCCCTCCCGGGGGAGAAAGCACCGACGACTTTGTAAAGCGGTCGGTTGTGGCCTTTGCAAAAACGGTGGAGGACATTATGAAGGAAGGCGTGACCGACTGCGCCTTTTGCCTCCATGGGGGAAATATAATGGCAATTCTGTCGGTCTGCGGCCTGCCCGAGCTTCCCTTTAACGAATGGGTATGCGCCCCCGGCCGGGGATATACCCTGAGAATTACCCCCTCAATTTGGATGAGAGGCTACAAGGCGGAAGTGCTCGGGGAGATATGACCGATAAAACATTATTAATATGTAATAATAAAACCACACAGCAAAAGGGCGCGGCAGATTTAACCTGTCGCGTCCTTTGTTTATTCGGCGGCAACGGCCGTCGGTTATTTTTTTATAAACAGTGAACATTTTTTTAAGCCGTGCGGCGGTCGGACATTTTTCGTTTATAAAACATCATTTTACCGAAAGCCAAATCGCGTGGGCTATGGCGGGAATGGGCTTTTTCTGAAAGACCGTCACGGGAGAATGAAGAGCGCCGGTAGCGCAAAACAGTACATTTTTATATTTTTTCTCCGAAAGCTCGCGGAGTATTCTCGAGCAAAGCACGCTTGCCGAACAGCCACACCCCGATCCCCCTGCATTGACATCCTGATCCTCAAGATAGAATATATTAAGCCCGCAGTCGGAATGAACGGCCGAGATGTCGTGACCCTCCTCCTTCATCAAAGTGAGTAACAGCTCGCTTCCCACCCTTCCGAGATCCCCGGTCAGTATTAAATCAAAATCCTCGGGGCGGCGTTTTGTATCCTCAAAAAATTCGCAAAGGGTCCTTGCCGCCGCAGGGGCCATCGCCGCACCCATGTTGTTAACATCGGTAACGTTGTAATCGGTTATTCTGCCGAAGGTGGCCGATTTTATTTCGATATTGCCGCAATCCTTGCCCACCATAACCGCTCCCGAGCCGGTCACCGTCCACTGGGCAGAGCCGGTGCGCTGGCCGCCGTACTCAAGCGGTAATCTGAACTGCCGCTCCGACGCACAAAAATGGGAAGATGTTACGGCCACGGCGTTTTTTGCATATCCCGCGTCCACAAAAACGGCCGCAAGACCGAGACTTAAGGCCATTGTCGAACAGGCTCCGTAAACTCCCACATGGGGTATTCCGAAATTTTCAGCGCCGAAGGTCGATCCGGCACACTGATTTAAAAGATCCCCCGCAAAAAGAATATCCACCTCATCGGCGGGCATATCGGTTTTTTTAAGAAGGGTCTCCACCGCCGCTTCAACAAGGCGGCTTTCGGCCTGCTCGAATGTATCCTCTCCGCTGTATTCATCTTCAAATATCACATCAAATTCCTTGCCCAAAGGGCCCTTGCCCTCGGTCTTTCCCGCCACCGAAGCAAATCCGCGGATCCGCGGGCTGTTTGAAAAAACAATTGTATTTTCCCCGTTTTTATTTAACATAAAAAACACCTCTCATCGGTTTTATTTTTCCCGAAGAAAAGTGTTTTTATAATCATTTATATTGTATTTGCATTTTTTAAATCAAATGTTTCTGTTGGTGATCTCAACTTCTTTTGTGGTGATTATATCTCTTATGGTCACATTCCCTATCGGGTAATCGAGAGTCCCTTCGGCGGTTTTATAAATCTTTTCACTTTCCTCACAGCTCAGTGCCGATACGCTAATGCCATCGTCGCAGAAGAATATTCCGTATTCAACACCTTTGTATATAAATGTAACCTCTCCGCCCCTGAGCACCACCTGGACAAACTCGTCTAAGGATTCAAAGCTTAAATCGGATTCTCCGCTGCAATAGTATGTTGTCACCTTATCGGCTTTTGGCAACGAGGTAAGCAACTCTGACACGGTTTCAAAATTAAGATTGTCTTTATCTTTATTCATGTTTGTTTTTTCTCCTTTGCCATCTATTTCCGGGACATTTCCGCACAAGTAAATATAACGGCAACAATTGTATAAACCTTTCTTTTTAAAATGTCGTTTTTATAACGGTTGATTTATAGTTCATATTATCTCATCAAAAACAAATTTTGTCAACAAGGGCGTAAAAAAACGACCTGCTTTTGGCAGATCGCTTTTGTGGTGACCCATTGGCGATTCGAACGCCAGACACCTTGATTAAAAGTCAAGTGCTCTACCGGCTGAGCTAATGGGTCATAAGCCGTTAA
Organism: uncultured Eubacteriales bacterium; assembly: GCA_934486455.1. GTDB lineage: Bacteria > Bacillota > Clostridia > Oscillospirales > Acutalibacteraceae > UMGS1484. Next base: position 22,097 of record CAKSPR010000004.1, read on the forward strand.
ATTGACAGCTCATACATTATAACAACTTGCAGGGCAGTTGTCAACATATTTTTTCGGAAATTTTACCTTCGCTCTATTTTTCTTTTCTGTGCAAAAAACCGAAAAGGCCGTTTTTCTTTTTCACGCCCTTGCCCTTTTCATTCCTGCCTTCTCCGCAAGGCTCCGACTTTTCCCCGACTTCCTCCGATTTGGCTTCTTCGCAGCATTCGGTATCCTTCTCATCGGCCGGCTCGGGCTGCTCGGTTTCCCCGCCATGCTCCTGTTCAGATGCTTCTTCAAGCTCTTCAAGCTCTTCCGCATCGCCGAATTCTTCGAAAAACTCCTCCGAAGCGGCCCGCTCTGTTCCCTCGGCCTGCTCGTCCTCGATAACTATTCTCAAAGCGTTCGAAAAACATTCGGCCGGCACAAAAATATCGTAAAGTTCCTCCCCCTCAAGAGCCTCGTCGCAAAGGGCGGAAAACTCGGCTTCATAATCCTCGCTCTCTTCCCAACCGTCGATTAATTCAAGCTCTTCACCTTCAAAGTCGTTGTCACATTCCTCGTCTGCGGTGTGCGCCTGCGCCTCTTTTTTCATAGAGGGAACATTGTTTTGTTCAAGCAACTCCATAATCCTTGCGGCCTCATCCTCTCCGATAACGGTTATGAGAAGCTTGGGCTCGCCGTCGAAAAGCATTTCCGCATAGAGGGAATTTTCAGAGTCCTTCGCTGCGGTTTCGGATTGCTCGCTTTCGCCCTGCGGTTCGTTTGAAAGAAAAAGCACATCATCACCGTCGTTTTCGACAATGGGGGTATAATCCTCAAGCTTCTGTCCGCACTTTTCGCAGGTGTCGCTTTCGGTATCATAAAATTTATTACATTTTCGGCACCACATAAATTATGCTCCTTTGCATTTAAATTACTACCTGTTTTAATTACTGCCTACTGTTTAGATGTATTTCTTCATATAATATAACATCAAAAGAGGATTTATTCAACAATTTGCGAAAATATTTACACGATTATACTAACGGTATATTATATTATTGTTTTTTTCAATTTTCTTTGGTTATTTTAACGCAAAATTTAACTGAGAGGTATTATTTATTCTATTTGACAAATTATATTGCAGGGAGTATAATCTTAACCAAGATAAACAGAGCGCATGCTCTGTTAAGGAGGAAAAGATTATGAAAAAAAGCTTAAAGGTTCTTGCACTTGTGCTTTCGGCCGCTCTTATAGCTGCTTGCTTCGCCGGTTGCGGCGACAGTAAAGACGCCAAGTCCGACACCATCAAAATCGGCGGCATCGGACCTATCACCGGCGGTGCTGCGGTTTACGGACAGGCTGTTAAAAACGCTGCCGAGATGGCTGTTGAGGAAATCAATGCCGCAGGCGGTATTAACGGAACTTCTCTTGAGTTTAATTTCCAGGACGACGAGCATGACCCCGAAAAATCGGTCAATGCCTACAACAACCTCAAGGACTGGGGTATGCAGGCTCTTATGGGCACCGTTACCACCGCTCCCTGCCTTGCCGTTGTAGAAAAAACCTATCAGGACAATATGTTCCAGCTCACTCCTTCTGCTTCTGCTACCGGCGTTATCAAATACGACAACACCTTCCAAATGTGCTTTACCGATCCTAACCAGGGCACCAAATCCGCCGACTACATCGCAGAGAACAAGCTTGCCACCAAGGTTGCGGTAATCTACAACAGCTCGGACGCTTATTCTTCGGGCATTTACAGCAACTTTGCCAAGGAAGCCAAGGAAAAGGGCATTGAGGTCGTTTCGGCTGAAGCCTTCACCGACGACTCCAAGACCGACTTCTCGGTACAGCTCAACAAATCCAAGGCATCGGGTGCAGAGCTTGTATTCCTTCCCATCTATGCACAGGAAGCCTCCCAAATTCTTGAGCAGGCCAACTCCATGGGATACCAGACCACCTTCTTCGGCTGCGACGGTCTTGACGGAATTCTCACCATCGACGGCTTCAACAAGTCTCTTGCCGAGGGCGTAATTCTTCTGACCCCCTTTGTTGCCGGCGACACCAAGAGCCAGGCCAACGTTGACTTCACCAACAAGTATAAGGAAAAATATAAAGATACCCCCAACCAGTTTGCCGCCGACGCTTATGATGCCATCTACGTCATAGCCGAGTGCATGAAGAACGGCAATGTTACCGCCGACATGAGCGCTTCCGACATCTGCGACATCATGAAGACCCAAATGACCAAGGTTAAATACGACGGTCTTACCGGCGACGGCATCACCTTTGCCGCTGACGGATCGGTCAACAAGTCTCCTAACGCCATGAAGATTCAGGACGGCAAATATGTTGCTATGTAAGGGATTATATCCTTCTGAAATACTTTTAGGTTGATTTAATTGATTCCCGCCGCCCGAGCAATCGGACGGCGGGATTTTTTCGTGCCTGTACCTGCCCTTCATCAAGGCACTTACACAAAAAAGCGGGTCTGCCGCGTTCCGTCGGAACGCGGCAGACCCCTTTATCAACGGTTATTTAGCTTTTTCAAAAGTGCACTGCGACTGTCGGCAGCGGGAAGATTTCAAAGCTTATGCCTTGTGCCACTTAATACCCTGGGGAGTGTCCTCAAGAATTATGCCCATGTCCTTTAGCTTGTCGCGTATGGCGTCGGCAGTGGCAAAATCCTTTGCCTTTCTCGCTGCGGTGCGCTGTTCTATAAGGCTATCCACCTGAGCGTCAAGATCGTCGTCCTCTTTCTTTACATAAACAAGTCCGAGCACATCGGCAAGCTCGAAAAATCTTTCCTTTGCTATTCTGCAAAGCTCGGCCGAGGGGTCGTTCCTCAAAGCGGTGTTAATGTCTCTGACCAGCTCGAAAAGCGCCGAAAGACCGTCGGCCGTGTTAAGATCGTCGTCCATTGCGGCGATAAACTGTTCTCTGCGGCCGTCAAAGCTCTTGATGATCTCGGCCTCTCCCTCTTTAAGCTTTTCGCAGGTTGCGTTTTTCTCGGCAAAATCCATATTGTCGCGGCAGGAGTAAAGCCGTTCAAGGGAGCGGACATTGGATTCGATAACATCCACGCTGTAATTGATGGGGCTTCTGTAATGGGAGGAGATCATCAGGTAACGAATAGGCTCATAGCCGTATTTTGCGGCCACATCACGCACCGTGAAGAAATTTCCCAAGGATTTTGACATTTTGCGATTGTCGACATTTATATAGCCGTTGTGCATCCAGTAGTGGGCAAACTCGCAGCCGTTGGCGCATTCCGATTGGGCGATCTCATTTTCGTGATGGGGAAAGATAAGATCCTGACCGCCGCAGTGAATGTCGATGGTCTTGCCGAGATATTTGCCCGACATTGCCGAGCACTCAATGTGCCAGCCGGGACGACCCTTACCCCAGGGAGACTCCCAAAACGGCTCTCCCTCCTTTGCCGCCTTCCAAAGTGTAAAGTCCATGGGACTTTCCTTTTGCTCTGCCGAGGCTCCCCGCTCGCTTGCTCCCTCTTTAAGCTCGTCAAGAGGCTGATGGGAAAGCTTTCCGTATTCCTTGAATTTTTCGGCGCGGAAGTAAACGTCTCCACCCGACGGATAGGCATATCCCTTTTCCGCAAGGCGCTCGATGATTTTTATGATTTCGTCAATATTTTCGGTTGCTCTCGGATGAACGGTGGCCTTTCGGACATTAAGTCCCTCGGCGTCTGTCCAAAATTCCTTTATATACCGCTCGGCAACCTCCTTAACGGTGGTGCCCTCCTCGTTGGCCTTGTTTATAAGCTTATCGTCGATGTCGGTGAAATTCTGAACGAAATTGACCTTATAGCCTCTCCACTCAAGGTATCTTCTGAGCACATCAAAAACGCAAAGCGGGCGGGCGTTTCCGATGTGAATATAGTTATAGACGGTGGGGCCGCAGGCATAAATTTTCGCCTCCCCCTCTTTTATCGGAACAAACTCCTGTTTCTCTCGGGTCAGGGTATTGAAAATTTTCATTTTAAAAAGTCCTTCCTCTCTATAATTTCATAAGCAGAGCCTCAAGCTCGGCCGCATTTTTCACAATATAATCGGCACCTTGCTCAAGCTCGCCTTTTTCGGCAAATCCGTAGGCAACACCCACTGTCAAAATGCCGTTTTGCTTTCCTGCCTGCACATCAAAAATTCGGTCTCCCACCATAACGGCGGTTTTTTTATCAACATTATAGTCGGAAACAATGTCCTTAACGGTATCGGTTTTTGATTTATGAAGGTCGGAAAGTTCGATTCCGTAAACGGCGGTGAAATATTCCGAAAGAGAAAAATGCTCCACTATCTGTTTTGAAAAGACCGTGGGCTTTCCGGTGGCGATAAAAAGCCTTTTCCCTGCCGATTTAAGCCTTGAAAGCATTTGCGGAATTCCGCTGTAAACCTCATTTTCAAAAATTCCCGTAGGCGCAAAATATTCCCGATATTTTTCCACGGCAGCTTTGGCCTGTTCCTCCGAAAAGCCGTAATACTTCATAAATGTTTCGCCCAGCGGCGGGCCGATGAAGAATTCAAGCTCGCGATTGTCCCTAACCTCGATTCCGAAGCTTTTAAGGGCATATTGAACCGATTTTGTTATACCCGTCATTGGATCGGTCAGGGTTCCGTCAAGATCGAAAAGTATATCCTTTATCAATTTTCGTCCTCCGGCTTTTTGAGCTTTTCAAGCTCCCTCTCCATAAAATAAAGCTTGGATTCCAGCATGCATATTTTTTGAGCCACGGGGTCGGGAATATGCACCTGATCGAGGCTTTCGCATATTTTTTCTCCCCCTTGGCGTACCACCCTTGCGGGAACGCCCACCGCCGTGCTGTCGGGCGGTATCTCGTTAAGCACCACCGCTCCCGCGGCGATTCTTGCGTTATCTCCCACCTTAAAGGGGCCCAGCACCTTTGCGCCCGCACCGATAAGCACCCCATTTCCGATGGTTGGATGGCGCTTGCCGGTGTGATGTCCCGTTCCGCCCAAAGTAACCCCCTGGTAGATGGTCACATCATCGCCGATTATGGCCGTTTCGCCGATAACAACACCCGTTCCGTGGTCGATGAAAAGCCGCTTGCCGATGGTGGCGGCGGGGTGTATCTCGATTCCGGTTTTTCTGACCGCCCGTTGGGAAATCTGGCGGGCAATGAACTTTCTGCCGTGGCGGTAAAACCAGTTGGCACGGCGATACATTCTGACAGCCTTGAGCCCGGGATAGAGAAAGAATATCTCAAGGGAGGAGCGGGCCGCAGGGTCTCTGGCCTTAACGGCGTTTATATCTTCTTTAAGTCTTTCAAACATAAATTCACCTTTTTTATTTATTTGGGTCGACAAAGGTCTTGTTTTTTACGAGATAGTTGATTCCCGAAACCACTGTCAGCACCGCCGAAAACCACAGCACAATGTTATACGCCGTTCTAAGCACCGCGCCGACAATCAAAAGGGTCGGGAACAGCGAGATAAATCCCTCAAAGGCGAGAGCCATTATTATCCCCACCATCTGTATGACTGTTTTTATCTTTCCCCATTTGTCGGCGGCAACCACCTTGCCCGAGGCGGCGGCAATCATACGTATCGAGCTTACCGAAAACTCTCTCATAAGGACGATAACCGTTATCCACGCCGTTCCGAAGCCTATTCCGAGACTGATAAATCCCAAAAAGGCGGCGGTGGTCAGCATTTTGTCGGCAATGGGGTCGAGGAACTTGCCGAAATCGGTTATCAGCCCTCTCGACCGGGCTATTCTGCCGTCGAAAAGGTCGGTAAGCGACGCGGCGACAAAAACCGCAAGAGCGACAAAATAATGAAGGGGAAACTGCCACAAAAGCAGCATCAGAAATATCGGTACCGCCGCAATCCTTGCGAGGGTCAGCCGATTCGGAAGATTTATTTTGCTTTGCTTCAATCCGCTTCCACTCCCATCAAATCCATATCCATGGTGTCGGTTATCTTTACCTTGACGAAATCTCCCGCCGAGGGTCTTTTCTTTGATTTAAAGAAAATCTTGCAGTCAATATCGGGAGCGTCGGCCGGCGTTCTTCCGTAAAAATGCTTTATGTAGGTGTCGTACCCTTCCACAAGCACTTCGGTCACGGTGCCGATTTTTTTCTTACAAAGCTCATCCGAAATAAAGCTTTGCTGCTCCATAATAACCTCGGCGCGCCGAAGCTTTTCCTCCTCGGGGATCTGATCTTCAAACTCGGCGGCGGGAGTGCCCTCCTCTGCCGAATACGCAAAACAACCCAGCCGCTCGAACTTCATTTGCTTTACAAATTCCGAAAGCTCACAGAACTGCTGCTCGCTTTCTCCCGGGAATCCCGCGATGAGGGTGGTCCTTACGGTTATATCGGGTATTTCTTTTCTGAGTTTATTTACGGTTTGTTCAAGGCTCCTGCGATCGCCGGGACGATTCATCCTTTTAAGCACATCCCCGCAGCAATGCTGTATGGGAAGGTCGATATATTTAACGATTTTAGGCTGATTTTTGATGACGGCGATAATGTCGTCGGTCAGACGGTCGGGGTAGGCGTAAAGCAGGCGTATCCAGTGTATTTTTTCGATTTTGCAAAGCTCGTTTAAAAGCTCGGCAAGTCGGCACTGCCCGTAAATATCTTCGCCGTATCTTGTGGTGTCCTGCGCCACAACAATAAGCTCCCTTACCCCGTTTTCCGCAAGGGTGTTTGCTTCTTCAACCACCGATTCGACGGTACGGCTGCGAAGTCCGCCGCGAATGGACGGAATGGCGCAATATGTGCAGCGGTTGTTACACCCCTCGGCGATTTTAATGTAGGCATAGTAAGGCTCGTTTATAAGCACCCTGCCCCCGCAAAGAGGAAGCCGTTCCTTTTCTCCGAAGCGGTCGTCGGTTTCGCCCGAAAGAGCCTGCCCGATTATATCTGCAATTTCGTCGTTTCGGCCGATGCTTACCACCGTGTCGATCTCGGGTATCTGCTCCTTTAGCTGTTCCCGATAGCGCTCGGCAAGACAGCCGGTAACGATCAGGAGCTTGAGGCTTCCCTCTTTTTTTAGCTCGGCAAGGTCGAGAACGGTGTCGATGCTTTCCTGCTTTGCCGATTCGATAAATCCGCAGGTGTTTACGATTATGACCTGCGCCTCCTGCTCATAGGGGGTTATTTCATAGCCTTTATCCTTTAGCTTTGAAAGCATGATCTCGGCGTCGACCTGGTTTTTCGGACATCCGAGAGATGCCATTCCGATTTTTATCATCAAAAACTACCTCTGAAAATTATTCTCCGTTTTTTACCCGCAAAAGCGCCGTTTTTATGTCGCCGTAGCCGTATCCCATTCGGGCAAGGCCGGCATAAATGCGCTGATATTTTTTTTCGTCCTCGGGAAGCGGACAATATTTTTTCTCTATAACTCGGACGATGCTCTCAACCGGATCCTCGTCCTCATATTGGCAAAGAACACTGTCGATAATGTCCCTGTCAACGCCTTTTTTTGAAAGCTCAAAGGCCACCCTCCGTTTGCCGAAGCCCTTTCTTTTAAAAAGCTCCTCGGCAAAATCCTCGGCAAAGGCTCCGTCGTCGCAAAGACCCAGTTGCTCAATGCGGGAAAGGGCGTGCTCGCAGACATCGGCGGGAAAAACCGCCCTGAGCTTTGTGAAAAGCTCCTTTTTGGTGTGCGCCCGATATTCGAGCAGATAAAGCGCCTTTTCATAGGCGCGGTTGCGCTGCGCCTCACACTTTAGCTCCTGCCAATCCTCCTCGGAAATGTCGCTTCCTTCATGAAATCCCGACATCAAAAGAGTCTCGCTGTCGACAGTCTCGGCCTCGCCGCAGTTTTCAAAGTAGACTGCCGTAAGCCTGTGGCGCCGCTGCTTTAATGCGATTATTTTCATCAGTCGACGGTCACATCAATGTCCACCTTGGGGGCGGGCTTTTCGTTTTGTTCGTCCTTTTGGACGGCGGCTTCGGGAGCGGCTGCGGGCTCGGCATCGGCGCCCTTTTTGCCCTTGGGGGCTTTTTTAAGCAGAATGTCGGAGGATGTGGTTCTGATCTTCTGCTCAAGCTCGCTTGCAAGCTCGGGGTTTTCCTTTATGTACTTCTTGGTATTTTCGCGTCCCTGACCTATACGGTCGCCGTTATAGGAAAACCATGCGCCGCTTTTCTGGATAATTCCCGCCTTAACGCCGAGATCGAGTATTTCTCCCTCTCTCGAGATACCTTCACCGTACATAATGTCAAACTCGCCCTCCTTAAAGGGGGGAGCGACCTTGTTTTTAACCACCTTTGCTCTTGTGTGGGAGCCAACCATTTCGGTGCCGTTTTTAAGGGTCTCGACCCTGCGGATGTCTATTCTGACCGAGGCATAATATTTAAGCGCCTTGCCGCCGGTGGTGGTTTCGGGGCTGCCGAACATAACGCCTATCTTATCTCTCAGCTGGTTGATGAAAATAACAATGCAGTTGGTACGGGAAATGGCGCCGTTGAGCTTACGCAGAGCCTGGGACATAAGTCTTGCCTGAAGTCCCATGTGGCTGTCGCCCATGCTGCCTTCGATCTCGGCCTTGGGCACGAGAGCCGCCACCGAGTCGACCACCACAACATCCACCGCGCCCGAACGAACAAGGGCTTCGGCGATTTCAAGGGCGTCCTCGCCCGCATCGGGCTGGGAAACGAGAAGCGCGTCGATGTCGATCCCCAGAGCCGCCGCATAAACGGGATCGAGGGCATGCTCAACATCAATAAAGGCTGCGGTGCCGCCCTGCTTTTGGGATTCGGCCACAACATGGAGGGCAATGGTGGTTTTACCGGAGGATTCCGGTCCGTATATCTCAACGATTCTTCCCTTGGGAAGTCCGCCTATTCCGAGAGCCATATCAAGGGAAAGAGAGCCGGTGGAAATGGCCTCGACATTCATATTTGTGTTTTGTCCGAGGCGCATAACCGCACCCTTGCCGAAATCTTTTTCGATTTGGGTAAGCGCCGTTTCAAGGGCTTTTTTGCGGTCTTCCGCCTTTTTGTCAATCTTTTTGTCTGCCATTGTTTTTACCTCTCTTTTTTAAATTTATTTTTTTACGGTATTATCTGTCGCGCCGCCGAAAAAGCGGCGATTATTTGTTTGTTTGTCGGCTGCTCCCTTACCGCGACTTCCCCGTGTTCAATCACCCGACGGCGGGCTGACAAACGGTTATTATGCCTGCCCCGGGGCGGTCGGTTATCGGTTTGATGCAATAACCGCTCTGTCGTTTCCCGAAAGGTCGGTGACACACCCGACATTTTTAAAGCAAGATTTGAAGATTTCAACGACCTCTTGCTTCTGGTCAAAGCCTATTTCAACCATTATTTGACCGTTTTCATTAAGAAGGTCTTTAAAGTTGCTGCATATGGCCTTATAAAATATTAACCCGTCTTTTCCTCCGTCAAGAGCCTCCCGCGGCTCGTTTTTCACCTCTTTTGAAAGGGTGTCTATAACCGCCGAGCGTATGTAGGGAGGATTTGAAACTATCAGGTCGAAATTTCCGAAATCGTCGGACATCTCCTTCTCGCAAAACCCGTTGCCGTTAAAGCATACCGCCTTAAAGCTTTTTGTTCCTTTAAGCACATCGCCCCGAATAATATGAATGTCCGAAAGGCCGTTGAGCCTTGCGTTTTTTTCCGTAAATTCAAGGGGGCGGTCGAAAAGGTCAACCGAGAAAAGCCTTGCACCTTTAAGGTTTTTGGCTATGGCCGTCCCGACGCATCCGCTTCCGCAGCAAAGGTCGAGAACTTTGGGGTTTTCTTTGCCGCTCAGTGCATTTATTGCCTGCTGCACAAGTGTCTCGGTATCGGCCCGCGGGATGAGCACTCCCTCGCCCACAAAAAATTTAAGAGAATAAAACTCCCAGAATCCGAGGATATACTGGAGGGGCGTTCCCGCCATTCTTTGCTCGATATACCCTTCGAATTCGGCCGTTTTCTGCGGGTCGGCGGTCTTGCCCCGCTCAAGCAAAAAGCTGTCCTTGGTTATGCCGAAGGCCTTGTATATAAGCTCGGCGGCCTCAAAATCGGGGCAGTCCGAGACCTCGGAAAGCCTTTTTGCTCCGAGCGCCTTTAATCCCGAAAGGGTCATTTCCCCCATATGTCGTCCTTGGGGTCTTCGGGAATGACCTCGTTAAGGGCGGCGATGGCCACCTCGATCATGTCGTCCTCCGGCTCCTTTGTGGTAAGCCTCTGCACCCACAGTCCCGGTGCCGCAACGATTTTAGAAAGAAGGTTGTTGTGCTTTCCGCAAAAGCGGATGAGCTCATATCCGACGCCCATAATGAGCGGTATAAGCAGAATTTTAACGATTATCCACACCCATGTGACCGTTTTGAGGGCAGGGAATATTTTAAGCACAAGGCTTGAAACCAGTATGCTGACCACAAGCACAAGCACCAAAAAGGATGTTCCGCAGCGAGGGTGAAATCTTATCTGTTTTCTGACATTTTCCACCGTCAGCGGCAAACCCTTTTCATAACAGAATATTGATTTGTGCTCGGCTCCGTGATACATATATGTTCGTTTGATGTCCTTCATAAGCGCTGTAAGGGCGATATATCCGAGGAAAATGATTATTTTAAGTACACCCTCAAAAACGCCCTTCCAGGAATCCAGCACGCCGTTTTCCACCGCCTTTACGGGGAAGGAGACCGCCGCCGAGGGGGTGACAATACCGTTTACAAGATTGAATATAACCGTCGGAAGCCACATAAAAAGCACAAGAGCAAGAGCCACGCCCAGCACCCCCGCCACGGCTCCCACCGCGGCCATGAGCTTTTCGCCGAACACCTTATAAAGCCAGCTGTCCTTGACTTCTTCGTCGTCCTCGTCTATTCCCAGCTTTTCGGCCGACTTCATAAGAGCCTTGTATCCCATAATAAGCGATTCGATCATATTTACCGAGCCTCTTATTATCGGCCATCCGAAGGGCTTGAATTTGTCTCTGACATGCTTTTCGTGAAGCTGCTCGATGTCTATGGTCTTATCGGGCAGGCGGGTGGCCATGACAGTTTTGTGGGGTCCCTTCATCATTATTCCTTCAAGCAGGGCCTGACCCCCTATGGAGGTCATTTTGCAGCCCCTTTTATCGCTTTTATCGCTCATTTTCTCTTTCCTTTCAGTTTTCGCTTCTTGGCTTTTGGGGAAGCATTATCGAAACGGTGGTGCCGATGTTTTCGGTACTTGATATTTCCAGCCTGCCTCCGTGGTTTTTAACGATTTCGTCGGCCAGAGCAAGCCCTATTCCCGAGCCTCTGACCGATCCCTCGGCTTTGTAGAATTTTTGCTTGACCTTGTCGAGATCGGCCTCGGGTATGCCTCTGCCGTTGTCGCTGACCATAATGAGAACATAGCCGATCTCTTCCTTTACATCAACAAGAATATGGCCTCCCGCCGATGTATATTTTAATGCGTTGCTTATTATGTTTACGAAAACCTGCTGCATACGACCCGCGTCGGCCACAACGGTGGGCATTGATTCAGGCTCGGTATATTCGAGAAAAACTCCCTGCTTTTTGGCGGTGTCGGTAAGGGTCATGACCGCTTCGGACACCTCGGCCACAATGTCGCAGGATTCCATATTATATTTAAGATTTCCGCTTTGCATTCTCGAAAAATCGAGAAGATCCTCAACAATGACCGAAAGCCGCTCGGCCTCGCTGATTATAACGTCGATTCCCTTTTTGGTTATGGTGGGATCGTCGATTGACGAAAGCACCGTTTCTCCCCACCCCTTAATGGCGGTAAGCGGAGTACGAAGCTCGTGGGACACCGAGGAAATAAACTCGTTTTTCATTTTTTCGGTCGAGCCGAGCTCGCTTGCCATATAGTTTATGGTTTCGCCGAGCCTGCTTATTTCGTCGTCCTTCGGGTTTTCCGAAGGCTCTATCCTCGCGTCGAAATCTCCCGCCGCGATCTGGCGGGCGGTCTTGTTTATCCCGGCTATGGGATTAACTATGGAGCGTATAAAGTATGTCCCCGAAAAAACCATGACAAGGAACATGACAAGCCCCACCCCGATACCGATGAGCACGATAATGGTATATTGCCTTGATGTATCCGAAAGGGATACAATTATCCGCACGGCGCCGAGGGTTATGTCGTCGCTTTGCTTGGATTTTATGGCGGTGGCGGCGGTCATGACCTCCTCGCCGCTGGAAAGGCGCCCCTGTTTCAGGGTCACTCCGCCGAGATCTGTCCCCACCCCGTCGTAGCTTTCGTTTTTATCGGGTAAAAATCCGTTTGTGGACATGATGACATTTCCGCTCGGTCCGATTATCTGAACCTCCATTTTATCCCGCTCGTTAAAGCCCTCGACATACTGGCGGGCGCCAAGCTCGAAATCGGAATATGAGCCGGCCGAATAGGAGGAAAAGGAGGCGGTTATGGCCGACATTTTATTTTCGAGGTATTGCCTGACGGTGGAAAAATAATATTCGTGAACGGCAAAGATAAAAACCGTCTCGGCCACCGCGATGGTTGCGGCTACCACGCTTAAAATGTTGATTGCCCAGCGCCGAGCAAGTCCCTGCTGCTTGGGCTTTTTTATTTTTCTCATCCGCCGGACACTCCCTTCGCGTTTTTTGCGGGCTAAGCTTTTTGGTCAACGGCTTTTTCATAATGCTGCTCTCAGGCGCAGCGTCTCGTGCGTTGGGGCTGAGCTTTCAGACCTGCCGTCGGTCTGCATTTAAGAAGTCCCTGCGCCCTGCGCGGTCGGGTTTTCGGGTCAGCTTATCCACTTATATCCCCGTCCCCAAACGGTTATGATGTGTTTGGGCTCGGAGGGCTCCTGCTCGATCTTCATTCTAAGTCTTCTTATGTTTACATCGACGATCTTTTCCTCGCCGTAATATTCCGCTCCCCACACCTTTGCAAGTATCTTTGAGCGGTCTATGGGCTGGCCGTAATTTGAAAAGAGATATTCCATAATGTTAAACTCCACCTGGGTAAGCTCAATGCTCTTTCCCTCGGGTGTTTCAAGGCAGCGGCGGCGTATGTTAAGGGTATATTCGCCGTGGGTTATGCTGTCGGAAGAGCCGTCGTTCTTTGCAGAACTCACTCCCATTCTGCGGCAGAGAGAATTAACTCTTGCCACAAGCTCGGAGGGGCTGAAGGGCTTGGTCATATAATCGTCGGCGCCGCTTGAAAGGCCGCTTATCTTGTCGCTTTCCTGGGTGCGGGCGGTCAGCATGATAATGCCCACCCTGTCACTCTTGCTTCTCAGCCTTTTGCAAACCTCTATCCCGTCAATACCGGGAAGCATAAGGTCGAGAAGGGCAATGTCAAAGTCGCCCTGTTTTTCAAAAAGGGACACAGCCTCTTCGCCGGTGGCAGCTTCGGCAACCTCAAAGCCTGACTTTTGAAGATTTAAAACCACAAATTCCCTTATGGCCGCCTCATCTTCACACACAAGAATTTTTCTCATAATTAGCTCCTTAATAAATCAACAATAGATCGGTAAAATATGTCCTTATAATCGCATGGATATATCTGTCTGAAACGCGGCGGTCGCAGCTTTGCAAAGACCCGCCGTCTTTAGCTTCCGATGCGTGCGGGTGAAAGCCGAGCCTCGGGCGTCAGTCGACAATAAATTTGAATTTTGCCTTCAGCTGTTCGTATGTCACCGAATATTCGCCGCTGTAGTCGGTAAATTTAACCGCGAAGGTCCTGTTGTCCGAAACGGCAAGGGCGATATACCCCACCGTCGAAACCTCCTCGGAATTTTCCGATTCCGGGGCGTTTTGACCGTTTTCTCCCGAAAATTTATCCGAATCGAATATGGCTATGCGGAAAATTTCGCTTCCGGCCGTTTTGCTTTGACTGTTCCACCTGCAAAAAACCGCCGTTCCCTTTTCGGAGTCGAAAATTACCGTAACTCCGTCCTTCCAGGACTCGTCGAGGATAAGATAATATCCTTCGCTCGTACAATACCAGGCCGACATAACGCTTTTAAACTCTTTTCCGTCATAATACGACCAATCGGTATAAAATCCCGCCCCGCCGACAAGGTTATATCCCGCAATGGGCTTTGCAAGGGGGATGTCGATCTTTCCGTCGCCGTTTACGTCCTTACACCTTCTGCCGCTTCGTCTGGCGGTGAAGGTGTTTTGGGCATATTCCCCCTCCGCGAAGGGATTGAAAAGAGCGCCGTTTTCGTAGTATATAAGCTCGGTTATCATAACATCGGAGGATTTAAGCCCGTCGAGATATACGGCCGTTTTTCCTCCCGTTTCCGAGGCGATAATGTTGACATATTCGGTGACTCCGCCGTCCAGCATAATGCTCGACTCGGTTTTAAAGGTGTTGTTTTCAAAATCGTTAAAGGTGAGACTGGCTTTTTTGCTTTGAGAGTCGATGACCGCAATTCCCACATCGTCCCGTCCGTTGTTGTCTATGTCGCAAATGACAAAGGCATTGTAGGTTTCGTCGGCGCGCTGTACAAGTCCGCCGCCCTCCATTTTATAAATGATCAGCTGATTTGTTTTTGCGGTGGAGATTTGCCAGCCGGTAATTATCTCATAGGCTCCGTCCAGGTCGAGATCGGAAATTTCGGCCTCGATAAGCTCTCTGCCCACGGGATTGAGATCCTGCACCGATTTCCAGTTTCCGTTTTCCCATGAAAGGAGATTCATTCTTGTGACCGCGCTTTCGCCCTTTTTCTGATAAAAGGCCAGCACCTCGTCCTTTCCGTTTCCGTCGAAATCTCCCGAGCAAAAGGCCGAATGGTTAGCACCGACCTTGGGATATTTAAGCACAATATCGTTTCCGACTGCCTGCTCGAGCGCCTTTTGAACGCCGGCATAATATCCGGTGGCTCCCGGCGCCTTTATGGTATCCTCCGGCGAAAAGCCCTTCATACTGCACCCCGAAAGAAGCACAAGGGCAACCGCTGCCGCGCAGAGCTTCAGTACCTTTTCAATTGTCTGTCTCATTGCCCGTCGTCTCCTTTCCCCGATTTTGTTAATTCAATCTGTCGGCTGCTCACCCGATATTCCTGACGGGCAAGCCTCCTCCGTTTAATCGGTCTGCCGTTTTGTCGGGTTAATCGGTACACACATTGTCGGTGTTTATCCTTTGTATGTCGCCCTCACCGCTTATAAGCCTGTCAAGGCCGTCGGCGTCGATGTCGAAAAGGTCGAGCTTTTTGATTTTAACGCCGTCAAGCAGCTTTATGAGATTTCCGCCCTTCACATCCGTCCTGACAATGTTGACATTTCTCAGACACAGGCGGTTTATATTGCTGTGCTTTATCTCCACAAAGCTCATTTCCCCAAGCTCTTTACAGTCCTTTTGATTCTGCAGAACCTCCAGACCGTCCAAAAGCAAACTGCCCACCTCGGTTTTGTTGTGCTCGCCCACATGGGCGTCGTCCTCGGCCTGCCAGCCGAGCTGTATAAGCGCTCTGGCATCGTTTGGCCTAACCGAATAGATGTTTCTGAGGGTTATGTGGTCAATGTGTCCGCCGAGACGGAAAAGGAAGTTGTCGGTGTATGTGTAATCCACCTCGGTTTGATGAAGGTTTACGGTGTCAAAAATTATATCCCCGTATCCTCCCCTTTTTGTTACCCCGTCGGGGAAAAAGGGATTGATGAAAAATCCGAAGGAGCGATAGGTTCCGTCAACATTTTTTACGGTCACGCGGTCGAGCCGTCCGTTTTTGTGTACGAGCAGTCTTATGCCCTGGTCGGCGTCCTCAAGATGAATTCCGTCTATCATGACATCGGAAATATCGGAAACTCCGTCGGCCTCATCGGGAGCGATTGCCAAAAAGTCGTCTCCCGCGTTTCCGCTGAGATTATGTATGTTAAGATACCTTCCCGGGCCGAAGAAATGAAATCCGTCCTGATTCTGATAGTGCTCCTTATGGGGCAGGGAAATATGCACGCTGTCGATGTTAACCCGCTCCCAGTTGACAAAAAGGCCGGTAAAGGTTCTCTGGTCGATTATGTTTACATCGCGAATAAGCAGGTTTCTTATTCCCACAAACCAAAAGGCCACGGTGAAATCGCACCCGCCCTCGGGACGGGGCACATCGTGCTTCTGCCCTCTGCAATTGTGGTTGTATGTTCCGCCTACAAGGCTGATGTTCTGATCCTCAATATCGTCGTAGGAATATTTGCCGTCGGCATGCCGCTTTGTCATATTGGCATTGGAAACTATGGCGCAGTCCGAGCCGTCGGCAAGGAAAAAACCGCAGGAGGATGTCGGACACTCTATGACCGTATCCGAATAAACCTTTATCCCGGTTATAAGAGCCGCTCCGTCCACAACAAGGTGTACTCCCACCCCGTCTTTTTGCGCCATGTCAAGTATTTTCTGTATGGCGGCGGTATCGTCGGTTCCCCCGCCGCTGTGCACATCGCTGTCGAGTACGGCGCCGCACTGACTTGCCACATATTTTTTCACTGTCACAAAATCACCTATCTGATAATAATTTGCTCTGCCTGCAAGGCCTTTCCGCTCGCCTTGTCGACCTCAAAAACCGTTCCGCACAAAAAGCATTCTCCGTCGGCCGTTAAAAATCTTGCGGGAAGCTTATCCTTCATCATGGCCACGGTAAGCTCCGCCTTCACACCAAGCACCGAGTCTTCGGGCCCGGTCATTCCGAGATCGGAAATGCAGACGGTTCCGTTTTTTGTGACCCTGAGGTCGGCGGTGGGGACATGGGTGTGTGTCCCCAAAAGAGCGGTCACCCTCCCGTCGAGATAATGGGCGAGAGAAAGCTTTTCCCCGGTAGCCTCGGCATGAAAATCCACGATTTTTATTTTGCAGCCCTGTCGGTCGGCCAGCTTTATCATACGGTCGGCAGTGTCAAAGGGCGATTCGAGGGTGGGGGACATATAAACCTGCCCCATAATGCTTATGATCGCCGCCTTGTATGAGCCCTTGTCGACGACGCACATTCCGCATCCCGGGGCACTGTCCGGATAATTGGCCGGCCTTATGCAAAAGGGCGAAGAGGCTAAATAGTCGTATATTTCCCTTCTTCGAAAGGTGTGGTTGCCGCCGGTGATAACATCGGCGCCGCTTGCGAAAATATGGTCGGCGGAAAACGGGGTTATACCGTTCCCTTCGGCGGAATTTTCTCCGTTAACGACGGTAATGTCGATGCCGTACCTTTTTTTGAGGGCAGGCAGCCTTTTCCTTAAAAATTCACAGCCCGGTTTTCCCACAACGTCGCCCACGGCCAATATTTTCACTCCCGTCACCTCCCGAAAGGTTCCGCCGGGACGCCTGCGGAAATACGCTTGTTGGCACCGTCAAAACGCCGTCGGACACACTTATAGTATTATAGATTATCATTATAACTCATTTACATTAAAAGGTCAATTGAAAACGGACAAAAAATTAAAAAAACATAGGGTTTCAAAAAGGACAAATTTTCAGAGGATAACAGCCCCGAAGTCAAAAGAAAAAACACAAAAACCACGATTTTGAAAACGGACAAAACGCAGTCCCGAAGGACGCAAACCCCAACGCTTCGCGCCCCCGAAAAATCCAAAGCACTTCCCCGAAAAATCCGCAAAAAAAACACAGCCCGAAAAGGCTGTGTTTTTCATGCAGTGCATAAAGGTTATATAGCTCTGGTTACCTTACCGGAACGCAGGCAACGGGTGCAGGCGTTGATCCGGCACGGAGTACCGTCCACGATTGCCTTGACGCGCTGTACATTGGGCTTCCAAGCACGGTTGGATCTTCTGTGAGAGTGAGAAACCTTAATACCGAAGGTAACACCCTTGCCGCAAATATCGCATTTTGCCATACTCTGCACCTCCTTAAACTTTCAAAAAAATTTCGTTGCAAAACAACATCGTGCAAACTATAATAACAGACTTTAAGCAAAAATGCAAGTCTTTTTTTTATTTTTTTTACTCAAGACCGTTCATAACCAGCCCCGTGATGAGCTTGGGATAAAAATATGTGGATTTCTGAGGCATTTTTTCTCCGTCCAAGGCAACATTTTTTATCTCCTCCACCCTTGTGGGATTGAGTATAAAAGCACACTGAGCCGCCCCGCTGTCCACCGCCTGCTCGGCTTCACTTTCCGAGCGTGTGTAGGTGAGGTTTATCTGCTTCGCCATGTTTTCCCTGTCTATGCCCATGATCTTTTCGAGGACAAGCGAATGAAGGATGCTGACATCAAGACTTCTGAGCGACTCGCTCCCCGCAAGAAGCTTTTCGGGAACGGCCGAAAGCTTTGAAACAAGCAGGTCGTAGCCGTCTGCGGTATAAAGCAAAAATGCCGCCTGTTTTTTCTCATATGCCGATTTAAGCCGACATTCGGCGTCTTCCTTTGAAAGATTTCTTGTTATATCAAAGCTCTGCTCGCAAAGAGAAAGAAGGCTTTCCCTGTCAAAGCGCTCAAGATCCCTGACGATTCTGTGGGTGGGAAGCACCAAAAGCCCGTCCTGCTCCATGTCGGCGAGGAACATCATGATATAGTCGGCGTTTTCGCTGTGCTTTCCGATTTGTTTCAGATAATCGCGATAGTTAAGCGCCGTTTCATATCTGTGGTGGCCGTCGGCGATGTAAAGCTTTTTGTCCTCGAAGCTTTTTTCAACCTCGCTTATAAAATCGCGGTCGGTAACAATCCAAAGCCTGTGTATAAGACCGTCTCTGTCCTTTGCCTCGACATCGGGGACACGCTCCTTCTGCCTCCTGCAAAGGCCGCTGACCTTTCCGCCGTCGAGATAAAGAGAATATACCTGGCTGAAGTTGCAGTTTGTGGCCTTCATAAGGTCAAAGCGATCCTGCTTGGCCTTTGAAAGCGTCTGCTCATGGGGAAGAACCACACCCTTGGAGAATTCCTCAAGTCCCACTCTCGCCACAAGTCCCGAGACGGTCATTTTTCTGCCGTCGGCGGCAAACTCTATCTCGTATATGTAAAAGCCTGGCTGCCCGTCAAAAGCAAGCTTCCCCTGCTTTTTCAGTTCACCGAGCACCCTTGCCGCCTCGGCATAAGGGTCGGTTCCGTCCTTGGGCAGCTCAAGTCTTATTATGTTGCAGGGATTTTTCTCTATATACCGCCGCCGTTCGTCCTCGCTTATGATGTCGTAGGGCGGGCAGATAAGCTCGCTTATATCTCCTGCCTTTTCGGTAAATCTCAGCCCTTTAAAAGCTTTTACGGTTGCCATATTATCAAATCCTTTAGCTTTGGTTTTATGTTAAATAAGCTTTTTAAACTTAAAATTTTAAAATTCAATCCGCATGCTTTGCCAAGACCCGGCCTTATTTTGCGGAGTTTCTCTTTCCCTCGTCGGGATTTATGTGTATGTCAAGCTGGTCGAAGGGTATCTGAATATTTTCCTGGGCATAAATATCCTGGGTTATGCCGAGAAGAATTCTTCTTGCAAGGCGGTGATTTTCCGGCGGACACACCGTTTTTATGAGATAGGAAATACTGCTGCTTCCGAATTCGTTTGTCCCGAGGAACTCACAGTCCTCAATGCTCTCCCGCTTTTCGGCCTCCCTGCAGATTTCCTCCATTATCCTTCTCATGCGGTCGGCCGGCTCGGTATAGGGAGCGGGAATATTGACATAGAAGTTGTCAGACAGAACGGTCATCTCGGAAATATTGCGGTTGCTGACGGTCAGCACGTCTCCGGTGCAGATGTCCTTTATGCGGGTGACCCTTATGTTGAAGGAAATTACCTTTCCCACAACATCTCCGTATTTAACGGTGTCTCCCACAACAAAAAAGTGGTCGAGCATGATGTTATTGCCCATGACAAAGTCCTTTAAAACATCCTGTAAGGCAAATCCCACCACAATGCTCATGACGCCGAGGCCCGTCACAAGCCCCGAGACATTGACCCCGTTTATTTCGAGAACGGTTATAAAGGCAATAAGGAAGACAACATATTTTGCCGCAGAAAAGACAAAACGGGCGTTGGTCTCCTTTTTTCCGTCGATATGGGTGCTGCCCACCACGCGGCTTTTAAATTTCTTTAAAAGCAAAGCCGCCAAAAGGGCAACGGCCACGACAACTATGCTTCCCCAGAATCTTCCCGATGTAAAAAATTCGGTCAGTTTTTCCAAAACCGCCCTCCCCTTTCCGAAAAGGTCGTCGCTAAAAAAGCCTTTCAAAAAAGCACCTCCACATTATATCATTACATCCCGCTTTTATCAATATGTTTATTAAAAAAAGGACGGCGAAATTCTTATGCCGCCGTCAAAAAAGTCCGCTCTGTTTCAAAAAAACGCTCTTTATCTTCTTTTTGCTCAAAAAAAATCACAATTTTTTGCTTAAAAGACTTGAAAATTTTTTCCCGATTGTGTATTATGTATAATGTCTAAGGTTATTGGAAACAGAAAATCGTCATTTTAATGGCAAGGATAAGGAGAATAACAGAATGTCAAACAGACTTTTTCAGGGAATCGTTCATCAAATGAGCCAGTCCATCGAGCGCACCATCGGCATCATAGATGAAACCTCCGCCGTAATAGCCTCCAGCGACCTTTCAAGGGTGGGGGAAACGGTGGACATTGATTTTGCGGAGCTTGTTGCCTCGGAAATTCCGGTGGTCATAGGCGACTATACCTATTTCGGCTTTGGCACTATGGGACACAACGAATATGCCGTGTGCGTCGAGGGAAACGACGCTCAGGCCTCCAAATATGCATCGTTGCTTTCTGTTTCTCTTTCTTCGGTAAAGCAGTATTACGACGAAAAGCACGACCGCGCCAACTTTATCAAAAACGTCATACTGGACAACATTCTTCCCGGCGACATTTACCTTAAATCCCGCGAGCTTCACTTTGTGGCCGAGATTTCCAGAGTGGTCATGCTCATCAGAATAGTCAGCCGCAACGACGTTTCGGTTTACGAGGTGGTTCAAAAGCTCTTCCCCGACAAGCACAAGGATTTTGTCATCAACATCAACGAGACCGACATTGCCCTTGTTAAGGAAGTGCCCGAAGAGATCGAAACCAAGGATCTCGAAAATCTCGCCCGTTCGATAGTCGATACCCTTTCAAGCGAATTTTATACCCACGCCGTGGTCGGAATCGGCACCAAGGTCACCGGCGTTAAGGATCTTGCCCGCTCCTTTAAGGAGGCCAACGTGGCTCTTGAGGTCGGCAAGGTATTCGACAACGAAAAGGCCATCGTAAGCTGTGAAAGCCTCGGCATTGCCAGACTTATCTATCAGCTTCCGACCACCCTTTGCGAATCCTTCCTTCGTGAGGTATTTAAAAAGGATTCCATCGAAAGCCTCGATCAGGAGACCCTTTTCACCATTCAGCGGTTTTTCGACAATAATCTCAATGTTTCCGAAACCTCAAGAAAGCTGTTTGTCCACCGCAACACCCTTGTCTACCGTCTTGAAAAGATCAAAAAGCTCACCGGCCTCGACCTGAGAGAGTTTGACCATGCCATCGTCTTTAAAATCGCCCTTATGGTCAACAAATACCTCAGCGCCAACCCGGTTAAATATTAATTTGACCACGCATTTAAAATTCTTCAAAAGAATTTTTACCGACCTGTTTATTTCGCAGTTCCAAAAAGCCCCTGTTGACAATCAGGGGCTTTTGTGATATTCTATTGTTACAAAGTTGTAACCGTAACTTGTGCTCTTTTTCGCACAATTTTCTTAACCATAACGCACACATACAAACACGGTTCCGGCGGAGAAAATTTCTTCGGTCCGAATGTGCGCGGTAGTGAAGAATTTTCGGTGAAAAGGAGCTCACAAGGCTTTATGCCGCTGTGCGGCGACAATCCGAAAAGCACCGTAGGCAGGCCGTTTCAGGCGTGTTCCGATATGTGTGTTACGGTTAAAATCCGAAGGGATAGTGATTTTTATGCCAAGCAATTCTTCCTCTGCTCCACTTATAGAATTCCGCGGTGTTTACAAGGCCTACGACAACGGCACAAAGGCCTTAAATGATGTCAACCTTAAAATAAACAAGGGCGAGTTTGTTTTCGTCGTGGGCGCATCGGGCGCCGGTAAAAGTACCTTTATCAAAATGATAATGCACGAGGAAAAGCCCAATGCCGGCGAGATTGTGGTGGGAAAATATAAAATGTCCCGCCTTAAAGCCAAGGATGTTCCCAAGCTTCGCAGAACCATGGGAATTGTTTTTCAGGATTTCCGCCTTATAAAGGAAAAGACGGTGTTTGAGAACGTCGCCTTTGCCATGCACATCATGGGCGCCTCCAAAAGAGAAATCAGACGCAGGGTTTCCTACACGCTGAACATCGTGGGGCTGACCGAAAAGGCCAGATGCTACCCCACCGAGCTTTCGGGCGGCGAGCAGCAGCGTGTGGCTCTTGCCAGAGCCCTTGTAAACAACCCCGCCATGATACTGGCCGACGAGCCTACGGGAAATGTTGACCCCAACATGTCTTACGAGATCGTTTCCCTGCTCAACGAGATAAATAAGCGGGGCACCACCATTATTATGGTCACCCACGAGCATCATCTCGTCCGCGACTTCGGACACAGGGTCATTATGATAGAAAACGGCTCGATAGTGGCCGACAACGAGATCGAGCCCGTTATCGTCAACCCCGAGGACATCGCAGAAAAGGCCTCCATGTTCACCAAGGACGCCGCCTCGTCCATACACATTCCCTCGGGAATTATCATGGACGACGCAGCAGACGATGTCTTTGATTCCGCCGACGGTGCCGGCGAAAACGAATTTGCTTCCCCGTCTCCCGACAGTCAGGGCGGCAGCGAGGGGTATCGTTCAAGCGAACAGGACATAATGTCCTTTGCAAAGCCCCGTTCCGTCGTTTCTTCGGAAGACGGAGCAGATGTCGGCTTAAACGACAGCATAGATGAGATTTTAAGACAGGCTCTCCCTAAAAAAGACGACGGCAAGGCGGGCGACACCGACGAGGGCTCTGCCTCCGCAATTGGCGCAAGACCCGCAGCCGCCGCAGACAGTGCGGAGGATCGACCCGCCGCAGACAGCGCCCGCGGGGAAAACAGCGGCGACGACGAGGCTCCGATGCTTTCCTTCGCCGATGCAATCAGCGCCTTTGCCGAAAACGCAAACAAAAACGAGGAGGGTGACCGATAATGAAACTGAGAACCTTCCGTTACCTTCTTTCCGAAGGCTTTAAAAATGTGTGGTCCCACCGTCTTATGTCGGTGGCTTCCTCGGGCGTGCTTATGGCCTGTATGCTCATGATCGGAATTGTTTTTTCCATTTCGGCAAATATAGACAACTATGTTTCGGAAATACAGAAAAACGCCGTCGTAATGGCCTTTTTCAAGGATGATGTTTCGAGGGAGGACGCTTTGGCGGCCACCGAATCCATAAAAAATCTCGACAACATAAGCAGTGTTAAATTCATTTCCAAGGAAGAGGGTCTTTCGAACCAGGAGGACTCCATGGGCGAGGAATACAAAGAGATTTTCGCCATTCTTCAAAACGACAATCCCCTTCCCGACGGTGTTCAGATAACCATTTCCGACCTTGAACAGTACAATCAAACGGTGGAATCCATACGGGCCGTAAACGGAATAGACATCATCCGCCAGCGGGGAGACTATGTTGACCGGCTTGTGGCCATTCGCTCGGTCATCAGCATAATCGGCACGGGAGTTATTCTGCTGCTGCTCATCATTTCATTGGCCATTGTTTCAAACACAATCAAGATAACAATGTTCACCCGCAAGCTTGAGATAAACATTATGAAGGCGGTGGGAGCCACCAATCGGTTTATCCGCACCCCCTTTGTTATAGAGGGTATGCTTCTCGGCATAATCGCGGGCGTCGTCTCAACAGGCTTTCTCTACTTCATCTATAAGCTTGCGGAACAGACCCTCACGAGCTCCTTCTCGGGGCTTGGCGCGTTTGTGCCCTTCACCAAATTTGCTTTCCCGCTTCTCGGAGCGTTCATATTAATGGGTGCCCTTGTGGGGTCTATCGGAAGCGCCATTTCAATCGGAAAATATTTAAGACACGAAGGGAGCGAGTTCAATGCAATCTTCTAAGTTAAATTCGGGCAAACTGAAAATTGTGAAAACGGCCGTTTCTTTTATTCTGACTCTTTCGCTTGTAATGACCTGCTTTTCGGCGAATTTTCTTTCGGCCGGGGCCGCAAGCTACCGCGAAAAGATAAACGAGCTTGAAGGCAAGCAGGCCAAGGTTAAGGAGCAGATAAACAGCCTTAAAAGCGACATAAGCGACCGGGAAAAGCTTAAAGACGCACTTCAGCAGGAGATCGACACGGTGCAGGCGCAGATCGATGTTTATAACGGTCAGCTTACCGAGGTTGAAAACCGCCTTTCTCAGATCGAGGCTCAAAAGGTGCAAAAGCAAAACGACCTTGAAAGCACAAAGCAGACCTTTATGACCCGCCTTCGCGCCATGTATGTGTCGGGAGACAATTCCATGCTCAACGTGCTTCTTTCGGCCAACGATTTCGGCGATTTTCTTTATCGCGATCAGCTTCTTTCCAGCGTTACCGATCACGACAACGCCATTATGGAACAGCTCAAGGCCGACATAAAGTCGGTTGAGGAGCTGGAAGCTCAGGCAAACGAAGAAAAGCAGGAAATACAGTCCATTAAATCCGAGGTCGACGCAAAGCGTTCCGAGCTCGGCGACCGTATGAAGGAAATGAACGCGGTTATCTCCGACCTTGAGGGTCAGAAATCCGGCCTTGAGGATCAGCTGGACGAATATGCCGCCGCCATCGACGAATTTGAGGCCAAAATTCAGGCCGAAGCCGCCGCGGCAGCAAAAAAGAACAACAGTTCTTCATCCCAAAGCCCGTCTTACAGCGGAGGCTCTCCCAATGCAGGCGGATGGGTGTGGCCCTGCCCCGGATTTTACTACATATCCTCTTATGTGGGTCCCCGCTGGGGAAGAACCCATAACGGCCTTGACATTGCCGGAGGAAGCATATACGGAAAGCCCATTGTTGCAGCCCGTGCCGGAACGGTCATCGACGCAGGCTGGAACAGCGGCGGATACGGCAACTATGTCATGATAAACCACGGCGACGGATTCATCACAATATACGGCCATATGTCAAGCGTTGCCGCCTATAACGGCCAGTCGGTTTCGGCAGGGCAGGTTATAGGATATGTGGGCAATTCCGGCCGCTCTACCGGTCCTCATCTTCACTTTGAGGTAAGGCTCAACGGCAGTGTGGAAGACCCTCTCAACTATGTCAGCCGCTGAGCGAAAACAGCAAAAATCCGCAGTAGAAGTTTTTTGACTTTCCGCTTGTGATTTTTGGTAATTTGCCGAAAGGCATTTGCAAAAATCTGATTTTTGCCGATATTTTAAATGAAATATTACCGACAGTATTAATTTCCTCGATTTTTCGATGCGCAATTTGACTGTCGGTAATTTTTTTTGAATTTTTTGTGACTTCCCCGTTGTATTTCGGCGGTGATTATGATATAATCCCTTTATATAAAAATGTCCTGTTATCCGACAGACAAACAGAGGTGTATACATTTGGATTTCTTATCAAATCTCATAAACGGCCTGAGCCTCGGAAGTATATATGCGGTTATCGCCCTTGGTTACACAATGGTTTACGGTATTGCAAAAATGCTTAACTTTGCTCACGGCGATGTTATAATGGTGGGCGGATACATAGTTTTCTCGGCCACTTCATATGCGGGACTCAACCCATATGTGGCGGTGCTCATCTCGATTATCTTCTGTACGCTCCTCGGTATGACCATCGAGCGGGTGGCTTACAAGCCGCTGAGAAATGCCTCTCCCCTTGCGGTGCTTATAACCGCCATCGGAGTGAGCTACCTGCTTCAAAACCTTGCTCTTCTCGTTTTCGGCGCACAGCCCAAGAACTTTACTTCGGTGGTTCCTCTCGAATCCATAAAGCTTTTCGACGGACAGCTCGTCATCTCGGGCGAGGCCATTGTCACAATTGCCGTAACGGTCATCATAATGATTGCGCTTGTACTGTTCATAAATAAAACCCGTCCCGGCAACGCCATGCGGGCGGTTTCGGAAGACAGAGGCGCCGCTCAGCTTATGGGCGTTAATGTTAACGGAACCATTGCTCTCACCTTTGCCATCGGCTCGGGCCTTGCGGCTGTGGCCGGCGTGCTGCTCTGCTCGACCTATTCAAACCTTTCTTCCACAACCGGCGCAATGCCCGGAATCAAGGCCTTTGTCGCGGCGGTTTTCGGCGGCATCGGTTCTATTCCCGGCGCCATGATAGGCGGCGTGCTCATCGGTATAATCGAAATTCTGGGCAGAGCATACATTTCTTCTCAGATGGCCGATGCCATAGTTTTTGCCGTGCTGATAATCGTTCTGGTGGTCAAGCCTACCGGTATTCTCGGCAAGAAAATTGACGAAAAGGTTTAAGGAGGTCGGAAGTTTTGAAAAGCAAACTGTTAAAGCCATATACCAAAAGCAACTTCATCACCTACGGCATCCTGCTTGCGGCCTTCGTGATAATGCAGACCCTTTATTCAACCGGCAATCTTAAAAGCATGACCAAGGGACTTCTTGTTCCCATTTGTATGTACATCATTCTTGCCGTCTCCCTTAATCTGACGGTGGGTATCCTCGGAGAATTGAGCCTCGGCCACGCAGGATTTATGTGTATCGGCGCTTATACCAGCTCGATTTTTTCGGTGGTTATGCAGCATTCCATCCCCGAAAGCTACATCAGATTTCCCCTTGCACTGCTTATCGGCGGAATTTTCGCCGCCGTTTTCGGCGTGCTCATCGGAATCCCCGTTCTCCGTCTTAAGGGCGACTACCTTGCGATTGTTACCCTCGCCTTCGGAGAAATTATTCAGAACTTTGCAAAATCCATCTATCTCGGCTATGATAAAAACGGCATACATGCCTCTCTGACCTCGGCCACCGACATGGGTCTTGACCCGGTGGACGGCACCCTTCTGATAAACGGCCCCCAGGGAATTGAGGGCACCCCCCACGATTCAAACTTTATCGTTGGATTTATTCTCGTATTTCTCACCGTAGTGATTTGCCTCAACTTTATCCATTCCCGCTCGGGACGGGCGGTCATGGCCATCCGCGACAACCGCATTGCGGCCGAATCAATCGGTATAAATGTCGCCAAATATAAGCTCATTGCCTTCTCTCTTTCGGCATTCCTTGCCGGAATCGCCGGTGTTCTTTATTCCCACAACCTAAGCATTTTGGCCGCATCCTCCAAAAACTTCGGCTATAATATGTCGATAATGATACTGGTCTTTGTGGTGCTCGGCGGAATGGGAAATATCCGCGGTTCGATAATCGCCGCAACCATTTTGACCGTACTGCCCGAGGTGCTTCGCGAGGTGGCCGACTACCGTATGCTTATCTACGCTTTGGCTCTCATCATTATGATGATATTTACCTCAAACGAAACACTCATCGGCTATCGCCGGAGAGTCTTCGGGGCGGTTAAAAAAATCTTTGCAGGAAACAAGAAGGAGGCGGCTGATAATGTCAATGCTTAAGATAACAAATTTGGGCATTTCTTTCGGCGGTCTTCGCGCGGTAGACGACTTTAATGTCGAAATTGAAAAGGGTGAGCTTTACGGTCTCATCGGCCCTAACGGAGCGGGAAAAACCACCGTTTTCAACCTGCTTACCGGTGTTTACAAGCCCACCGACGGCACAATAATTCTTGACGGCAAGAACATAACCGGCAAATCCACCGCCGAAATAAACCACGAGGGCATCGCCCGCACATTCCAAAACATCCGTCTGTTCAAACAGCTTTCGGTAATGGACAATGTTAAGGCGGGACTTCACAACCGCTATAAATACTCGGTGGCCACCGGGGTATTGCGTCTGCCTAAATTTTTTAAAACCGAAAAAGAAATGGACAGAGCGGCCATGGAGCTTCTGAAGGTGTTCGATCTCGATAAAGAGGCCTCCTACCTTGCCTCCAACCTGCCCTACGGTAAACAGAGAAAGCTTGAAATTGCCCGTGCCCTTGCCACAAACCCAAAGCTTCTTCTGCTCGATGAGCCGGCCGCCGGCATGAACCCCAACGAGACCCAGGAGCTTATGGACACCATCAGATATATCCGCGACAAATTTGACATGACCATTCTGCTTATCGAGCACGACATGCGCCTTGTCAGCGGAATTTGCGAAAAGCTGACCGTGCTCAACTTCGGTCAGGTGCTGGCCACCGGAACCACATCCGAGGTTCTTTCGGATCCCGCGGTCATCACGGCATACCTGGGCGAATAGGAGGAGAGAAATTATGGCTATGCTTGAAGTAAGAGACCTTGAAGTCTACTATGGCGTTATCAAGGCCATTAAAGGAATCTCCTTTGATGTTAACGAGGGTGAAATAATCGCCCTTATCGGTGCAAACGGCGCCGGAAAAACCACCATTCTCCACACCGTTACCGGCCTTATCACCCCTAAGCACGGATCGATAACCTTTTCCGGTCACAATCTTCTTAAAACCCCCGCCCACAAGATTGTTTCGCTGGGAATGGCTCATGTTCCCGAGGGACGAAGGGTTTTTGCCCAGCTTTCGGTGCTTGAAAACCTGAAGCTCGGCGCATATACCCGCAGGGACGCCGACGAGATTGCCGACAGCCTTAAAATGGTTTACAAGCGCTTCCCGAGACTTGAGGAGCGTAAAAATCAGTTGGCCGGAACCCTTTCGGGCGGCGAACAGCAGATGCTGGCCATGGGACGCGCACTTATGTCCCGCCCCAAGATCATCCTTATGGATGAGCCTTCAATGGGTCTTTCGCCCATTCTGGTCAGCGAAATATTCAGCATAATTGAGGATATAAGCAAGGCCGGCACAACGGTTTTGCTTGTTGAACAAAATGCAAAAAAGGCCCTTGCCATTGCCGACCGCGCCTATGTTCTTGAAACGGGCAACATCACCCTCGAGGGCGATGCTCACGAGCTTGCGGACAACGACTCAGTTAAAAAGGCATATCTGGGCGAATAATTTTATTAACTATATTTTCGGAAAGGTGGATGTTTTATGACAAAGAATGTTATTACCATTTCGAGAAAATACGGCAGCCTCGGCAGAGATATGGGAGTTGCCCTGTCTGAAATTTACGGAATCGAATATTACGACAAGGATCTCATAAAAATCGCGTCGGAAGAAACCGGAGTTCACGAATCTCTTTTCGGCAAGGCCGACGAGAAAATCAACGGCTCCTTCTTTATCAAGCGAAGCGGCGCATATAAAGGCACTGTCGAGCCTCCCACAAGCGCAGACTATACCTCCGACAAAAATATCTTCAGCCTCCAGGCCGAGGTCATCAAGCGCTTGGCAGAGCGGGAATCCTGCATCATTATCGGACGCTGCGCCGGTTATGTTTTAAAGGATTTCGATAATGTCTGTAACATCTTTTTATACGGCTCGGAGGAATTTTGCGTCAACAACATCGCAAAGCGCTATGCCCTTTCGAAAAAAGAAGCCGAAAGGCTTTCGGAGCAGGTCACAAGACAGCGTTCCCAATACTATAAATACTACACCGGCAAAGAATGGATGGACGCCGACAACTATGACCTTTGCGTAGACATAAGCCGCATGGGCTTTGACAAGGCCGTTGAGCTTATAAAATCCTACCTCGAAATTGTTGGATTTAAAAAATAAAAACAGCTCCGTAGCTTGAGGTCTGCATGCCTAAACTACGGAGCTTTAATTAACTTTTA
Source organism: uncultured Eubacteriales bacterium (assembly GCA_934486455.1). Classification (GTDB taxonomy): domain Bacteria; phylum Bacillota; class Clostridia; order Oscillospirales; family Acutalibacteraceae; genus UMGS1484. Next base: position 51,660 of record CAKSPR010000004.1, read on the forward strand.
CGGTTATCAATAATTGATGACCATACACATAGCCGCCGTGATGATGTAAAGGGCTATGCTGACAAACTTGAATATCTGATATTTTGTTATGGAAATTCCGTCGTCGTTAACGGTGGCAACCGCCTTGACATATGTCACGAAAAGGAATATGTAAAAGGGCGCAAAGATGAAGCAGAGGTAGCCGTTAATGCTCGGGATGAACATTATGGCCACATTTATGGCGATAATAATGGCCTGAAGAACCATTGTTACGGCAAAAGCCTTGCGCCGCTTGCCGTTCATCGTAGTTTCCTTTTCGATAATGGGATCTCCGTATTTATCATATTTCATTTTAATCAACTCCCGAAGGACAATATAACATACAGATTGAAAAAAATCAATCCCGAGGTGTATATGAACGCGAAAAAACTTTCAAGCCGTCTTGCTCTTGCCGCCGATTTTGTGACCGAAAATGCCGCCGTCGCCGACATCGGTACCGACCACGGCAGCCTTCCCATATTTCTTGTGAGCAGCGGAAAATGCCCAAAAGCCATTGCTTCCGACCTGCGGGAGGGTCCCCTTGCGTCGGCAAAAAGCAACATAAAAACGGCGGGACTATCAAATGTCATTGAAACAAGGCTTTCGGACGGACTGAAAAGCATAAAAAAGGATGAATTCGACGAGGCGGTCATGGCCGGAATGGGTGGAATACTCATCTGCGAAATACTTGAAAGCTGCCCTTACAGAGAAAGCAAGGCCTTTATACTCCAGCCCATGTCCGACCCCGACATTTTGCGGCGGTGGCTTTACAAAAACGGCTTTGAAATAACAAGGGAACGGGCGGTTTGCGAGGGCAAGCGGGTATATGTGGTCATGCGGGCCGAGTACAGCGGAAAGAGTCGGAAACTAACCGATTATGAGGCCTTTGTCGGCACTCTTTGCAAAAGCCCCAAGTGTGCGGAATTTGAATATTTCAAAAAGCTTTCGAGAACTCTTGAAAAGCAGATAAGGGGGCAAAGCGGCACCGGCGCCGACACTTCGGCTCTTAAATCGCTGAAAGAACAAATCGACAGCCTGATAAACGACGGTGCAAAAAGCCGGGCCTGACCCGACAAGCAACCGACGAAATTCCGGCAAAGCAATCGAACAAACGGCGGCAGTAAGGCTCTCTGCGCCGAAGCATAAAAAGCACAACATAAAAATATGAGGTGAAAGTATGAAGGTTATTGACATTTTGGAATTTATAGATTCCTTTGCCCCCTTTAATACCGCCCTGCCCTTCGACAATGCGGGACTGCTTGTGGGGGACGGGCAAAGAGAAATAAACAAGATCGGTGCGGTGCTTGATGTCACCGCCCAAGCGGTGGAATATGCCGTCCAAAACGGCATTGACCTGATAGTCAGCCACCATCCCGTTATTTTTAATCCCCTCAAACGGCTTCAGACCGACAGCGTGCCCTACCTTCTTGCCAAGCACGACATTGCCGTCATCTCGGCACACACCAACCTCGACGCGGCAAGGGGCGGAGTAAACGACGCGCTGGCAAAGGCACTGGAGCTTGAAAACATCGCTCCTCTCGCCGAAAACGACGGTGACGACTTTCCCCCAATAGGCAGAACTGGCACATTAAAGCGGCCCATGTCCGACCGCGATTTTGCGAAATTCGTTGCAGAAAAGCTCTCAACAAAAGCAAAGACCGTGCTAAGCGGCAAGGAAATAGCCAAGGTTGCTCTTTGCGGCGGCGCAGGGGAGGATTTCATTACCCCCGCCCTTAAAGCCGGCGCAGACGCCCTTGTCACCTCCGATGTAAAGCATCATAATCTGCTGCTTGCAAAGTCCCTCGGCCTTTGCCTGATAGACGCGGGACATTTTGAAACCGAGAATGTCGTTGTCCCGATCTTGGCCGAAAAGCTGGCCGCCTTCTCGGCCACCGAAACGGTCATCATCCCCCAGTTTCCCCCCGCCGTGTGGTTTTGATTGTTAAGCTGTCACCCGGTAATTTTTGATTTAATTTGACAAAAAAAAGAGGACTCGCAGTGAGTCCTCTTTTGATTTTTGTGCTTTGATTATTTAGGAACCTTTTCCCAGTCCTTGAGGAAGCCTTCAACGGCTCTGGCGGAGTTGGGGTTGGTAGCCATCTGCATAACAACCTTGAAGGGCATGGTGGCAATGTCGGTGCCCATTCTGGCAAGCTCGGCAACGTGACCGGGATGACGGACCGATGCGGCAACGATCTTGGTGTCGATGCCCTGAGCGTCGAAGATCTCGCGAATCTCGGCAACGAGGTTAAGTCCGTTTTCGCCGATGTCGTCCATACGGCCGACGAAGGGAGCAACATAGGAAGCGCCTGCGTTGGCGGCAAGAATAGCCTGGCAGGAGGAGAAAACAACCGTGTTGCAGACGGTGATACCCTCGGAAGAAAGGGTCTTAACGGCCTTGAGTCCTTCGGGGATCATGGGGATCTTGACAACGATGTTCTTGCTCTTTGCGGCAAGCTTTCTGCCTTCTTCGATCATTCCCTCGGCGTCAACGCTGAGAACCTCGGCAAAAACGGGGCCGTCGGTAATGATTGCGGTGATGTCGGTGAGAAGATCGTCAAACTTTCTGTTTTCTCTTGATATGATCGAGGGGTTGGTGGTTACACCGGTGATGGCGCCCATATCATAAGCGGTTTTGATCTGCTCGATATTTGCGCTGTCGAGAAAGATTTTCATTTTAATTTCCTCCAATATTACAATTGACCTTTTCCCGCTTTAAGGGCCGGCCTTTTTTTCGGGAAAGGCTTAATTTAAACAAATCAGTCGATGGACTTGGCATTTTCGAGAAGATATTTCTCGGCGTCATAGCACCACAGTCCGTTGTTTTCGGCCACGATCTCGGCAAGCTTTTTGAACATGGGATCGGTTTCTCCCAGCTTTTCGAAATCGGCAATGGCGGTGAGAGGCATGGAAATGTGGGTGTAGATGAGCTTTTTGCCGCCCTTGATGTTGGGAAGGTTAAGGGTGGTTTCCACAACGCTGTCAAGGCCACCCACATGTGTGATCATGGACGCGGGGTTGACCTTGCCGCTTCCCATCATGGAAATGACCTCTACCACATCGTCGATATTGCTGCCCGAATCGCCGGCAATGTGCGTGGTATCGTAATGGACATTATAGAAATTAAATTCGGCCGAAAACTCGGTCTTGGTGGGGCCTGCGAAGAAATTGAGGCATCCGTCGTGACCGAGGATTGCGCCGCCCTGCTCCACAACCGGTTTAACGGGAGCGAAAACAAAAACATCATCAAAGCCCTTGCCGCCGGTAAGGCCGCGGAGCACGCCCACGGGATCGTCGCAGGCGGTGTTTACATAGTGAAGCTCAACGCCGAATTTCTTGGCATCCTCGGGAGTGTATATGGATGCGGCGCGGGCAAGTCTTGCGTCGTCCACATCGGTGACAACCAGAAGGGAGGGATGAACATCGCGGTGAATGGCATAGTCGATTGCACCCAGTCCCATGGGACCCGCACCGGCGAGAATGGCCATTTTACCGTTTTGGACGATGTCCATTTTATGAGCATAGTGGTGGCCGGGAACGTTGTGCCAGGAGGTGTGAAGTCCGCCGGCAATACATGCCATAGGCTCGGAAAGGGAGCCGTAGAAGAAGGCGTCTCCGGTGTAGTTCAGAAGGCATCCAAGCTCCATAACCTTGTTGGGAACGATAACATAGGTGGCGTCGCCGCCGATGTATCTGAAGGAATAGCCGGGAGCGGCATAAATGTCCTCGGGGTCGTTAAGAGCCGGCTGAATGGAAACGCGCTGACCCTCTTTAAAGTCGTTTGCCCATTTGCTTCCCACCTTGACGATTTCGCCGCAGAACTCGTGTCCTACAATGGTGGGGTTTTCGGCCACGTCGTTGGGCACGCGCTTATGCTTTGCACCCTGGATGGCGGCCTTGTAGGTGGACATGCAAATGCTGTCGGATACCACCTTGAGCAGTATCTCGTCCTCCTGCATCTCGGGAAGCTCGAACTCCTCAAGGCGCAAATCGTTTTCACCGTAAATTCTTACTGCTTTTGTTTTCATTTTGAAGACCTCTTTAAAAATTAATTTTTAAATTTGGTATGACGGACGGTTGGCGGGAATCCGTTTTGAGAAACCTGCGGCGGCAGACTTAACCGCACCGCCCTTTAAGTTTAAAACGGGTTGCCGCTCCGCAATTTGACTTAACGGAATTATCCGATGGTTATAACGGGATCGTTGAATGTGGGATGAAGCTCGTTGGAGTTTTCATCGCAGCAGCTGGGGCAGGAGATGTTGAGCTTGGTCTCGCCCGATGCGCCTGCCTTGGGTTTAAAGGTGAGCTTTCCAAGCTCGACGGCATCGCTTATGGATTTGGCGGTGCTGCTCATCATGGCGATACGGATAGTGCCCTTTTCAGGCTCGTTATCGGCCGAAAGGAAGGAGTCCTCGTTGGCGGCAAAATCTATATATTCAAGCTTGTCGGTGTCGTAAGAAACGGTCAGATCAATGGCGGCAATGGTTGAGCCGGCCGAAACCTCGAGAGGTATCGTGATTTCCTCGCCTGCCTTGGCGGTCTTGGCCCCCGAGCCGACGGTAAATTCGGGAGCGACAAAGGTTGCCGATTCTCCGCCGTCGGTGCTGCTTTTACCGTTCTGTGTGGCCGACTTTAAAGCGTCTGCCGCCGAAGCGGAGGTTGTTGTCGAAGCTCCGCCGTCAGACTGAACGTCGGTGCCTTTGTCACCCTTCTTTTTACAGGCCGAAAATGCCGTAAGCATAAGAACCGCAAGAATAAGTGCTGTTATTTTTCTCATTACATTCACTCCTTTTGTCCAAAAAAGATTATACACCATTTTTACTCCTAAAGCAATTGCTTTTTAGATTTTTTTATTTTGATTTTTTCGTCGGGTATCTGAGCCAGCAAAATGGCCGCAAACATAAGCACACAGCCGATAATTTCCCTTGCTCCCATGGCGTCTCCCAAAATGATCCACCCCGAAAGCACGGCGAAAACCGATTCCATGCACATTATAAGCGAAGCAACCGTCGGGTCGGTGTATTTTTGGCCGACTATCTGCAGGGTATAGGCAACGCCGCTGCTCATAACGCCCGAATAAAGTATCGGCAAGGCGGCCGAAAGTATACCTCTTAAGGAGGGCTGTTCGAATATGAACATACACCCTGCCGACAAAAGCCCGCCCACAAAAAACTGAATACATGACAGCCACACCCCGTTTACCATGGGTGAAAAATGATCTATCACGAGAATGTGGCCGGTAAAGGCCATGGCACAAAGGAGGGTTATAACATCACCTATACATATGGCGTTCCCTTCTCCGGTTTTGACGCAGAGCAGGTAAAGCCCCGTCACCGCAAGCACAATGCCTATCCAAACGGTTTTTTGGGGTTTTCTTTTAAGAAAGATGCTGACAATGGGCACCATAACCACATAAAGGGCGGTTATAAACCCAGATTTGCCGGCGGTTGTGCCGTTTTCGATTCCGAACTGCTGCAGATTTGCCGCCACAAAAATGACAGCGCCGCACACAAGTCCTCCGATAACCACCGTTTTGTTGGGCTTGCGGTGTCCCACGGGGCCGTCGGCCGCATTTTTGGGCGTGCGCGAGGATATAAGCGCCACCGGCAGTATACAAGCCGAGCCGATGAGCATCCTCACTCCGTTAAACGTGAACGGCTGGACCAGTCCCACGCTTTCGCTCTGGGCCACAAAGGAGGTGCCCCAAATAAAGGCGGCAAGGGCAAGAAGGATGTTGCCCAGCATTTTTTTTGCAGATGCGGTAGATATAACAATTCCTCCCGTATGTTTTTTTAATCTCAAAAATTCTGCGGATAGCTCTTTTCGCTTCCGTCAAAAAGGGTATAGGGTCGACGGTTTAAGAGGGTGTCCATATAATCGAAAACCGTTTCAAAGGGCTTTTCGACCCCGATGCCGCCGCCCAGCATGTTTATATCGTGATTGTCGCTCCCCGCCGTTTGGGGAAGATTATATTTCTCGGCATATTTGACGGCGTCGATGTCAAACTGCGGAACACTTTGAGGCTTGCGGCAGTGGGGATTGGAATGGGAGGCGTTGCGACTTTCGACCGCGTCGACAAGCCCGGGATAAAGCCTTACCTCATCCACAATGCCCTTGACAATCCTGAAGGGATGGGCATGAACCACCATTCCGCCTGCGTTTTTGATTATTTTATACTGCTCCTCCACCGAGTCGGTCTTTATCTCGGGGTGGTTTATAAGCCACTGTTCATCGATACCGTAAACGAGAAATTCTGTGGCCTTAAAATTGGTCTCCAGTCCAAAAAACACCGAAAGGCCTATTTTGTCGCCCTCCTCCTTGGCTGCGCGGTATCCCGCACAGTATCCTCTTACCCACTGCTCCCAGGGCAGGCTTTGGTCGACACAGTTGTTGCCCCGCCAAAAGTGGTTTGTAACCATTATACCTGCATAGCCGCCGGCCTTATACGCCCTTGCCATCTCGGCACCGGAATTTACGGCACAGGCGCTGGCTTCGTTTGTATGACAGTGGGTTTCATAAAGATACATAGCTTTCCCTCCAAAGAAACTCTTTAAAAAACATACATATAATAAGACATTTTGCCCTTCAAGTCAATGGAAAAGGGCAAATTTCGGCGGTGGGGATAATTTTTCTTGACAAAAGCTCCCGTTTATGTTACACTAACAAAGCCGCTTGTTACGGGCGGTGGTTTTTGCTGTGCAAAAATCACCATAAAGAGAAGTTTTTCCGCCCCGACTGACAGCGAGTCTATTGTATTGGAGTTTTAAAAAATGTACGCAATCATTGAGACCGGCGGAAAGCAGTACAAGGTATCTAACGGCGACGTTATTTACATCGAAAAGCTTAATGCCGAAGCAGAGGAAACCGTAAAATTCGACAAGGTTCTCGCCTTCTGTGACGACAACGGAGTTCAGGTCGGCGCCCCCACCCTCGACATTTCCGTTGAAGGCAAGGTGGTTAAAAACGGCAAGGGCAAGAAGATCACCGTTTTCACCTACAAGCCCAAGAAAAACGAAAAGAGAAAAATGGGTCACCGTCAACCCTACACCAAGGTTGAAATCGTTTCCATCAACGGCGTTAAATAATGACCACCGCAGTTTTTTCCAAGGAAAACGGGCTTTTTAAGGGATTTGCCCTTTTCGGACACGCAGGCCGCGGAGGCGAAGGCAACGACATTGTCTGTGCGGCGTTGTCCTCAGCCGCCTATCTTGCGGCGAACGCCCTTTCCCTGGACAATAAAAACGCAAAAATAAATATAAGCGAAGGCAAAATGACCGTTTATATCGGAAATGACAGCGAGCTTTCCGAAAAGGTGCTTACCGCCCTTGAATTTCAGCTGACCGACATACAGCGCCAGTATCCGAAAAATTTTCGCCTTTGCAGTTTAACTTTAACAGGAGGAAAAAACAATGTTTAATGTAAATATTCAGCTTTTCGCTCATAAAAAGGGCGTTGGTTCGACCAAGAACGGCCGTGATTCGGAATCCAAGCGTCTCGGTCTTAAAAAGGGCGACGGCCAGTTTGTTACCGCCGGTAACATTCTTATCCGTCAGAGAGGCACCCACATCCATGCAGGCGAAAATGTCGGCCGCGGTTCGGATGATACCCTTTTTGCCCTCATCGACGGAAAGGTTAAGTTCGAGCGCGTCGGTCGTGACCGCAAGCGCGTCAGTGTTTACGCTGTCGAACAATAATTTTTGTTGTGTAAGCTTTGGGCGAAAAAAAGGGGGTTCCCTTGTATTTTCGCCCTTTTGTTTTGCCCGAAAGGTAAATAAAAAATGTTTATAGATATTGCAAAAATCAAGATCCGCGCAGGGGACGGCGGCAACGGTGCAGTCTCCTTCCGCAGGGAGAAGTATGTTGCGGCGGGAGGCCCCGACGGAGGAGACGGCGGAAAGGGCGGAAACATTGTTTTTCTCCCGGACGACAACCTTTCGACCCTTGCGGATTTTCGCTACAAAAGAAAATACATCGCCGAAAACGGCCAGCCCGGCGGCGGAAAACGCTGCTTTGGCAAAAACGGCGCCGATCTTATAATACGCGTGCCCCGTGGCACCCTTGTCAAGGATGCAGAGAGCGGTCGGCTTCTTGCCGATGTGTCGGACGATACCCCTGCCGTAGTCGCAAGGGGCGGGCGAGGCGGCTGGGGAAACAGCCATTTTGCCACTCCCACCCGTCAGGCTCCCCGTTTTGCCAAAAGCGGAGTGGTCGGTGAGGAAAAAGAGGTGCAGCTCGAGCTCAAGCTTCTTGCCGATGTGGGGCTTATCGGCTTCCCAAATGTGGGGAAATCCACCCTTGTTTCGGTGGTCAGCGAGGCGAGGCCGAAAATCGCCAACTACCATTTTACCACCCTATCCCCGGTGCTCGGAGTGGTCAGGATAGCCGAAGGCTCATCCTTTGTTATGGCCGATATTCCCGGCCTGATTGAGGGCGCGGGCGAGGGCGTGGGACTCGGACACGAGTTTTTGCGCCATGTGGAGCGTTGCAGAATGCTTCTTCACATTGTTGATGTATCTGGGAGCGAAGGGAGAGATCCCTGTGAGGATTTCGATGCCATCAACCGCGAGCTTGCGGTTTTCAGCGAGGATCTGGCAAAGCGCCCGCAGATCGTGGCAGGCAACAAATGCGACCTTGCCTCACCCGAGCAGATCGAGCGTTTCAGAAATTATGTCGAGCAAAAGGGCTACGAGTTTTTTGAGCTTACCGCTCCCATTTGCGAAGGCACAAAGGAAATTATAAACAGGATAGCGGCCATGCTTTCCACCCTGCCTCCCGTTGCCCGTTTCGAGCCCGATCCCGAGCCCGAAGCCGAAATTTCCCGCAACAAATTCGAAATAACAAAAGAAGGCGAGATTTATGCGGTCGACGCCCCGTGGCTTGAAAAAATCATGTCGACCATCAACCCCGAGGATTACGAATCCCTTCAGTATTTCGAACGCGTGCTCAGGGAAAGCGGCATAATCGACGAGCTAAGAAAAATGGGCATCGAGGACGGAGACACTGTTTCGATCCACGGCATGGAATTTGATTTTGTCAATTGATTTTTCCAAATAAGCTTTCGGCTTCACGGCATTTTTTCATTCCGTCGGCTTTTCGCGGATTTCCCGCCGACACCCGTCGACCCTTCCGACCGTTTACCGACCCGTGCAGAGCTTTCGTCCGATTTAAAAGGAGATTTTATGAGACTTTTAGGTGAAAACTGCAATCCCGACAATTTAAGCCCTCTTACCCTTGCCTTTGTGGGCGACGGGGTTTATGAGCTTTTTGTGAGAGAGCATCTTGCCTGCCTCGCCAACCGCCCTGCCGGAGAGCTTAACTCCCGCAAGGTGCAAATGGTGAAGGCGGCCTCTCAGGCCGAAGCCTTCAGAAAAATTTCCGATTTTCTTTCGGAAAAGGAGCTTTCAATCTTTAAACGGGGCAGAAATGCCCACCCTCCCCATTCGGCCAAAAACGCCTCGTCGGCCGATTACCATGCGGCTACGGGACTTGAGGCACTTTTCGGATGGCTCTACCTTTCGGACATGAAGGACAGGGCTGCCGAGCTTTTCAGAATAATAGCAAAGGACTAATTTATATGTGGTTTATACTTGCGCTTGTCGCAATATTCTTTTGGAGCGGTTCCGATCTTTTTACCAAAATGGGATCGGACAAAAACGAAAAATATACCCAGTGGAAGATCGTCGTGGCGGTAGGCCTTGTCATGGGAATCCACGCGGGAGTTGAGCTTTTGCGGGGGGCGGAATTTAAGCTTTCGGATATGATAACATATCTCCCCGCCTCAAGCATGTACATACTTTCCATGATTATCGGCTACATAGGGCTTCGTTACCTTGTGCTGTCGGTTTCGACCCCCATATGCAACTGCTCGGGAGCGGTTGCGGCAGTCATGTGCTATCTTTTCCTCGACCAAAAACTGACCGTCCTGCAGATAGTTGCCGTAGGCTTTATCATGGCCGGAATAATCCTGCTGTCGGTGCTCGAGCGCAAATATGAAAAGCAGGACCGACTTTTGCAGGGTCAAAAAATCGAGAAAAAATACACCCACAGCTTTATCGCCATCTTCCTGCCCATTACCTACTGTATAATCGACGCTCTCGGCACCTTCTTCGACGGCATGCTTCTCATTGAAGAGGACGACGCGGGAAATGTCATTTCGGGCGTGCTTTCTGAGGAAAGTGCCAACATAGCCTACGAGCTGACCTTCCTTTTGATGGGACTTATATGCTTTATATTTGTTTTTGTCATAAAAAAGGAACGGTTTTCGATCAAAAACGAGAAATTCCGCCTTACCGGTGCGGTTTGCGAAACGGCCGGTCAGTTTGCCTACATTTACGCCATATCGGGCAACACCATCGCCGCCGCCCCCATGATCTCATCCTACTGCCTCTTCTCGGTGGTATGGGCAAGACTTATTCTTAAAGAAAAGCTCACCCTTATACAATACATTTCCATCGTCCTCGCAGGCATAGGTATTGTGCTTATGGGCGTTTCGGAGGGAATGGCATAAAAACAATCTGAAATTTTGCTTCAACCTTTAGGTCATCTTTAGGTTGAAGCTTTATTTTTATAACAGAAAATGCAGCAAAGACCGAGCCCCGTAAGAAAAGCTTTGCAAGGCCGCTGTCTGTTTTGTCGGGCGTATTTCTTATTGCCTCGGTCTGTCCCATAACGGCCAAGGGCGGAGCATATGCTTTCTTCGGCTAAAGAGACAAGCTCTTTTAAACTCCGAGGACAACGCGGCAAGGGCGTCCGCTGCGGATTTTAACAGGACCGCTGCATCAGGCGGCGCCCCTGCTCATACTTCGGTATCCGGTATCAAAAATCACATCTTTTTGATGCAATTTTTCCTTCATTCGGCGACCCGACAGGACTTTTAAGGTTTTGTCGGGTCGTTTATTGATTTTACAAAAAATATGTGGTAAAATGTATTTGCAGAAAATTTCCACCCTTGCCGTGCCCTTTGCCAAAGTCTTCCGTCCCATTGCCCAAGCTCCAAAGCAGTCCCCGCAAGGGGGTCGGCCGCACGGTAAAGGCAAGGCACAGCGCAAATAAAAAGGAGAGAAAAAAATGGACATCGCAATCGAAACCATCCTACTCATAGCGGCGGCGCTGATAATGCTCATACTGCTGCTTGTCAACATCCGCATTGTTCCCCAGGCCTCGGAGTTCGTAATCGAACGGCTGGGAAAATACAAGCACACCTGGGGTCCCGGAATCCATGTTAAAATTCCTTTTTTCGATCGCATTGCAAAAACCATTACCTTAAAGGAGCATGTGCTCGATTCGCCGCCCCAGCCGGTCATAACCAAGGACAATGTCACCATGCAGATCGACACGGTGGTTTATTACACCATTTTTGATTCTAAGCTTTTCACCTACGGCGCCGTAAATCCCATAAGCGCCCTTGAAAACCTTACCGCCACCACACTTCGCAACATCGTCGGTGAGCTTGAGCTTGACGGCACCCTTACCTCCCGCGACATCATAAACGGCAAAATGACCTCCATTCTCGACGAGGCCACCGACAAATGGGGTATCAGGGTCAACCGTGTCGAGCTTAAAAACATTATTCCCCCAAGCGAAATTCAAAACGCCATGGAAAAGCAAATGAAGGCCGAGCGCGACAAGCGCCAGACCCTGCTCGAGGCCGAGGCGCACAAGGCTGCGGCCATTACCCGTGCCGAGGGCGACAAGGCGGCCATGATACTTGCCGCAGAGGGCGAAAGAGACGCCAGGATTGCAAGGGCAGAGGGTGAAGCCAAGGCCATTAAGCTGGCTAAAGAGGCCGAGGCCGAGGGACTTCGCATGTTGAAGGAATCCTGCCCCGATGCGGCGGTTTTGGAGCTTAAAAAATATGAATCTCTCATAAAGCTTTCAGACGGCAAGGCGGCAAAAATTATAATTCCCACCGACGCGGTAAACGCCGTTAAAACAAATGTGCTTTTTTCCGAAACTACAGGTCTCGGAAACACCACCGTCCCCGCTCCCGAGGCTGAAAAGCCTCCCAAAACCGACGATTGCTGCGAGAGGCTTGAAAGCAAAGGAAAATTCTGATTAAGAAATATCAATCAAATCTTCAGACATTACACCAATCAGTTAAACGGTATAAAAAACCGAGGATCGCATTTTTCCGTGATCCTCGGTTTTTGTTTAACATGTTTTATTAATTCCGTCGCGGCCGCATTCCCCATCGGGGCAGAAAGAAGACAAAACGGAAACTTCGCCGTTTTTAAAGGCCGTAAAGCCTCAGCCGAAATATTTATAGATTTCTCCCGCAAGATAAAGGGACCCAAAAATGACTATCGGCCGCCCGTTTGCCGCCTCCACGGCTCTTTTTATAAGGCCGCCGTCCACCGCCGAGGGGTACACCTTTTTAACCTTGCCTTTAAGACAATCGGCCAGTTCCTCGGCCGAAAGGGCACGGGGATTTTGCGGGGTCACGGTAATTATTTCGTCAAAAAGCGGGGTGAGACGGGACAGGGCTTTTTCATAGTCCTTGTCCCTCAGCATTCCGCAAATGCCGAAAAAACGCTCATTCGGGAAATAATTTTCAAGGGACTGCGCCAGTGCCCTTGCACCGCCGTCGTTGTGGGCTCCGTCTAAAATTATGAGCGGCGACCTTGAGACCACCTCAAACCTTGCGGGATGCTTTACCTTTTCAATGCCCTTCAGAATTGTTTCGTCGGAAATGTCGGGAAAGGCGGTTTTTGCGGCCTCGACGGCAAGACAGGTGTTTTCGGCCTGAAAGCTTCCCGCAAGGGGCTGATGTATGCTTATGCCCTTATACATAAGATCGATGCCGAATGCCGTGTCGAAAAGCACATTTATGTCCTCTTGCTTCACCTTTTTCAGGGGTGCGCCGAGCTTTTGGGCAGTGTCTTCTATGACCGCCATTGCCTCGGGCAGTTGAGAATCGCAGGTAACAACGGGGCAGCCTTTTTTTATGATTCCGCATTTTTCGGCGGCAATTTTTTCTGTTGTATCTCCAAGCACGGCGGTATGGTCGGTAGAAATCGAGGTAATGACCGTGCAAAGGGGGGCTTCAAAAACATTGGTGGAGTCAAGTCTTCCCCCCAGTCCCGTTTCAAGTACAACCACATCGCAGTTCGTTTTTGAAAACCACAGCAGCGCGGCGGCGGTTACAAATTCAAACTCGGTGGGATGAAGGCTTTTGTCAAGACTTTCGGACGCTTTTCTGACCTCGCTTGCGACCTCGGCATAATCCACCTTTGAAATGAATTTGGAGTTTATCTGCATGCGCTCTCTGAAATTCACAATGTAGGGAGAGATAAAGAGGCCCGTTTTAAGCCCCTTCTGTTCAAAAAGCTTCGCAAGACAGACGCAAACCGAGCCCTTACCGTTTGTTCCTGCAACATGCACTGCCGCAAGTTTTTTTTGCGGACTTCCAAGGGCGCAAAGCAGGGCGTTTATCCTTTCGAGCCCGGGGCGGCTGCCGAACCTAAGCAGCGAATGAGTATATTCGATAGCGGTATTGTAATCCATCATTTTTCCTCCGCCGATGAAAATATTTCCCTTTTGGCGGTTATGAGCTGCTCGATAAACATCTGATCAAGCTTTGTCAGCTTATAATCCTCCCGCCGAATGAGCAGATCCTTATAAATACGGCTGTTGTCGGTGCAGGAAACGGTCACAAGGCCGTACCGTTCGAGCAAATCCTTCGGAACCTCCGACACCCACATGAATGTATCGGGATTTTTACAGAGCAGCTCAAACTGGCTTGCGCGTTCAAAAACAAAGATACGACGGCCGAAAGCATCGGGAAGCTCCTCCTTTTTGACCTCCGAAAGAGGGAGGTAGGGCACATATGGGTCGGCGTGGGCAATTTCGGTGTGACGGCGGAGATCGTCGGTGGTCAGCTCCGCAAGCCTTGCAAGAGGGCTTTGTCTGCTCATAAGCACCTTAAAGGTAAATTCGCAGACAAGCTCGTATGCCAGCCCCTTTTCCTCCATCATATCCTTATAATATTTATCAAAGCTTTGGGCATAGCGGATTATGCCCAGCTTCGAGCTGTCCGAAAGCACATTTTTGACCGTCGTCATGGAATTTGTCTCGGTATAATATATTTCAGCGTCCCTGTCCTTTTCAAGAAGGGTGGTAAACGCGGCGAAAGCGTCGGCCACATAGCTTGCCCGGGGAACCGAGACGGAAAATCTTTGCTTGTCGGTTCTGCCCTGAGAAAACATGGTTTCGATGTTATCAACCTGTTTAAGCACCGTCTTTGCGTAATGAACAAAAAGCTGCCCGTCGGGCGTGAGCGTCATGCCCTTACTGCTTCGTTCAAAAAGGGTGACTCCAAGAGTGCTTTCAAGCTCCTTAATGGCGCGGCTGAGCGCCGATTGGCCGACATAAAGGGTCTCGGCCGCCTTGTTGAGAGAATTGGTTTTTGCTATCTCAACGGCATATTTCATATGAAGCAGGTTCATGCTTTCTCCTCCGCTTAATTTACTGTGTAATATCTTTATATTGTCTTTGGAATGATATGTTTGTCGGTGCGGTAGATGTATACATATATTTTATCACAAAGCACCTATAAAATCTACAAAAACGACCCGCCGAAGCAAAAACTTTCGGCAGGTCGAAAAGGTTATCTGTCAAGAGCCTTCATGCTTTCGTCGATAAGCGAAAGCTTTTTGTTAAGCCGCTCGGCGGCCTCCCGCTGGTTGTCAACAATATTCTTGGGAGCGCGGCTGACAAATGCCTCGTTATTAAGCTTTGCCATAACTCCCGCAAGCAGTTTTTCGGTTTCGGCCTTTTCCTTTTCAAGACGCTTTTTCTCGGCCTCGAAATCGATAAGCTGATCCATAGGGATATAAATTCTCGCGTCGGAGGTGACTATCGAAACGGCTCCCGCAATATCCCACTCGCCTGCGACCTTGACCTCGCTTGCCGAAGCAAGGCGGCTGAAGAATACGGCGCAGGTCTTAAAGGTGTCGGTGTGGGCGGTGGCGATATATACCTCGGCCTTTTTGGACGCGGGAACATTCATTTCGGCGCGGCGGCTTCTTATGGCTCTGACCGCCTCCATAACGCGGGAAAACTCGGCTTCCTCTGCGGCAAAGTTAAGAGCCTCGCAATATTCGGGGAAGTCGGCAAGCATTATTGTCTCGCCCTCGTGGGGGAGGGTCTGCCAAATTTCCTCGGTGATGAAGGGCATAAAGGGATGAAGCAGCTTCAGTGTACCCGAAAGCACATAGCAAAGAACGCCTCTCGCCGTCTTTTTGGCCTGCTCGTCCTCTCCGGTGAGTCTTGCCTTTGCAAGCTCGATATACCAGTCGCAGAAAATGTCCCATATAAAGTCGTAAAGCTTTTGCACAGCGATGCCAAGCTCAAATTTTTCGAGATTGTCGGTGACCTCCCTGACCACCCTGTTGTATATCGAAAGGATCCATTTATCCTCAAGAGCAAGTCCCTCGGGGATATAGGGTGCAGGCTCGTTATCGTCAAGATTCATAAGCACGAAACGGGCGGCATTCCACAGCTTGTTGGCAAAGTTGCGGGAGGCCTCCACCTTTTCGGGCGTGTATCTCATGTCGTTTCCGGGACTGTTTCCGGTTGCAAGGGTAAATCTCAGGGCGTCGGCGCCGTATTTGTCTATCTCAAGCAGCGGGTCGATGCCGTTGCCGAGGGATTTGGACATTTTCCGACCCTGTGCGTCTCTGACTATGCCGTGGATAAACACGGTATCGAAGGGGGCTTTACCCATATGCTCAACGCCCGAGAAAATCATTCTTGCCACCCAGAAAAAGATTATGTCATATCCCGTAACAAGGGTGGAGGTGGGATAAAAATATTCGAGATCCTCGGTTTTGTCGGGCCAGCCCAGAGTCGAGAAGGGCCAAAGAGCAGATGAGAACCATGTATCAAGGGTATCGGGATCCTGGGTCAGATGATGACCGCCGCACTTGGGGCAGGTGTCCACGCCGTCCTCTTTTGTAACGACCGTCTCGCCGCAGTCGTCGCAATACCAAACGGGAATACGGTGTCCCCACCAAAGCTGGCGGGAAATGCACCAGTCGCGGATGTTCTCCATCCAGTGGAAGTAGGTCTTTTCAAAGCGCTCGGGGATAAATTTGGTTTCCCCTGTCTTGACCGCTTCAATGGCGGGCTTTGCAAGAGGTTCCATTTTAACAAACCACTGTCTTGAAACTCTTGGTTCAACGGTGGTGTGGCAGCGATAGCACTCGCCGACATTGTGTGCGTGAGGCTCTACCCTTACAAGGAAGCCTCCCTTTTCAAGATCCTCAACAATGCGTTTTCTGGCCTCATAACGGTCAAGTCCCTGATACTTTCCGCCGTTTTCGTTGATAACGGCACCGTCGTCGAGAACGGTTATGACCTCAAGATTGTGGCGCAGTCCCACCTCAAAGTCGTTGGGGTCGTGGGCGGGGGTAATCTTAACAACGCCGGTTCCGAATTCCGGATCGACATAGCTGTCGGCCACAATGGGAATTTCCCTTCCCACCAGCGGCAGGGTCAGGGTCTTGCCCACCAGTGCCTTATATCTTTCATCATCGGGATGCACCGCAACGGCGGTATCGCCCAGCAGCGTCTCGGGACGGGTGGTTGCAAGCTCGACAAAACCGCTTCCGTCGGTCAGCGGATAGCGCAGGTGCCAGAAGAATCCGTCCTGTTCGGTATATTCGACCTCGGCATCGGAAATGGAGGTCTTGCAGTGGGGACACCAGTTGATTATGCGCTCGCCCCTGTAAATGAGTCCTTTATTATAAAGATTGACAAAAACCTCTTTGACAGCCTTTGAGCAGCCCTCATCCATGGTAAAGCGCTCTCTCGACCAATCGCAGGAGGAGCCCATTTTTCTGAGCTGTTCGGTTATTCTTCCGCCGTAGACCTTCTTCCATTCCCATGCGCGTTCAAGGAAGCCCTCTCTTCCGAGATCATCCTTTGTGACCCCTTCTTCGGCCATTGCCGCCACTATCTTAGCCTCGGTGGCAATTGAAGCATGGTCGGTGCCGGGCAGCCACAGAGTACAGTATCCCTGCATGCGGCGGAAGCGGGTCAGAATGTCCTGAAGCGTATTGTCCAAAGCGTGACCCATATGGAGCTGTCCGGTGATGTTGGGAGGGGGCATAACTATGGTATAAGGCTTTTTGCTTTTATCCGGCTCGGCGTGAAAAT
>CAKSPR010000005.1 GCA_934486455.1 uncultured Eubacteriales bacterium
GCCAGACGGCAAACGTAACCGCAACCTACGACGCGGCAATGCCCGCAATCTCCACAACCGCTCCCGTAAGAACAGGATATACCTTCACGGGGTGGTACGACGCCCAAAGCGGCGGAACACAGTATTACACGGCGGCGGGAGCAGGCACGCGGAATTACGACAAAACATCGAACACGACGCTATACGCCCAATTTACGGCAAATACCTACACCGTCTCCTTTAACGCGTCTGCCAACGGCGGCAGCGGAGGCCAGACGGCAAACGTAACCGCAACCTACGACGCGGCAATGCCCGCAATCTCCACAACCGCTCCCGTAAGAACAGGACATACCTTCACGGGGTGGTACGACGCCCAAAGCGGCGGAACACAATATTACACGGCGGCGGGAGCAGGTGCGCGGAATTACGACAAAGCATCAAACACGACGCTATACGCCCAATTTTCTGTCAACTCCTATACCATTTCCTTTAACGCCAACGGCGGCAGCGGCGGCCAAACGGCCTCGGTAAGCGTGATTTACGGCTCGGCCCTGCCCTCCGTTTCAACCGCACCGCCCGTAAAACCGGGACATATCTTCAACGGCTGGTATACCTCTGCAAACGGCGGGACTCAGTATTATGACAAAAACGGTACACCCACCGTTTCAAGCTACACGGTGGCGGGAAATATTACCCTTTACGCGAATTGGACTGCCGAGATCTACTCGGTGGAGGTCGCTTGGGGAAGCCTTGATTTCAAATACACCCCGTCATCCCCCGCATGGGATAAGGACAACCACAAATGGAGCAGCTCGGGCGGCGCATGGGCGGCGTCAGCCGACGGCAAAAACACCGTTTCGCTTAAAAACAATTCCAACGTGACCATGACGGCCGAATTCAGGTTTGTTCCCCAGACGGTCACCGGCGTAACCGGCGGAAGCTTTTCGGCACAAAGCCTTGATATGGCGGCGGCAGAAAGCGGAACCGTAACCTTTATGCCATCGGGAACGCTCAACGGCGCATACATTACCTCCTCAAAGCTCGGCGCCATAACCGTCACGGTAAAAAAGAAAAGCTGAAGCCATAGGCCTTAACCCACCGATTACCCTATCGCTTTGGCCCCGGCACACACAAATCCGATTTTGCACTGCAACTCGGATTCGGAATAAATCCCTAAAGCAAATAAAGAGCTTGTTTTTAACATAACAACTTGCTATGCAGTTTACAGAGGCAAGCTTAAGCGGAGTGTGTCCGCTTTCCAAAATAACCGAGGTGATGAAAAAAAAGAAAAAGCGAGGACATGGCTATGATAACGCGCAGAGGGACAACTGCATCCTTCGAGCGGTGTGTGACCGCTTATTTGTTGCGCCTTAATTTATTCGGTCTCCTCGGTATTTTTGCGGAGTTTTTGCGTTTGAAGGCAGAGTGCATATGTGCTCCGCCTTCTTTTTTGTATTGCGGAGATGTTTTTGCAAAACGCCATAATAATGACGGTGAATACGACCGTTACGGCGGCTTGACACGGCAGGAGTACGGTGTTCTTTTTTCGGCGTCCCGACCCTTTTTCTCACTTTCTGCGGTATTTTCGAATATTTCCGCGTTTTAGGCAGGGCTTTTTGCCCTGCCTTTTTTGCATATACGGCCAACCTCGGGAGAAATAGGCAACAGCGGCCGACCGCCCGATCCGCCGCAAAGCCGCTCCGATGCAGCGGTTATCGAGGAAAGGCAAGGAAATCGGGTTGAAAAATATCGCCTTAAGGCATGGAAACGGCAGTTTAAAATTTCACAACAAAATGTTCGATAATGGAGAATTGCTCCTAAAATCATCATTTTCGTTGTGTAATATTGTTAAAAATCACACTTCAATATTATCAATAATGGACATTGAAGTGGAAAAACGCGCCATATATAATGAATAATAGAGATGGGCTCCAAAGAAAAATAATTCTCCCGGAGAAACAAAACGCTGATGGTCAGAAAAGATGAAAGGAGGAGATGCGGCAGTGGTTTTTTGCGATAAAACAAGTAAAATTATCCCTATTACCCGTTTTTTACTCCCGACACTTCCCCCTTCGGAAAAAAGAGCCGCACGATATTTGCTTGAAAATCCGGAAGAGGTCTCGAAAATGACGCTTGTGCAGTTCGCCAAGAAATCCGAAAGTAGTCAGGCATCAATAATACGGCTTTGCCAACGAATAGGGTTAGGCGGTTTTTTAGAACTTAAAACAACACTTGCGGTTCAGCTTGCGGTAGATCAGCAATATCAAATGCAATTTGCGGAAAGAGAGAAATATTTGCTCGGTTCGGATATGATTGAAATTATCGAGCAGGTGTTCCGAGCCAATATTCAGATTTTAAGAGACACCTTTGCATTAGCAAGCGATGCCTTTAACAGAGCCTTTGAAGCGCTGCTGAAAGCTAAGAAAATCTGCTTTTTTGCAATAGGAGACGCAATGGCTTTATGTCATTTTGCCTACTTTAAATTCAGGAAGCTCGGATACGACTGCTATGCCGAGTCCGATTGCGATTTACAGATGATAGCCGCAAACTATCTCGGAGAGGGTGATGTCGCAGTTGCAATATCCCATTCGGGTAAATCAAGACAGGTAAACGCCGCCATGGAGTTGGCTCACAAAAACAAAGCAACGACCATATGCATTACAAAGCGCGATAGGTCTGAGCTTGTTAAGTTCTGTGATATTAAGCTGTTTACTGCAACTCCGGATTTGTCGGTGGGAGAAGAGGTTGTGGCGAGACGGATCGCCGACCAGGCAATTTTAGAAGCATTGTTTTTCGGTGTTCTTCAAGCGAAAGAGCCGCAGTCATTGGAAGACATCAGGAAAACATCGACGGCTATGAAGACAAATAAGAGTTGAGAGGTAATGCAATGATTAGATCATTTAGAGCAGCACTTAGCGAGGTTTTGGAAAATGCAGCCGCAGAGAATCCGAAAATAGCAGTACTCAACGCGGATTCGGCAAGAGCATTAAATCTTTCCAATTTTATAAAAAAATTCCCGAACAAAATGTTTAATATCGGAATTTCCGAAGCAGACATGCTTACGACTGCGGCAGGTATGAGCACCGAGGGTATTATTCCCGTAGTGGTAGGGTTTTCAATGTTTGTTTCGGCCAAACCCTTTGAACAAATAAGGCAGTCAATTTGCTATCCCAATTTAAATGTAAAAATCATCGCAACTCACGCGGGACTTTGCGTGGGTAAGGACGGAGCAACACATCAAAATCTTGAGGATATGGCAATACTTCGCGCTTTGCCGAACATGAAAATTTTTGTTGCGGCAGATATTGAACAGACAAAGGCCGCAATCTCGGCAATGATTGAACATGAAGGCCCCTGTTATTTGCGGCTGGGGCGTGATTTGGCAGAGGACATTTATGACGATCCGTGTGAGGTAAAGCCCGGCGGCTCGGATGTGGTAAAAGACGGAAACGATGTTGCAATTTTTGCTTGCGGCCTTATGGTGGAGCAGGCAATTAAAGCGGCAGAAATGCTTGAAAAAGACGGAATAAGCGCAGCGGTTATCAACACCTACTGCATTAAACCGCTTGACGAAGGAACAATTCTCGAATACGCAAAAAGGTGCGGCGCCGTTGTAAGCGCGGAAGATCATACGGTTATCGGCGGATTGGGCGGCGCAATCGCGGAACTTCTCGCCAGGCTCCGACCGACTCCGCAGGAGCTTGTCGGTGTAAACGACTCCTTCGGGGAATCGGGAGAACAGGAAGAGCTGTATGAAAAGTATGGCTTAACGACAGGCGATATAGCAGCGGCCGCAAAGAAAGTTATCGCAAGAAAGCAGGGTTGAGTATGGCAAGAGATCTTGGTTTTTTTGAAGCAAAAGCAAAGCAATTAAGACTTGATATACTTGAAATGATATATAACGCCCAATCGGGGCATCTCGGAGGTTCTTTTTCTGAAATTGACGTTCTGACGGCACTTTTCTTTGATGAGATGAATGTTGACCCGAAAAATCCCAAAAAGGAGGGTCGTGACCGATTTGTTCTTTCGAAAGGGCATACCGCACCGGCATTATATGCGGTGCTTGCAGATAAGGGCTTTTTCCCAAAGGAATGGCTTATGAATTCTTTCAGAGGGATCAACTCGCATTTGCAGGGGCATCCGGACATGAAGAAAACGCCGGGCGTTGAAATGACAAGCGGCTCTCTCGGAATGGGGCTTTCGGCGGCAAACGGCATGGCAATGGCCGCCAAATTAAAGGGTCAAACCAATAATGTTTATTGCATGATGGGTGACGGAGAGATCAATGAAGGCCAGATTTGGGAGGCGGCTGCGACGGCTGCACACTTCAAGCTCGACAACATGATTGCTTTTGTCGATGTCAACGGACTTCAAAATGACAACTATACAAATATAGTCAAGGAAATGAATCCGATTTCGGATAAGTGGAGAGCCTTCGGGTGGGATGCTGTTGAGATTGACGGGCACGACTTCGGCCAAATCTTTGAAGCCGTTGACCGTGCAAAACAGATTAAGGACAAGCCGGCGGTTATCATTATTCATACGGTTAAGGGGAAAGGAGTGTCTTTTATGGAAAATGTTGTTGAATGGCACGGAAAAGCTCCTAACACTGAGGATTATGAGAAGGCCAAGGCCGAGCTTACGGCATAAGGAGCAGTCTGATGAAAGATATTTTAATTGGATGCGACATCGGAACCTCAGGGACAAAGGCTGTTGCGGTTACGGCAGACGGAAAGACTTTGGCAAGTACGCATACCGGCTACGGCATAATCACTCCGCACCCCCAATGGGCGGAGCAGTGGCCGGAGGTTTGGCTTGACGCGGTGGTTAAAACCATAGGAGAGCTTGTGACACAAATTGATCCCGCAAGAATCGCCGGCATATGCATCAGTGCCTTATACGGCGGAACCGGCGTGATGTGTGATGAGGAAATGAACCCCTTGCGTCCGGTAATAATCTGGATGGACAGACGCGCCGACGAGGAAAGCCGTTATGTTGAGAAAAGCATCGGTCTTAAAGAAATTTTCGCCGTATCGGCAAACGGAATTGATTCATATTTCGGATATACAAAGCTTCTTTGGGTCAAAAATAACGAGCCGGAAATTTTTGAAAAAATCAGATGGATTGTTCCGGTACACAGCTATATCGTATACCGCATGACGGGTAAGCTGACGGTCGATTATTGTTCGGCGGGAAATATCGGCGGGATATATGACTACAAAAACCATTGTTGGTCAAAGGAAACGGCGGGAAAGCTGTCAATCAAATATGAAGCGTTGCCGGATAATTTCGGCGCACCGACAGATATAGCGGGTACGCTTAACAATGAGTTTTCGTCAAAGCTGGGTATTTCTTCAGATGTCCCCGTCTGCTTCGGAACGGTTGATTGCGTGGCGTCGATGCTGAGCGCGGGAATAGTTGAAGCCGGCGATAATGCGGCCGTTCTCGGAACATCACTTAACTGGGGATATATAAGAAATGATTTGCCGGACGATCCGAATTTAATTTCAATGCCTTATTGTATCGATCCGAAGAAAAAAAGCTATACATACGGCGGAGCCTCGACGGCCGGCGCATTACCCCGATGGTTTATGCAAAACTTTATGCCGGAGGAAACGGCAGAGGCATACAAAACACTTGAAGATTATGTCGAAAAAAATATTAAGCCCGGCTCGGACGGACTGATTGTTTTACCTTACTTCATGGGCGAGAGAAGCCCGATTTGGGATGAGAATGCAAGTGGGTTGATTTTAGGTCTTTCGCTGATGCATACAAAAGAGCATATCTATCGTGCAATCTTAGAGTCTACCGCATATTCCCTTCGAGATATTATAGAGTCAATACTTGAACGAAAAACCCTTACAAAACTGATTTTAGTGGGAGGTGGATCAAAATCGTCGCTTTGGAAGCAAATATTCGCAGATGTCACGGGTCTTCCGGTATATACGCCGGTTAATCCTGTTGAAGCTCCGCTGGGAGACGCGTTTATGGCAGGCATGGCGACAGGACTGGTAAGGGATGTCAAGGAAATCGAAAGATGGGTAGAGTTTAATCCTGCTGTCGAACCGATTGAGGAGCATTTTGAAAAGTATAATCGGTTGTTCGCTGTATACAGGAAGCTTTATCCGGCTCTTAAAGAAAACATGAAGGACTTAAAGCAACTGGCATTTTAATTATAAAACACAGACAAACTCAGTCGAAAAAAATGCTGCAGACAATTGCAAAAGACGCGGAGAAAAATCCGGTCGTTTTAAGCTTGGCCCCTCTCGGCCTTTAAGCTTGTTCGGATTTACATTCCCCGCACAAAAAAATTTTGGAGGAATCAAAATGAAAAAGACTATAGTTCGTTTACTCGCTGTAATTTGTGCGCTTGTTTTAATATTCACCCTGGGTGGATGCAAAAAAGGCAAGGAAGGCACAACCGATGCTAAAAACACGGCCGGCTACGCAAAGGATGAATACAATCTTGTTTTCATTCCCAAGCTCGTTCACGAATGGTATGAAGAGGTTCGTATAGGCATTAACGAAGCAGTTGAGGAATTAAAAGGAAAAGGCGTTACGGTTAAGGTAGAATGGACGGCTCCCGGCGACGCCATTGTTACGGATCAGATTTCGATGATCGAGGCCGCCGCAGCAAAGAAGCCCGACGGAATTTCCGTTGCTATTATTGACGAGGCTGCCACCACACAGGTTATCAACGAGCTGGTTAAGAGCGGTATAAACTTTTCAACCTTCGATTGTGACGCGCCGAATTCCGACAGGCTTTATTATTGCGGTCATTCGACTAACTTCGAAGACGGTAAGGAAATGGGAGAGCGTCTTGCCAAAGAGCTGAACTACGAAGGCGAGGTTGCCATCCTTGCGGGAACTCTTTCGGCAGGTAACCATCAGGAGCGTGTTAAGGGCTTTAAGGCAGCCATTGAGAATTATCCCAACATGAAGATTGTTGCCGAGCAGGCCGACGAAGATTCGGTTGAAACCGCCATCAGTGTTATGGAAAGCTATATCGCAACATATCCCAATCTCAAGGGCGTTATCGGCGTTAACGCTGCAAGCCCCATCGGCGCAGCCCGTGCCGTTACAGACGCCAAGAAGGTCGGAGAAATCCTTATCGTTGGCATGGCCGAAGATCAGGAAGCTATGCAGTATGTTAAAAACGGAACCATTCTTTGCACTCTTCGTCAGGCTGTTACAACCTACGGATATAACAGCGTTTATGCCATGCTTGAGTTGGCTGACGGAAAAACTCCTAAAAAAACCAACGATGAAATTGCCGCTTACTTTGTAACAAAAGACAACGTTGACGATTTTATTAAATAATCGGGAGTTTTGAACTCAAATTACCCTTTTTAACAATTTGTTGTGCTGTTCTGCCATCTAACGGCGGAACAGCACAAACCGGAGGAAACCTCATGTCGAAAAATATATTACAGATGAAAAATATCTCGAAGTTTTTCCCGGGCGTAAGAGCGTTAAGTAATGTGGATTTTACGGTCACCGCCGGAGAGATACATGGACTTATCGGCGAAAACGGAGCCGGAAAAAGTACATTAATGAAAGTTCTTATGGGGTTATATAAGGCGGATGAGGGAAAAATCTTTTTTAAAGACAAATCGGTAAATATTACATCACCGAGCCTTGCGACATCTATCGGAATTGGGATGGTGCCGCAGGAATTAAATCTTAATCCGTATGTTTCGGCAGCGGAGAATATTTTCCTGGGAAACGAAATAAAAAACAAACTGGGCAAAATCGACTGGAAAAAAATCAAATCGGAATCCGTTAAAATACTGAAGACAATCGGAAGCGACGTCGATCCGAACGCAATTGTTGAAAACCTAAGCGTTGCACAGCAGCAGCTTATACAGATTGCAAGATTATTGGCTACGGGAGCGGATTTGCTGATTTTTGACGAACCGACCGCCTCGCTTACAATTACCGAAACAGAGTTTCTGCTTAAACTCATGAAAAAGCTCAAGGAGCAGGGTAAAACACTGATTTTTATTACCCACCGTCTGCAGGAGCTTTTATCAACTACCGACAGGATTACCGTTATGCGTGACGGTCATGTCGTAAATGTATGCGAGACAAAGGATATTACAATCGACTCCTTGATCGAGGATATGGCCGGCAAAAAAATTGCCAAGCTTGAACGCGTAAACAGGGAGTGCAGCGACGAAACTGTTCTTAAAGTTGAAAATTTCAGCAGAGGCCGAGAGTTCAGCAATGTTTCGTTTGAGGTCAAAAAAGGTGAAATTTTCGGTTTGGGCGGACTTATAGGAGCGGGAAGGACCGAATTGATGAATGCTGTCTTCGGTCTGACGAAAGTCACTGAGGGAAAAGTATATTTTAACGAAAAGGAAGTTAAAATTAAAAATCCGAAGCAGGCAATTAAGTTGGGAATCGGATATGTTCCCGAGGAGCGCAGGCATCATGCTATTTTCCCGATACTTTCGGTGCGCGAAAACAGTGTCATCAGTGTTTATGACCGCCTTTTCAAGGCCTTGAAAATCAATTATAAAGAAGCGGAAAAAATCACAAACGAATACATTGAAAAGCTCAAAATAAAGACGCCGAGTTCATCAACACCTATTCAAAGTTTATCGGGTGGAAACCAGCAAAAGGTGATTTTGGCGAGATGGCTTGCAAGAAATGCTCAGCTTCTTATTCTTGACGAGCCGACACGGGGAATTGATGTTAATGCGAAAACGGAAATTTATCAGTTGATACGTTCGCTCTCCGAAATGGGAGTAACCATTATAGTTGTATCTTCTGAACACGAGGAGCTTTTGTTGCTTACCGACCGTATAATGATTATGCATGAGGGCAAGGTAAAAGGCATTCACAACACAAAAGATCTTGAGCAACAGGACATTCTCGAGATTGCATTAAAATAGGAGGAGCTATAAATGGAAATCAAGAACAAGACACTTCAAAAGAAGAAATTCAGTATATTGGATATTCCGACTGCAGGTATGATTTTTGTGGTTTTAATACTACTCTGCACAATACTCGGGCTTGTAAAGCCTTCGTTTGTATCGGCGTATAACATTTCAACAATGGCGAGAAACCTTTCGTTTACAACAATTGTTGCATTCGGCCAGACACTGGTCCTTCTGACCGGAGGAATTGACCTGTCGGTTGCCGGTATCGCTGCAATGTCGGGAATTGTTTCGGCAAAGCTTATGGTCGATCATGGAATAGATCCCTATCTTGTTATTTTTGCGGTTTGCCTTCTTTGCTTTGCCTGCGGCATTCTCAACGGAATTCTTATAACCAAAATGAAGATGGTTCCGTTTGTCGTAACGCTGGCATCGGGCAGTATATTTACAGGTATCGTTTATGTTATTACCAAGGGCTCTCCGATTATGAATATACCGGAAAAGGCCACAAAGCTCGGTCAGGGTATGCTTTTTGATACCATACCGTATCCTGCCATTGTACTTATAATTTTAACGGCCGTGCTTCTTTATGTGCTTAAATTTTCTCCCTTCGGCAGATATATTTATGCGGTCGGAGGAAATGAAAACGCAGCTTCTATCGCCGGAATCAAGGTTAATTTGGTAACCATTATGGTTTACGGATTGTCCTCTGCCATGGCTGCTGTCGCGGGTATTTTAATGGTTTGCCGTTTGGGCACCGCACAGCCGACGGTCGGAGCCGACTGGGTAATGCCTTCGGTAACGGCGGCCTGTATCGGCGGAACCTCACTGGCCGGCGGTCGCGGCGGAATTATCGGCACAATCGTGGGCGGTATATTTATGACGGTTATTAAAAATGCCATTGTTGTTACCGAGGTTTCAACCTATTGGGAACAGGTTGTTACCGGTATCGTAATACTTATTGCAATTGCTATCGACCGTATCAAATATATGCGTACGACGGGAAAATAATTTGTTAATGAAAAAATACAGACAGGAGCGTTAAAAATGAAAGTTGATTTTAATAAAGTTGTGGAATTAAGCCATGATATGCTGCCGGGAAAGGAGCCCTTTGATTTAAAGGTACATTTGTTTGATGTTGACGAGCTCGGTGAGCGCGGCGAGCCCCACAGCCCCGATGTATGGTATGTGGCGGCAGATGTTTCCTTTTCTACTCATTGCGGAACGCATATCGAGTTCCCTCTTCATCATTGGAAGGACGGAGACGACGCCATGACCTACCCTCTTGAGAACATGATCGGTGAAGCTTGTGTTCTGGATTTTACCGATAAAAAAGCCGGAGACAGCATTTCCTTAGAGGAAATCAAGGCCAAGGCCGACGAAATCAAGGAGGGGGATATGGTTTTTATCCGCACCGATCTTGACAGCAAGTGGCGCACAGACGACTGGGAGCCGTTCCCGTTCTTTGAGTGTGATGCTCTTGAATGGCTGCTTGAAAATAAGCATCCGAAGGTTGTGGGCTCCGATGCGACTTCTATCGAAAACCCGCATGTGGAGGATCAGCCGAATCACACTGCCTGCTTCAGCAGAGGCGTTGCCATTGTTGAATCGCTTACAAATTTAAAAATGATTGAAAACGGCAGAGCTTTGGTCTTTATTCTTCCCCTTAAAATAAAAGGAATAGAGGCATGTCCTTCGAGAATTATTGCCGTTAACGACGGCGGGATTACCGTATAGGGAATTTGCAAAACAAAAAGACGATCCGGCGCAGGGTAAACAAAACGCCGCCGCTTTGTGATTGAAGAAGCGGTCATATCACCGATTGTCGTATCGCCTTAATTATAGCTGCAATCCGTATTTTCCGGTAATTGCAGTATGCATTTCCCCCTAAAACATCCATTTAAACTTTATAAGAAAGGCAGTCATCTGTCTGCGCTCCTTTTTTGCTGCTTGTGCGGATGAAATATGACTGTACGGTTGATTGTTATGAAACTCGGACTCAATTTATCCTTTGCGACCAAAAGATGGCTGCACCCTTCCGGGCTTGCCAGAATGTGCAGGGAAGATTTTAATGTTGATACGGTGCAGTTTACCCTTGACCTTATCGACCCCTGGTGGCCGGAGGAAAAGCGCGATGAAATTGCCGCACAGTATAAAACGGCTTTTGATAAATACGGGGTTAAAATAAAGTCGGTTTTCGGAGGGGTTGCTGCATATACCTATTCGCAGCTTCTCTCTCCCACAAAAATTCAGCGTGAAATTTCCGTTGAGTTTTTCAAGAGAATGATAGACCTTGCCATTTTGCTCGGGGCGGATGAAATCGGCTCTCCTATCGGCGGAATGTCTTATGAGGATGCAAAGGATCCTATCGCAGCGGCGGAGCTGTACGAATCTGCAAAGCGCAGTCTTTGCGAGATAGCCGAATACGGTCATCAAAAGGGACTGCGGCAAATTCTTATAGAAGCAACGCCGCTGGTTACGGAATTCCTCTATACTCCGCAGGCCGCTAAAGCTTTAATGACGGAGCTGGACGGCAAGACAAAAATCCCCGTAAGGCTGCTTATTGATTGGGGTCACGCGCTGTTTAATCAGATACCCGGCACAATACCCGACATGGCATATTGGCTGAAAGAATGTGCTCCGTATGTCGGCGGAATCCATTTGCAGCAAACCGACGGACTGTATGATCGGCATTGGGACTTCACAAAGAAGGGGTTGGTTAATGCCGAGCTTATTAAATCGGTTACAAAGGAATGCGGGGCAGACGACATCATTCAATATCTTGAAGTAGTCACAATTTTTGAAGAATTTGATGACAAGGTATATGACGGAATGTTAAAAACAATGAAATATCTGCACGAAATATTTGACAACAATTAAAAACAAAGTCTTCATCCGAACAAACCTCTTTAATCGGACCGAAAACTTTTAAGGGAGAAAACAGATGACAAATTATAAGCTCCTCGAAAAAAAGGCCGCTGAAATCAGAAAGCAGCTTTTGGGTATGATTTTTGAAGGAAAAACCGGCCATACCGGCGGCTCCCTTTCATGTACGGATATTCTTGTTGCTCTTTTCTATTATAAATTAAGACACAATCCGAAAAATCCTAAATGGGAGCAGAGAGACCGCTTCTTATTAAGCAAGGGACACAGTGTTGAGGGATATTATTCGGTTCTTGCCGATACGGGATATTTCCCAAAAGAAGAGCTTATGACCTTCAGCAAATTCAAGTCACGCTTAATAGGACATCCCTGTACAAAGGTTCCCGGCGTTGAGATGTGTACCGGCGCTTTAGGCCACGGCCTGCCGGTCGGCGTTGGGATGGCCATTGCGGCCAAAAAGCTTAATATAGGGAATAAAATATATGTACTTATGGGCGACGGAGAACAGGCAGAGGGCTCGGTGTGGGAAGCCGCTATGGCAGGTGCAAATTATAATCTTGATAATTTGGTTGCAATAGCAGACCGAAATCGGCTGCAAATCAGCGGAAACACCGAGGATGTTATGGCTCTTGAAAATCTTAATGCAAAATGGACGGCATTTGGCTGGAATGTTCTTGAATGTAACGGAAACGACATTGAAGATCTGTGTAATACATTGGACAAAACCGATGAACAAACCGGAAAACCATATCTGATACTTGCCAACACAACCAAGGGAAAGGGCGTGTCGTTTATGGAAAATGTCGCAAAGTGGCATCACGGAGTACCGTCCGCCGAACAACTGTGTCAGGCATATTCAGAGCTTGACAAAACTATAAAGGATCTTGAAAGTTATGAATAAGATACCATGTAGAAAAAGCTTTACCGAAACAATTCTTGAACTTGCAAAAAAGGATAAAAGAATAATTACATTGGCTTCCGATTCAAGAGGCTCCGTAACTCTCGGTGAATTTGCTGACACCTTGCCCGATCAGTTTGTTGAATGCGGAATTGCCGAACAGGACGCAGTCGGAATTGCCGCAGGCTTAGCAACCTTCGGATTTCTTCCCTTTGTATGTGCTCCTGCCTGTTTCCTTTCGGCCCGCAGCCTTGAACAGGTCAAGATCGATGTTGCATACAGTCAGACAAATGTAAAGATAATCGGAATAAGCGGCGGAGTAAGTTACGGAGCGCTCGGAATGTCGCATCACTCGCTTCAGGACATTGCGGTTATGCGTGCTGTTCCGGGAATTGAAATAATGCTTCCGGCCGACGAATATCAAGCGCGCGCCATGACAAAAGCACTTGTAAACCATCGTGGTGCAGTGTATGTTCGGATGGGCAGAGGTGCAGTCGAAAGCGTGTATTCGGAGGAATACTGTCCCTTTGAAATCGGCAAGGCAAACATTCTTACCGAGGGTAACGATGCGGTTGTTTTTGCAACAGGAGAAACCGTTGTTCAGAGCTTTAAGGCTGCAATGGAGTTAAAGGGCGCAGGTGTAAACGTGCGTGTTATCGACATGCATACAATAAAGCCTCTTGACACGGAAACGGTCGTAAATGCCGTTAAAGAATGCAATGCGGTAGTTACGGTCGAAGAACACAGCCTGTACGGCGGCCTCGGCGAAGCCATTGCCCATACAATGACAGAGAACAATTTGTCAAAGCCCATGAGAATAATCGGACTTCCGGACGAGCCCCTGGTGTCCGGGGATTCGAAGGAATTATTCCGTTATTACGGGCTTGATTGTGAAGGAATCGGAAAAACAGTTTTATCGCTTGTTTAGGGATGATTTTTATGAAATATGTTCTTAGTATAGATCAAGGTACCTCGGGCACAAAGGTTTTGCTGTTTGATCAAAACGGGGAATTCGTCGACCGTATCAACAAGCCCCACAGTCAGTTTTATCCGCAGCCGGGATGGGTTGAACAGGACGCTGAGGAGATTTTCAACAATGTTGCCGAGGCAATTGATGAAATAATCACCGTTAACGGGATTAACCTGAATGAAATACAGGTTGTTTCGATATCAAATCAGCGCGAGACCGTGGTTGTCTGGGACAAGGTCAGCGGCAAGCCGATATACAACGCGATTGTGTGGCAATGCAACAGAGGAACGGAGATTTGCGAGAAAATTGCCGACAAGGGTCTGTCAGAGACGATTCTTAATAAAACGGGATTGGTGCTATCCCCTTATTATTCGGCGGCAAAAATCAAGTGGGTGCTTGACAATGTTGACAAAGCGAGGGAAAAAGCCGATAAGGGTGAATTGCTGTGCGGAACCATAGACAGCTGGCTTATCTATAATCTCACCTGCGGAGCGGTACACGCAACAGATTACTCAAACGCAAGCCGTACCCAGCTTATGAATATTGAAAAGCTTTGCTGGGATCAAGAGCTGCTTCAGACATTTACGATCCCCGGTTCTATGATGCCGAAAATATATCCGTCCGACAAGGTTTTCGGGCATGTTAAGACAACGGTTTTGGCGGGTGCCGATATACCTATTGCGGGTGTTCTCGGCGATTCTCATGCCGCGCTGTTCGGGCAGAACTGTTTTACCCACGGCATGGCAAAGGTAACCTACGGAACAGGGTCGTCTATTATGATGAATATCGGCAACTCTCCGTATATCTCAAAAAAAGGACTTGTCACTTCAATCGGCTGGGGCATCGGCGGAAAGGTTGTTTATGTTGCAGAAGGAAACATAAATTGCTCGGCGGCCACAATAAAATGGCTTGTTGATGATTTGGAGTTAATAGAAAATCCGGCATGCAGCGAGGAAATATCGCAAAGCATTGACAGCAACGACGGGGTCTATTTTGTCCCGGCCTTTGTGGGACTCGGTACGCCGTATTGGGACAGCGAGGCAACGGCGCTTATTACCGGAATGACCCGAGGTACAAAAAAGGCTCATATCGTGCGTGCCGCCTGCGAGTGCATTGCATATCAGGTTAAGGATGTTGTCGACATTATGGCCGAAGAGGCGGGAGTTTCTTTAAAAGAAATAAGGGTTGACGGCGGAGCCAGCCGCAACAAGTTTATAATGCAATTTCAGTCGGACATGCTGTCTGTAAATGTATTGGTCAACTCCCTGGAAGAAATATGCGCAATCGGAGCGGCATATCTGGGCGGTATAGCAACGGGGCTGTGGAAGGCAGACGAGCTTTCTGAGTTCCGTACAAAAGATATTTATTTTAAACCGAAGATGGACAAAGAGACGGCCGACAGGTTATATGACGGCTGGAAGATTGCCGTAAAAAGGACATTGCAAAAATATTAGACCGCCGCAAAGGATTATCGGAATAAAAGCTCCGAGCAGCAAGAAGGCGGGCGGTATTATGCCCTTATCCTCCGAGTCGGTAATGTCGAATTATTAATCTTTAAAGCAGGAGGAACGGAAAATGGTCAAAAAAATGGTTGTCGGCTGCGACAATGCCGCCGTAGACCTCAAGAATGTTTTAATAGAGTTTTTAAAAAGCAAAAATGTTGAGGTTGAAAATGTCGGCTGCGACAGCGCCGACGACCCTACATATTATCCAAATGTCGCCGAAAAGGTCTGCGATAAAATAATTGAGAGCGGACATACAAAAAAAGGACTTTTAGTTTGCGGAACGGGTATCGGAATGGCAATAACCGCAAATAAGTTCAAGGGTATCAGATCCGCCGTTTGTCACGACAGCTTTTCCGCCGAGCGCTCTGTTTTAAGCAATAACTGCAATGTTATCTGTATGGGCGAGAGGGTTATCGGGGTCGAGCTGGCGAAAAAGATTTTGGGAGAATGGATAGAACTTGAATTTAAGGACGGAAGCTCCACTCCCAAGGTCGAGGCCATTATCAACATTGAACAGCACAACTTAAAATAACGGCATTTTTTAAAAAACAAACAGTAAGCAAAGAAAGCTCCGGCCGGTATTCGGTCGGAGCTTGAATTTTCGACGCTGTTTGATACTGTTAAGATAATGAGACAGACGAAACGGTTGTAAGCGCGTGCCGTCGAACGGGAAATCTGCAACCTTTTTGAGTATCGGGATGCAAGGAGGCAGACCGTGCGCCGCCCGACGGGAATTTGACCCTGCCTTTGCACCCTCCAATGAGGCAAAACAGGCCGTGCGCCGCCCGCAAAAGAGCAAAGAAAAAGCTCTGAAACCCGGCGGCTTCAGAGCTTTTCCGATGGCAGGGGTGGAGGGACTCGAACCCCCGGCACGCGGTTTTGGAGACCGCTGCTCTACCAGCTGAGCTACACCCCTAAATTCGGTTGCTTAAAAAGTATAGCATAAAATCCGAAAATGTCAATACTTATTTTTTATGTTGTCCTTTATTTATAAAACTTTTTGCTTTTTGTTTTGCGGGAAAAAGCCGCACAAAATGACCTTCTTTCCCCTGCCCGCCCGACGCTTTTGTTTTTAAAATTTAGGAAAAGTCAAAAATAAGCTTGACCTAAAGTTAACTTTATGCTGTATAATACAATTGAAATTGCACCAAACAGATGCAGCCTTAAAACAGAAACACGAAAGGAACCGAGAATATGAAGGGATTTGAAAAGGTAAAAAAGAAATTCGGCTTTGGATGTATGCGGCTTCCCATGAAGGGCGAGGATGTTGACCTTGAGCAGTTTACAAAAATGGTTGACCTTTATATGTCGAAGGGATTTAACTATTTTGACACGGCCATGGTCTATCTCGAAGGAAAGAGCGAAACAGCCATACGAGAATGTGTATGTAAGCGCTTCGCCCGTGAGGATTTTGTGCTGGTCGACAAGCTTTCCTCGGCTCTTTTCAACACCGAGCAGGAAATAAGACCGCTTTTTGAAAAACAGCTTGAGGCCTGCGGAGTCGATTATTTCGACATTTATCTTATGCACGCCCAAAGCAAGGATATTTTTGAAAAATATAAACGCTGCCGCGCCTATGAACAGGCCTTTGAGCTTAAAGCCGAGGGCAAGGTAAGACATGTCGGTCTTTCCTTCCACGACAAGGCGGAGGTGCTTGACGAAATTTTAAATCAGTACCCCGACATCGAGGTCGTTCAGATACAGTTCAACTATGTTGATTACGACGATCCCGCCGTTCAGGCGAGAAAGTGCTATGAGGTATGTCGGAAGCACAACAAGCCCGTTGTGGTCATGGAGCCGGTAAGAGGGGGCAATCTTGTCAACCTTCCCGACGAGGCAAAAAAGGTGCTGGACGACCTTAAAGGCGGCAGTTATGCAAGCTATGCCATTCGCTTTGCCGCAGGATTCGACGGTATGCTCTCGGTGCTTTCGGGCATGAGCAACATGGAGCAAATGGAGGATAACCTTTCCTATATGACCGATTTTAAGCCTCTTAACGACGCCGAACAGGCAGCCGTAAAAAAGGTTTGCGAAATTTTCCGTTCCATGCATCTTATCCCTTGTACCGCCTGCCGCTATTGCACCGACGGATGTCCCAAAAAAATATCCATTCCCGATCTTTTCTCCTGCCTCAACGCCAAAAGGATGTATAAGGACTGGAACGCCGACTATTATTATAACGAGGCCTACACCAAATTCAACGGAAAGGCCTCCGACTGTATCGGCTGCGGAAAATGCGAAAAATCATGTCCCCAGCATCTTGAAATAAGAAAGCTTTTAAAGGCCGTTGCAGAGGAATTTGAAAAAAATGATTGAATACAGAAAGCTTCCCAAGGGTGATGAAAAAATAAGCACCTTAGGACTCGGAATGGGCGGAATACAGGCCGCCGGTGCCGAACAGATCGAGGCTGTGGTTAAAAAGGCCGTGGCAAACGGCATCAACTTTTTCGATCTGTGTGCCGGAGGAGCCGCCGTTTACGAGCCTTTCGGAGCCGCCATAAAAGGAATGAGAGAAAAGGTATATTTCCAGCTTCATTTCGGCGCGGTTTATAACAAAAACGGAGAATACGGCTGGTCGAGAAAGCTTGAAGAGGTCAAAGCCACCTTCGAATGGGAAATGAAGTGTCTTCGCACCGACTATGTTGATTTCGGATTTTTGCACTGCGTCGACAGTGACGGAGACATCGACGACCTTAAAAACAGCGGAATAACCGATTTTCTTTTCGGACTTAAAGAAAAGGGAATTGTTCGACATCTGGGATTTTCCTCCCACACGCCGTCGGTGGCTCAAAAGCTCATTGATATGGGTTTTGCCGATATGATGATGTTTTCGCTCAATCCCGCATACGATTTTGATCAGGGGGACGAATACGGCAAGGGAAGCACATCCGAGCGGGCGGAACTGCTTAAACGCTGTCAGGCCGAAGGTATAGGCATATCGGTCATGAAGCCTTTCCACGGCGGACAGCTTTTGTCCCAAAGCGCCTCTCCCTTTAAGGTGTCACTTTCAAAAAATCAATGTATGAAATATGCTCTCGACCGTCCCGCCGTGCTGACGGTGGTACCGGGTGTGCGCGGAATGAACGACATTGACGAGCTGCTTGAATTTGCCCATACCACTCCGGAGCAGGAGGATTGCTCGGTAATAGCGAAATTCACATCTTCCTCGTCGGTGGGCAACTGCGTTTATTGCAACCACTGTCTGCCCTGTCCCGCAGGCATAGACATCGGTCTTGTAAATAAATATTATGATCTTTCGCTTTCGGGCGACAAAATGGCTCACGACCATTACAGCAAGCTTAAAACAAACGCCGAGGCCTGCATTTCCTGCGGTCACTGTGACCGCCGCTGTCCCTTCTCGGTAAAGCAGTCCGAAAGAATGAAAAAAATTGCTGATTATTTTAAAGGAGATAAAAATAATGCTTGAAAATGTACTTGAAAAAAGAAATGCCTCGTTAAAAACAAAAATATCGGTTAAATCGGCGGTGTCAGCTGCCCTTATCGTTCTTGCGGTCGTGCTTCCGCAAATTGCCCACCTCGCCGTAGGTGCAAGCGCGGGAATGACCCTTCTTCCCATGTATCTGCCTGTTTTAATGGGAGGACTGCTGCTCGGAACAAAATGGGGTCTTATTGTGGGAATACTTTCTCCCGCGGCAAGCTTTTGCGTTACATCCCTCGCCGGGGCTGCAATGCCCGCCGCCTCGAGACTTCCCTTTATGATGGCCGAGCTTGCGGTTTTCGCCGCCGTTTCGGGACTTTTCGGCAGAAAAATTTCCGAAAAGCCTCTGCTCGCCTTTGTCGGTGTTATTTTGGCTCAGGTTTGCGGAAGAGCATTTTTCCTGCTTTGCGTTTTCGCCTTTCAGAGCTTTACCCCTCTCACCGTCGCGGCGGTTTGGGGTCAGATAAAGACGGGTCTTGCAGGCCTTGCAATTCAGGCAGTGGTCGTTCCTCTCATTGTCATTGCCATCTCAAAGCTTCTCGACAAAGAGCAGAGCAAATAAACCGTCGGTCGAAGCTTCGCCGCTGTTGCTTTTGAAATATTAATCTAATTTTAAAAAATCGGAAAAACATGGCCTTTGACGAGCCGTGTTGTTCCGATTTTTGTTTTTGTTTTTCTGCTGTGTTCTGTTTTTACAGCGCTCCCCACCGGCAAAGAACTCTTAAAAGCCCTCTATAACACCGATTGACCGCTGAAGGGTAAGCAGTGCGTCGTTTGAGGTGATTGTACCGATGAAATCGACATTTGATATGTAAAACTGCTTTTCGGTAAAGACCCTGATGCCTATACAGTTTTGAAGCATGAAAAGAGCGTCGTTTGCCGATATTTTACCGTCTCCGTCGGCATCTCCGAGAGTTACCACCTCACAGTCGTAATCCACCGTAACATAGTCCTTATGGCAATATCCGTTTACCACAAACCCGTTCATATCAAGACGCACGGGATACCAGTCCCCCGCCATGCCGTCGGTGAGCGCAAGGCGGGTTCCGCCGTTCACTTCCCCGATTATTGTATCGTCGGTCGAAGGGCCCGTTCTCACGCGAACCTGTGTTTTTCCGTCGGTAATGTGGGCAAGGGTTACTCTGGTGACCCGCTTGGTATTATCTGCGGGCGTGCCGGGTTTAATATCATCCCTGTATCGGTCGTACATATCAAGAGCCTCGTTTTTCTCGTTGACATTAAGCCTTAACCATACGCCGGCCTGCACCTCGCTGCTGCATCCTCCGAAATATCTCATGGTTTTTCCGTCGAGACCGTAATCCCTCACTATCCAGGAGGAATCGTTATACATTTTTTCCCCTTCATAGTCTCCGGTTATTCCCGATTCGCCGTAAATGGCTTCAATGAGCTCGTCCTCGGAATGACCCGTAAAGCCGCCGATTTTTTCAAAGGCGCGGCCGAACACGGTCATTGCTCCGCTCACCCCGTGCTGAAGGGCGCGGGACCAAACGACATTTTTAAGGGCTATGGTATAGTTGTTGACCTCAAATCCCATCGACCTTAAAGCGGAGGCGGCGGGATTATAGTATTTCGTGCGGACATAGGCTCGCTGCAGCTTTAAAAAGTAATCGCCTTTTTCGGCGGCAACGGCCTTCCATTCTCTGTTGAAGGTATCACCGTATCCGTGATCCACATCGTAGGCATTGCTCAGTCTCCAGCCGATAACGGTGTCGTACTGCGTTTCGATGAGCCATCTGAAAAAGGCCTTCGGAATATCGTAAACGCTTGAAAACTGATAGGCTCCGTAGGAAACGCCGCCTGCGTCTCCCTGTCCGCTTGAAATGACTGCAGGGTCGCCGTTTGACTCGTATTTGGCCGAAAGGATGCCGAGCATATCAAATTCCAGATCTTCTTCGGAATAGGCAAAGGCGGCAATTCCTTCGGCAAAAACAGATGTGAAAATCACTGCAGCCGAAAAGATGAGGCACAAAAGTTTTTTAAGTTTTTTTGCGGTCTTATTCATTTTGTTCTCCTTAAAAAGTTTTTGCACATTAAAGGGATCTGCACGCAAGGATTTTTTCGTGTGCGGCAGGTCTTTGACATTAAAGACGTTTGTATAACAAAGGCTTTCACCTTAATGCTTTAAAAACTCAAATCGCGAAAAGGCTCATCTGGCGGCTCTTCGGAATGTCGCGAAGAGCGCCCAGCTCCCCGAGGGTTTCCATAACGGTTTTTGAAACGGATGTTTTTTCTCTTATATCGTCCCATGAGATAAACTCGGTCTGTTTTGCGGCGTTTTCAAGAGCGATTGCAGCCGTTTCGCCGAGGCCCTGAACGGCGTTGAAGGGAATTCGTATCTTTCCGTCCTCCACAAGGTATTTCTTGGCGGCCGATTTATAGATGTCCACCGGAAGCACCTCGATACCGCGGCAGAGCATTTCGTCTAATATCTGCCATGTGACATAGCTGCTTTTTTCGACGGCCGAAGCGGTCTTTTCCTTTTCCTTTCGCTCTATCTCACGCATTTTTGCCTTAACGGCGGGCAGTCCTCCCGAAAGAACGGCGGCGTCGATGTCCCCGCCGCGGACGGTAAAGTAGGAGGCATAGTATTCGAGGGGATGATGCACCTTATACCAGCCCAGTCTCAGTGCCGCGATCATATATGCGGCGGCGTGAGCCTTTGGGAACATGTATTTGATCTTAAAGCAGGAATCGATATACCACTGGGGCACATTGTGCTCCTTCATGGCGTTGATATGCTCCTCGGTCAGCTTTTGGTGAGCCTTGCCCTTTCGCACTATCTCCATGATCTGAAAGGCCATTGACGGCTCGAGACCCTTGTGCATAAGATAAACCATTATGCTGTCTCGCGTTCCGATAACCTCGGAAATGGTGCATATGTTCTGAGCAATAAGATCCTGAGCGTTGCCGAGCCACACATCGGTGCCGTGGGAAAGACCCGAAAGCTGTAAAAGGTCGGTAAAGGTCTTGGGCTTGGAATCAACTATCATCTGCACGACAAAGGGCGTGCCGAGCTCGGGCATGGAAAGGGTGCCTGTGGGCACACCTATCTGCTCGGGGGTAACTCCCAGCGCCTCGCAGGAGGAAAAGAGGCTCATAACCTCGGGGTCGGACATGGGCACGTCGGAAATTGAAATGCCTGTATTGTCCTCAAGATATTTATAAATGGTGGGAACATCGTGCCCCAGCTCGTCGAGCTTTAAAAGCAGGTCGTGCATCGAGCGGAAATCGAAGTGGGTGGTTTTTGTGTCGGATTTAACATCGTCGGCAGGGCGCTGTACCGGGCAGAAATCGTATATTTCATATTCTCTGGGCACGACCACCATTCCGCCGGGGTGCTGACCCGTGGTGCGTTTTACACCGACGCATCCGTCCACAAGGCGGGAGATTTCGGCATTTGAGAGGTTAAGTCCCCTCTCCTCCTCGTATTTTTTGACATATCCGTAGGCCGTCTTATCGGCAACGCCCGAAATGGTTCCTGCCTTAAAAACATTTTCGCTTCCGAAAAGCTGCTCGGTGTATTTGTGTACCCTGGACTGCACCTCTCCGGCAAAGTTAAGGTCAATATCGGGCACCTTGTCTCCCTTAAAGCCGAGGAAGGTCTCGAAGGGGATGTCGTGGCCGTCCCGCCGCATATCGGTGCCGCAATTC
Source organism: uncultured Eubacteriales bacterium (assembly GCA_934486455.1). Taxonomy (GTDB): domain Bacteria; phylum Bacillota; class Clostridia; order Oscillospirales; family Acutalibacteraceae; genus UMGS1484. The sequence goes on from CAKSPR010000005.1 coordinate 22,229, forward strand.
GGGCAGTCCTTCGGCGGCAGATCAAAGCCCGAGCCGTAGGAGCCGTCGGTTATAAATTCGCTGTACTTGCATTTTGGGCAGACATAGTGGGGAACAAGGGGATTGACCTCGGAAATTCCCGCCATGGTGGCGGCAAAGGAGGAGCCCACCGATCCTCTCGATCCTACAAGATAGCCGTTATCCTCGGAAAACTTAACCAGCTTTTGCGCCGAGATATACATGACCGAAAAGCCGTTTCCGATTATCGAATCAAGCTCTCTTTTAAGTCGGCTTTCGACTATTTCCGGCAGGTTTTCGCCGTATATTTCATGAGCCCTCTTCCATGTTATATCCTGAAGCAGCTGCTCCGACCCTTCAATCGAAGGCGGAAAGCTTCCCGACGGAAGCGGCTCGACCTCTTCTATCATGTCGGCTATTTTGTTGGGGTTGGTGATAACCACCTCTTCGGCCTTTTCGTTTCCGAGATATTCAAATTCCGAGAGCATTTCAGCGGTTGTGCGGTAGTAAAGGGGCGGTTGATTGTCGGCGTCGTCGAACTTCTGCCCCGCCATTAAAACGGCGCGGAAAATTGCGTCCTCCCTGTCCATAAAATGCACATCGCAGGTAGCGCATACCGGCATGTTCATTTTCTCGCCGATCTCCACGACCTTTCGGTTAAGGTTTTGAAGATCCTCGTCGGTGGTAAGGTCTTTATACTTGGCAAGCAGTCTTTCCCTTCGGTCGGCGTTCTTTATGTTCATCAGGGTGTCTTTTCTTAACATAAAGCGGTTGTTGCCCACCGGCTGAATTTCAAGATAATCGTAGAATTTGGCTATTTCCATGATCTCCTCGTCGCTTTTCTTGTCCACAACGGCGTCGAAAAGTTCGCCCTGCTCGCAGGCCGTTCCGTATATAAGTCCCTCCCGATACTGTTTCAAATTGCTCATGGTCATAAGTGGACGGACATGGTAATTGTCGATGTGGGAAATGGAAATAAGCTTATAAAGATTTTTAAGTCCCGTTTGATTTTTAACGAGAATTATAAAGTGATAGCGGCGTATGTTCTTTTTGTTGGCGATTATGTCGGGGTGCTGGTCGTCGTGTATCATATAGGCCTCGACGCCGTATATGATTTTTATGTTTCCGCCGCTTTTTATAATGTCTGCACGGGTCTGAGCCGCCTCGGGGAAGGAATGCACGACCCCGTGGTCGGTTATGGCCATTGCGGGATGGCCGAGGGCGTAAGCCTTTTTAATGAGCTTTGAAACCGGGGTCATTCCGTCCATCTGAGACATGTTTGTATGAAGGTGAAGCTCTACCCTCTTTTTATCGCAGCCGTCGTCGAGAGGCACCTCCTGAACAATCGAGATGGCTCTCGGGGTTATGAGATTTTCTCTTGCGTATGTATCATAGTTTACCGTGCCGTTAACAAGCAGACAGGCGCCCTTTTTAAGCTTTTCTTCATAAACCTTATGCTCGGCCGAGTCCTTCTGCACCCTTGCCTTTAGGGTGTATGAGCCGGTCTTGTCGGTTATGGAGATGCTGTAAAAAACCGAGCGGCCGTCCCTTGTTTCGTGGGAATCGGTTAAAAAGACCTTTCCCCATACGGTACAGTTGCCCTGGTCGGGAGCCAAGTCGCAAAGCTTTATGGGCTTTGAATTTATGGCGCCGCCGATAACGGGGCTTGCCGATTCGAGATATACCGGAAGTCCGTCGGCGGGGATGCCGGTAAACTTCTTTTCTTCCTTTTTCTTTTTCGGCACAGAGGGTGCTGCAGCCTTTTTCATTTTTTCGGATTTTTCCCCTTCCGAAAGCTCGGTCTTTCCGCTGAAGGCCACCTTCATTTCCCTGCCGAAAATGTCATGCACCGTTTCCTCGATCTTTTGGCCTGCCTTGCAGGCGTTTATAAGGTCTATTCCCCCGTGATGAAGGGTTACGGTAATGTCGTCGTCCACCGAAAAAACCGCGTCGTCAAAGACTCCGCCCAGCATGGGGTTTTCCGCCCGCACAAAAAGGGCGATGTCACGCACGCTTTGCTCGTCCGGCTCGTCGTTTACCGATATTTTAAGCTCGGCGGTGCAGCTAAGCCCCCGGGAAATAACCGCCTGCGCCTTCTGCCGCTCGGCAAAGGTAACATATCCCTCGGATTTGAGGAAAATGTCTATTCTCCGCCTGTTGACATCGGGCTCAATACGCAGTATCCGCCCCTTCGAAAGATCCTCCGAAAGGTCGTTTGGATTTATGTATTTTTGAAAGCAATTTTCGAAGTTTTGCATTTTTCGATCTCTTTCTTAAAGTTTGTCTATTTCGCTTAAAAGCTCGGGAAGGAGTCTGTCCTCGGGCACCTTTTTGATTATCTCTCCCTTGCGGAAAATGACCCCGCAGCCGTCTCCCCCGGCAACGCCGATGTCGGCCTCCTTGGCTTCGCCCGGGCCGTTTACAACACAGCCCATAACCGCCACCTTAACATTCTTGTCGCAGCCGCAAAGCTTTTGCTCCACCGCGTTTGCAAGGGAAACAAGGTCGATTTTCGTTCTGCCGCAGGTGGGACAGGAAACGAAGGTCACCCCGCCCTTTTTAAGTCCGAGGCTCTTTAAAAGCTCCTTGGCGCAAACCACCTCTCTTACGGGATCGCCGGTTATGGAAATACGCACGGTATCTCCTATTCCCGAAAGCAACAGTCCCCCCAGTGCGGCCGAGGATTTTATGGCGCTTGAAAGCTCGGTTCCCGCCTCGGTCACGCCGAGGTGAAGGGGATAGTCGCACATTTTTGCCACCTCGATATTTGCGGCGTATGTATTTCTCACATCTGAGGATTTTATGGAAATGACAATGTCGTTAAAATCAAATTTTTCAAGAAGTTTTGCATTTTTTATTGCGCTCATGGCAAGCGCCTCTGGGGTGGGGCCGCCGTATTTTTTAAGCAGCTCCTTTTCCACCGAGCCGGAATTGACGCCTATCCTGATAGGCACTCCCGCACCGCGGCATTTATCGGCAACCGCCTTAATACGGCCGTCGTCTCCGATGTTTCCGGGATTTATGCGAATTTTGTCGGCGCCCGCATCCACCGCCGCAAGTGCAAGGCGATAGTCAAAATGAATGTCGGCCACAACCGGAATAACGACTGCGTTTTTCAGCGCCTCGATAAGGGCAACCGACTTCATATCGGGGACGGCGGTACGGATTATCTCACAGCCCGCCCTTTCAAGAGCCTCCGCCTGAGCCACGCTGCCCCTTATGTCCTCGGCGGGAAGGTTAAGCATCGACTGTATTTTTATTGATGAGTCTCCGCCCAAAAAGGTGTTCCCCACCTTTATCTTTCTTGTTTTTCTTCGTTTAAAATCCATTAAGCGCCTCCGCGAATGAGTTTTAAAATGTCGTGACCGGTGATGAAAATTATGAATGCCATAAGCAGGGCAAAGCCCGCGGCATGTATCCATCCCTCGTATTTGGCGGGAACGGGTTTCCCGCGTATTCCTTCGATAATCAGGAACACAAGCCTTCCCCCGTCAAGAGCGGGAAGAGGCAACAGATTCATTATTCCGAGATTTACGGTAATGACGGCAAGCAGATAGAATATCGAATCGAGAGCCATAAGGGGCTTTGCCGACGAAGCCACCCGACTGACCGTCTCGCCTACCGCCGAAACCACCCCCACGGGGCCGCTTATCTCATTAAGGCCGAATTTTCCGCCCACAAGGTCGGCAAGGCTCATCCACACTATCCTCGCAACCGACGCCGTTTCTTTAAAAGTGTCGGCCGCAAATGTAAGCGGCTTTGTTATCGACATTTTGTCCGACATAACGCCGAAATCGAGGGAGATATAGTTTTTACCCTCAAGGGTTTGCGTGTCGAATTTTACCGAAAGGTCGGTTTTTTGACCCTCCCGCTCGACCGTCATATCAAGGGTGTCGTCGGAGCTTGTCATAAGGCAGTAGGAAAGGTCGGAAGCACAATATACCCTGCGCCCGTCAACCGAAAGTATCTTGTCGCCCGCTCTCAGTCCGCTTTGATAGCTTGAGGCGTTTTCGTAAAAGCCTTTTACCGTTGTGGTGTAAAAACGCCCCTGTATTCCAAGCATTATGCCCACAAAAAGAATCCCGAGCACAATGTTGTTAAAGGCTCCTGCGGCCACGATTATCATGCGTTTCCACACGCTTTTGTTTCCGAAGGCGGCTTTGTCCTCGCTGTCCTCATCCTCGCCCTCCATAGAGCAGTATCCGCCGAAGGGCACGATCCTCACCGAGTAGAGGGTATCTCCTCTTTTTTTCTTAAAAATTGCCGGTCCGAAGCCTACCGAAAACTCGTTGACCTTGACCTTAAAAAGCTTTGCAAAGAAAAAGTGACCGAATTCGTGTACCACCACGACCAGTCCGAAAAGTAGGATAGCCACAACAATGGGCCACACGGTATTCCATACCGATAAAAGGGTCGATCCTACCGAGCACATGACATTCACCATATTTCTCACCGCCTTGTTTAAAAGTAAGTAATAAGTAAAAAGGCACAAATGTGATACAAGCTTAAAGCCCCTGCAAAGCACCTGCCGATCATAACCCATTTATCGGACGGGTCGCTATAGGGCAAAAGCTTTATTTTGCAAGTTCTTTAACAATATTTCTTGCCCGTCTGTCGGCCTCGAAAATTTCATGAACCGTGCCGTATGTTTTTGCGAAATTCTCAGAAAGCATTTTTTTGACAAGCTCGCCGATGTCGAGAAAGGATATTTTGTCATTTAAAAACAGCTTTACCGCTTCCTCGTTGGCGCCGTTTACCGCTGCGGGATAAAGTCCGCCCATATTAATGGCCTTTTCGCAGGTATCAAGACAGCTGAAGGTTTCTCTGTCGGGAGCATAAAAGGTCATTTTCGACACCTCCACAAGGTTTAGCGGGCGGGAAACGAAATTGGCTCTTTTAGGGAAGGTCAGGGCATACTGAATGGGTATCTTCATATCGGGAACGCCAAGCTGCGCCAGCACCGCCCCGTCCCGCCATTCGACCAGCGAATGGATTATGCTTTGAGGATGGACGACAACCTCTACCTTGCTTTGAGGAAGGTCGAAAAGATGCACCGCCTCAATAACCTCAAGCCCCTTGTTCATAAGGGTGGCCGAATCGATGGTTATTTTGGCTCCCATGCTCCAGTTGGGATGCTTAAGAGCCTTTTCCTTGGTCACCTTTTTAAGCTGACTTATTTTTCTGCCGAAGAAGGGTCCTCCCGATGCGGTTATTATTATCTTGTTGAGATCCTGCCTGTCGGAAGCCTGAAGACATTGGAAAATCGCCGAATGTTCACTGTCTACCGGATATATTTTAACCTTCCTTTCGGCCGCCTTCTTTTTGACAAGCTCACCGCCTGTCACAAGGGTTTCCTTGTTGGCAAGAGCAATGTCCGAGCCTGCCTCAATAGCCGTAAGGGTGGGAATAAGCCCCGCCACGCCCACGATAGAATTGAGCACCACATCGGCCGACAGAGCGGAAATTTCCCTTATTCCCTCAAGTCCCGACAGTATCTTAACATCGGTATCGGCGGTTTTAAGAGCAAGCTCCTTTGCCGCCGCTTCGTTTGCCATTGCGGCAAACTTAGGTTTATATTTTCTTATCTGCTCCTCGGCCTTTTTAATGTTTTTTCCGGCCGCAAGAGCAAGCACACGGTATTCAAGGTCATCCACGACTTCGAGAGTCTGGGTGCCTATGGAACCGGTAGAGCCTAAAACTGTTAGAGTTTTCAAAGGAATTCTCCTTAAAAGGTCAGGCTTTACACAGCGGAGCTTCGCAAGCCGAAACATAAATTCAAGACCTGCCTTAAAGAGCGGGCGCCCTGCATTTTTCAACTTCCCAAAGCCGATATATAAAGCCGAAATTTATTATCTGATTATTATGGGGAAATATGCTCCTGTCATTTCCACAAGAAGATATGTAAGAGGAGCGGTTAAAAACACGCTGTCGAAACGGTCGAGCACCCCGCCGTGGCCCGGCATTATCTTTCCGTAATCCTTAATGCCGTACTCTCTTTTCAGCACCGACGCGGTCAAATCTCCCAGTGTTCCCGCAAAGGCCGCCAAAAAGGCGCACAATGCAACAACAGCAAAATTGACCCTTCCCCCGTTTGAAAATGCAATCTGATATATGTAGGAAAGAAGTACCGACAGCCCGGTCCCGCAAATCACTCCGCCCACAAAGCCCTCTACCGTCTTTTTTGGGCTTATCTCGGGGCAAAGCCTGTGCTTTCCGAAAAACACGCCGGTAAAATACGCGCCAGTATCGGCAAGCCAGGCAGCGGCACATGCAAAAACCACAAGGAAGATTCCGTCCCGCTCGTTTAAGCCGAAGTTCCCGTCGAGTCCCATATCAAACAAGCGGCAGAGTGCCGAAAAGGAGGCCGATATGATGATCGAAAGCCCGCCGCTTAAAAACATCTGTTCCATTTTTAAATCTTTATGATGAAGGATGAGATAAGCAAAGTTAAAAACAATGTATGCAAAGCAGACGGCAAATATAATTTCCTTTACCGCACCGAAAAAGGGCACCGCCGCCCCCACAATCATGGCGGCAGCAAGCAACGGCTTTTTGTCGGTCATTTTAACGGCCGAAAAAATTTCCCATGCGGCGATGCAGTTCAAAAGAGCCACGAATATGGAAAAGGTATATCTGAAATAAAAGCTTGCGGCGATAACTCCGGCAAAAAGAGCTATTCCCGCGAAGGCGCTTATTATCCTTGTTTTCAAATAAAACTCCCCTTCAAAAAAGCGGCGTTTATACGCCGCCGAATCTGCGTTTCCTTCCGGCAAAGCTTTCGATGGCCTCGTTAAGGTGTTTAGGCTTAAAGTCGGGCCAAAGCACTTCCGAAAACCAATATTCGGAATATGTTATCTGCCAAATAAGAAAATTTGATATTCTGTATTCCCCGCCCGGCCGAATGAGAAGGTCAACCGGAGGATCTCCCGCCGTGTAAAGGTTTTGTTCCACCGTGTCGGCGGTTATGTCCTCGGGATTTAGCTTTCCGTTTTTGACATCGCCCGCAATTTCCCTGACGGCATGGACAATTTCGTCCCGTCCGCCGTAATTTATGGCAAGATTGACAGTCAGTCCCGTGCAGTCCTTTGAATTTTCCTCGGCGTTTTTCATAAGCTCTTTAATTTCGTCCGAAAGCACCGAGCGATCGCCGATAAATTTGAGCCTTATGTTTTTGTCCTTAAAATTGACCGAATCGGAAAGGTATTCGGTGAAAAGCTTCATAAGGGCGTCGACCTCTTCCTTGGGACGGCGCCAGTTCTCGGTGGAAAAGGCATAGAACGTCATGTATTCTATGCCTATTTCGTTTGCATAAAGACAGATGCTTTTAAAGGTCTTTGCACCCACCGAATGTCCCGCCGTTCGCGGCAGATGGCGTTTTTTTGCCCATCTGCCGTTGCCGTCCATAATAACGGCGATGTGGCGGGGTAAAACATCAAAACTCTTTTTTCGCATTATATCTCCGAGATTTCCTTGCTCTTTTTGGCGGCGGCCTCGTCGGCCAGCTTGCAGTATTTATCGGTCAGCTTTTGAACATCCTCTTCGGCCGATTTGAGATCGTCCTCGGTTATTTCGGAATTTTTCTTTAAAGCCTTGTATTTTTCGATGGCATCGCGGCGGATGGAGCGGATGGCAACCTTGCACTCCTCCCCTATCTTGCCGACCTCCTTGACCAGTTCCTTTCTGCGCTCCTCATTAAGGGGCGGGAAAACAAGACGGATGATTTTTCCGTCATTGGAGGGATTGATTCCGAGGTCGGAGGCCTGGATTGCTTTTTCGATTTCCCTGAGCATGGAAACATCGTAGGGCTGAATGGCCAGCATTCTTGCTTCGGGGGTGGAAATTCCGGCCATTTGGTTAATGGCGGTGGGCACGCCGTAATAATCCACCGTTATTTTGTCGAGCACGGCGGCGTTTGCACGGCCTGCGCGTATTCCGGCAAATTCGCTCTCCTCTGCCTTAATGGATTTTTGCATTTTTTCCTCTGTAAGCTTCATAATGTCGTCCATAATATTTCCTCCGTTAATATCAGTTTTGATTTTTGCGTTTTTTCTTTGTCTTTGTCAGTGAACCACGGTGCCGATGTTTTCACCCATGGCGGCGCGATAGATGTTTTCGGGATCGCTGAGATTGAAAACAAGCACTGGGGTTTTGTTGTCCCTGCACATGGCGGCGGCGGTCATGTCCATAACATTGAGATTTTTCTCGAGAATATCGAGATATGAAAGACTCTCATACATTCTGGCGTCGTTGAATTTGTTGGGATCCTTGTCGTAAACTCCGTTCACATTGGTGGCCTTGAAGATAATGTCGGCGTTGATCTCGGCGGCGCGAAGGGAGGCGCCGGTATCGGTAGAGAAGAAGGGGCTTCCCGTTCCGCATCCGAAAATTACCACTCTCCCCTTTTCAAGGTGACGGATGGCGCGGCCTCTGATGTAAGGCTCGGCGATCTGCTGCATGGGAATGGCGGTCTGAACTCTCGCCTGGCCTCCCGCCTGCTCGATGCCGTCGGCAAGGGCAAGGCAGTTTATGACAGTGGCAAGCATGCCCATATGATCGGCTCTTGTTCGGTCCATTTCGCCGCTGGAGCGTCCTCTCCAGAAGTTTCCGCCTCCCACGACAATGGCCACCTCAACGCCCTCGTCGGTGCATTTTTTAACGCTTTTGCAGATTTTAAGAACGGTCGGAAAATCAAGTCCGCTCTTCTGTCCTCCGGCGAGTACCTCGCCGCTTATTTTAAGTAAGATTCTTTTATATTTAGGTGTTCCCATTTTTAACCTCGTTCCGCCTTTCGATAGTCTTTTGACAGTTTGGTTTCATTATACAACAAAATCCCGATAAATTCAACCATAATATTTACCTATATTATTTGCGCCGCCTTCCGAATTGCCGTTTTATAGATTATGAGAAGGGGTAAAAGCATTCCCGCAGGGCGCAAAAAATATTTTAGGATTTTTTTCGATTTTACTTGACAGTTTTATTTGCAGGTAGTAGAATTAAAAGCGTTAAGTTGTAGCCACATTTGCGAAAGCGGTTACGCAAAACTCAAAAATTACAGACCGCCGATGCCCGTGTCCCTTTAGGAATGCGGCCTTCGTCGGTCAAAGCAAAAAAGGAGTTAATATTATGGCATATCTCGATTTTACCGGCAAGACGGTCGGTATCACCGGCTCCACCGGAGCTCTCGGAAGCTATATGGCAAAGGTTTTTGCCAAAAACGGTGCCAGCGTTGCGGTGCTCGGCAACAATGTTGAAAAGGGCAAGGCTATCGCCGAGGAGATCAAAAAGGACGGCGGAAAGGCCGAGTTCTTTAAATTCAATGTTTGCGACGACGAGTCGATAAAGACCGGACTTGCGGACATTGCCGAGACCTTCGGCGGCATCGACATCTGGATCAACAACGCCGGTGTTAATGTTCCCGCCGAGGAGCGTTTCCACATCGACAAATTTTCCGACGAATGGTGGAAAAAGATTGTCAGCGTAGATATGGACGGCGTTTACAAATGCTCAAAGCATGTTGTTCCCTACCTCCGCAAGAGAGAGGGCTCCAACATCATCAACATAAGCTCGGTGGTCGGTATGGTACCTTTCAGAAATCAGGTTGCCTTTACCGCCGCAAAGGCCGGCGTCATCAACATGACCAAGGCCATGGCTCTTGAGCTTGCAGACGACAACATCCGCGTCAACTGCATCGCCCCCGGCACCATCTGCATGGACAAAACCGCCGCTCTTTGGGCAAAGGACGATTCCATGAAACGCCTGCTCGACCACATTCCCCAGCACCGTCAGGGCGATCCCGACGAAATCGCATATCCCACCCTATTCATTGCAGACAGCTACATGTCCGGCTACATCACCGGCCAGTGCCTCGCTGTGGACGGCGGCTGGACCTGCGGTTACGCAAGAGATTTCTAAAAAACTTAAAAGTGGCTGTATTAAAGGCATCAAAGCCGTTATGGCGCCTTGCGTACAGCCGCTTTGGCCTATAAAAAAGGAGTTATCTTAAATGAAAATTTCCGAAAATATAGCGTCGGCAACCGTTAAAAGCGGCAGCGTAGCGGTCTTTTCGATGGGGCAGGCCGGATTTGTTTTTAAGCTTCCCGACGGAACCACCCTTGCTCTTGATCTTTATCTTTCCGACTGCTGCGAGAGGTATTTCGGCTTTAAGCGCATTATGCCGAAAATCATGTCGGCCGACGAGTACACATTCGATTATGTAGTCGCAAGCCACGCACACTACGACCATTTTGATCCCGACAGCGTTCCGACTCTGCTTTCGAATCCCTGCACAAAAATGCTGGCCGCCCGGGATGTTAAGGTCGAGGCCGAGAGGCTGTCCCTCAGAGAAGAGCAAATAACCTACCTTGGGGTGGGCGACAGCTTTGAGGGAGAAAATTTTAAGCTGACCGCAGTCCCCTGTGACCACGGCGAGCTTGCTCCCGACGCTCTCGGACTTGTGCTTGAAGCCGAGGGCAAAAAGATTTATGTAATGGGCGACACCTGCTTTCGAGCCGATCTTCTTGAAAACGACTTTATAAAGAACTGCGATCTGCTCATTCTGCCCATTAACGGCGCTTTCGGCAACCTCAACTCCGAGGAGGCCGCAAAGGTGGTTTCGATTTTGAAGCCCAAGCTTGCCGTTCCCTGCCACTACTGGAATTTTGCCGAGCATGGCGGAGATCCCAATGCTTTTGCCGCCATTATGAAGGAAAAATACCCTGAGCATAAATACTTCCTTATGCAGATGGGCGAAAAGATGTACATTTGAACGGAGGAAAAATATGAAAGCACTTGTTGCCGAAGGCCCTCATAAAGCGGCCTTCAGAGATGTTGAGCTTCGTCCCATAAAGGATAACGAGCTTCTCATCAAGGTTAAAAGAGCCGGCATTTGCGCCACCGACAACGCCATTTACACGGGCGATTGTATGTTTGTGCGCGACGGTTCGATAGTTTATCCCTGCCGCTTCGGCCACGAATGGTCGGGCGTTGTGGAAAAGGTCGGAAAGGATGTTAAAGGATTTGCTCCCGGCGACCGAGTAATCTGCGACAACGGCGTTTCCTGCGGCGAATGTGAGGCCTGCAGGGACGGAAGATACGACGACTGTGTAAATGTTAAATCGGTCGGTACGGTCAACTGCTGGGACGGCTGCTTTGCCGAATATATGATCATGCCGGTCTATCACGTTTACCATATAGCCGACAGTATGAGTTTTGACGCTGCCGCCCTTCTCGAGCCCATCTCCATCGCATACGAAGCCTTTAAGCGCACCGAGCTTACAAAGGACAGCACGGTGGTCATCACCGGCACCGGTGCCATCGCAATGGGCGCCGTGGCTCTTGCAAAATATTACGGAGCGGGACAGATCGTCTGCGTGGGAAGAAAAGAGCCCAAGCTTGCCGTTGCAAAGGCCATGGGTGCCACCCACCTTATCAACAACACAAAATGCTCTATGCCCGAAGAGGTCAAAAAGATCACGAACGGCAAGGGCGCCGATTTGCTTATCGAGTCGTCGGGCTCGGAAAGCTGCCTTATCGACTGCATCATGGCGGCCAAAAAGGGCGGAATCGTTGAAATTCTCGCCTTCTATGAAAAGCTTATAAACAATCTTCCCATAGACCATATGGCCTTTAATTCCATCGACCTTCACGGATGCGCCGGACACTACGGCAATGCCGAGGCGGTTAAAAAGATTTTTGAAACAAAGGACTTCGGTCTTGAAAAGATGATCACCCACAGGGTCAAGTTTGACGATTGCCTTGAATTTTTCGAAAATAACGACAAATACCGCAACGAAAAAATTAAGGTAATGATAGATTTCGATTAAATTCATTGGAGGAATATAAAATGATTAACGAAATGATTGAAAAGGCTCGCGCAGCCGCAAAAGAGCTTGAGAATTTTTCTCAGGAGCAGATCGACGCTATCGTCCGCGAAATCGGAAAGACGGTTTATGACAACGCCGAATACTATGCAAAGCTTGCCGTTGAAGAGACCCGTATGGGCGTTTATGAAGACAAGATAAACAAGAACAAAGGCAAGGCTCGCATCATTTGGAACAGCCTTAAAGGCAAAAAATCCATCGGCGTTATCAACCGCGACGAGGACACCTGCATCACCGAGATTGCCCGTCCCGTAGGCGTTGTTGGCGCTATTACCCCCTGCACCAACCCCATTGTCACCCCCATGTGCAACGCCATGTTTGCGGTTAAGGGACGCAATCCCATCATCGTCGCTCCCCACCCCCGCGCAAAGAAGGCCAACAAGATCGTCTGCGACGAGATAATCAGAAGAATCACCGCTCTGGGCGCTCCCGAAAACACCATTCAGTACATCGAAGAGCCCACCTCCGACCTTTCGGCACAGCTTATGCATGCCGTTGACGTGGTAGTCGCCACCGGCGGAATGGGTATGGTACGCGCCGCATATTCCAGCGGCAAGCCCGCTCTCGGAGTCGGCGCAGGAAATGTTCAGTGCATTGTCGACGAGGGTATTGATTTTGTCGATGCCGCCAAGAAGATCATCGCCGGCCGCAAATTCGACAACGGCATCATCTGCTCGGGCGAGCAGACGGTCATCGCTCCCGAAAAGGATTACGACACCATGATCGAGGCTCTTAAGGCAAACGGCGCATTCTTCATAAACGACGCCGAGACCAAGCAGAAGCTCCGCAATGCCATCTTCCCCGAGGGCGTCATGAACAAGAACCTTGTGGGTCAGAGTGTTGCAAAGATTGCCGAGACTGCCGGAATCGACATTCCCGCCGACACTCAGGTAATCATTGTCGAGGCCGACGGCTGCGGCAAGGCCGACCTCTTCAGCAAGGAGAAAATGTGCCCCGTTATCGCCACATTTAAATATAACGGCATCGAGGACGCCCTTCGCATTGCTCAGGCCAACCTCGACGTTGAAGGCCGCGGACACTCGGTCAGCTTCCACACCAACAGCAAGGAGCATGCCGAATTCATCGGCGAGCATGCCACCGTTTGCCGCGTACTTATAAATCAGGTCTGCTCGACCTGCAACGGCGGCGCCTTCTCCAACGGTCTTTCCCCCACAACCACCCTCGGCTGCGGCTCCTGGGGCAACAACAGCATTTCCGAAAACCTCAACTACCGCTGCTTCCTCAACATCACCCGCGTTGCCTACAACAACGGCAAGGCACAGCCCTCCGATGAGGAAATCTGGGGCTGAGGCTCGTCGGTTTTAAGCCGATTTCTAAAGCATATGCGGGAAACGGAGCCTTCCTTTCCCGCTTTTGAAAGGAAAACATACTATGAATTTAATGGAATATAAAGCCCGCGAGCTTTTTGCCGAAGCGGGACTTCCCGTTCCTACCGGTTTTACGGTCGATTCGATTAAGGAACTGGAGCAGATGGAAATTCCCGTTCCCGCCGTTGTAAAGGCTCAGGTCGAGACCGGCGGACGCGGAAAGCTCGGCGGAGTTAAGCTTGCCGACACCCGCGAGGAGGCCATTGCCCACGCAAAGAACATTCTCGGAATGGACATCAAGGGTCACATCGTTAAAAAGCTCATGATAGTCAAAAAGACCGAGATAAAGAGTGAAACGTACCTGTCGGTCATGCTCGACCGCAACACCAAGCACCACATCATCATCTTCTCCCCCTGCGGAGGAATGGACATCGAGCAGACCGCCAAGACCGCTCCCGAAAAGATTTTCAAAATGCCTATCGACCCGCTGCTCGGTTATCTTCCCGAGGACGGATATTACCTCGGAAGCAAGGCGGGACTTACCTTCCCCCAGTGTAAACAGCTTTCAAAGATCATTGCCCAGCTTTATGCACTTTGCAAAAAGCGCTACTGCACACTGACCGAGATCAACCCCCTTGTCGTAAACGACGAGGATAACCTTGTGGCTATCGACGCAAAGGTTGTTATCGACGACAGCGGCGTTGCCTTCCAGCCCGACCTTATGGAGCTTAAAAAGGAAAGCATTACCGAGGAGCTTGTTAAGGAAGCCGACAGCTTCAACTTCCTTTACATTCCCTGCGATCCCGAGGGTGATGTTGTTGTTATGAGCAACGGCTCGGGAATGCTTATGTCCTGCATCGACCACCTTGCAAGAAAGGGACGCAAGGTTGCTGCAGTTCTCGATCTGGGCGGCGGCGCCACAAGCGACCGTATTCGCCACGCCGTGAGAATTCTTTTCTCCACCCCCGGTGCAAAACAGCTCTTCATCAACATTTTCGGCGGAATCACCCGCTGCGACGAGGTCGCGGGCGGAATTCACCTTGCCGTTACCGAGGACGGAGTTACCCACCCCGTGGTCGTCCGCTTTGAAGGAACCAACAAGGACAAGGGTCTCGAAATCATTCACGATCTTACCAATGTAATCTACGCCGACGGACTTATCTCGGGCGTTGACGCAATCGTAAACGGAGGTGCACAATAATGAGCGTACTGGTAGATGAAAACACAAGATTGCTCGTTCAGGGCATCACCGGAAGAGAGGGCACCTTCCACACCGAGCAGATGCTGGCCTACGGCACCAAGGTGGTCGGCGGAGTCACTCCCGGAAAGGGAGGCCAGGAGGTTCTCGGCGTTCCGGTATTCAACACCGTTAAAGAGGCCGTTGAAAAGACCGGCGCAAACGCCACCGTTATTTTCGTTCCCGCAAAATTTACAAAGCAGAGCGCAATGGAGGCAATCAGGGCAGGCCTTAAGCTTGTTATAACCATTGCCGAGCACGTTCCTGTTCAGGATATGCTTGAGGTTTACCATGTTGGCAAATATTACGGTGCAACCGTAATCGGCCCCAACTCCTTCGGCGTTATCTCCCCCGGCAAGAGCAAGGCGGGATTTATGGCCCACCGCATTTTCCTTCCCGGAAATGTCGGAATCATGTCGAGAAGCGCCACCAACTGCTACGAAACGGTATTTATGATGTCAAACGCCGGTATCGGCCAGAGTACCTGCATAGGTGTCGGCGGAGATATGATACCCGGCTCCACCTTTGTCGAGCTTCTCCCCCTCTTTGAAAAGGATCCCGAAACCAAGGCTCTCGTGCTTATCGGCGAGATCGGCGGAGACGAGGAAGAAAAGGTGGCCGCCGCCATGAAGGCAGGCGTGTTTACAAAGCCCGTCGTAGCCTGCATTGCAGGTAAAAACGCCCCCAAGGGCAGAAGCATGGGTCACGCCGGAGCGATCGTCGGAGCAGACGGCTCTGGCAGCGCTCAGAACAAGGAAAAGGTGCTTGCCGAGGCCGGCGCTCACATTGCCGACACCACCACCCACATTGTAGAAATTCTTAAAACAATTAAATATTAAAAGGGATGAAAACTATGGATAAAAAACAATTGTGTCATGTCTACTACACAATGAATCTTATCCGGGATTTTGAGAATCAGGCTCTTAAATTCTTTGAGGAAAATGTACTCAGAGGCTCGGTTCATCTTTGTGTAGGAGAGGAAGCCGTTCCGGCCACAGTCTGCGAACTGCTTAATCCCGACGATTACATCGCCAGCACCCACCGCGGACACGGTCACTGCCTTGCAAAGGGCGCCGATCCCGGAAAGGCTCTCGCCGAGCTTATGGGTAAAGAGGACGGATATTGCAAGGGTCGCGGAGGCTCCATGCACATTGCCGATGTGGACGCAGGTAACCTTGGCGCAAACGCCATTGTTGCGGGCGGCGTACCCATCGCCGTGGGCGCGGCTTTGGCCAGCAAAATGCAGAATAACGGTAAGGTCGCCATTTCCTTCTTCGGAGACGGCGCCACAAATGAAGGTGTTTTCCACGAATCGCTTAACCTTGCCGCCGTTTGGAAGCTTCCGGTGGTATTCATCTGCGAAAACAACGGCTACGGCATAAGCGTTCCCCAGTGGCAGAGCACCGCCGTTAAGGACATTTCGGTCCGCGCAAAGGCATATGACATTCCTGGCGTAACCGTCGACGGAAACGATGTCGAAGCCATCGCAAAGGCCGCCAAAAAAGCAATCGACCGCGCAAGAAAGGGCGAAGGCCCCACACTCATCGAGTGCAAGACCTACCGTATCTACGGTCACTGGACCGGAGACCCCACCCCCTACCGTACCCGTGAAGAGGTCGAGGAGTGGAAGAAGAAGGATCCCATCAAGAGACTGCGCAAGGTCCTTGAAGCCGACGGCGTAAAAGCCGAGGAGCTTGATAAGATCGAGCAGGACGCCGCCGACGCCATCGCAAAGGCCTCGGAATTTGCACTTAACAGTCCCGAGCCCGATCCCAATACCGTTCTTGACGGAGTTTTTTATGAGGAGGCTGACGCATAATGAGCAAGAAGAGTTATGTTCAGGCTATAAGAGATGTCACTGCCGAAGAAATGCGTCGTGACGAAAAGGTTTTCGTAATGGGCGAGGACATTGAGGTTCTCGGCGGTATTTTCGGTGCAACAAGAGGTCTTGCCGATGAATTCGGTGCAGACAGAGTTCGCAATACCCCCATTTCCGAAGCCGGATTTGTAAGCGCCGGACTCGGTGCCGCCTGTGCAGGCATGCGCCCCATTGTCGAGCTTATGTATATGGACTTTTCACTTGTGGCCGCCGACTCGATAATCAATCAGGTCGCCAAAACAAGATACATTTTCGGCGGAAAGGCAAAGGTTCCGCTGGTCATCAGAGGACAGCAGGGAGTCGGCCGCGGAAACGCCGCCACCCATTCCCAAAGTCTTGAGACCCTCTTTATGCACTTCCCCGGTCTCAAAGTCGCAATGCCCTCCACCGCCGAGGACGCCGCCGGTCTTCTCCGTGCCGCAATCCGCGACGACAATCCCACCATCATGATCGAGCACAAGGCTCTTTACACCCAGAAATCCGAGGTTCCCGACGATCCCGAATTTATGATTCCCTGGGGCAAGGGCAGGGTTTTCAGAGAGGGTAAGGATTGCACCATCATCGCAACCCACACCTATGTTAAAAAATCTCTCGACGCCGCCGAAGAGCTTGCCAAGGAGGGCATCGAGTGCGAGGTCATCGACCCCCGTACCCTGGTTCCGCTGGACATTGACCTGCTTTCAAGCTCGGTCAAAAAGACCGGCAGATGCGTTGTTGTTCACGAGGCTCACCGCACCTGCGGCGTAGGCGCCGAAATTTCTTCCCAGCTTTACGAGCAGGCCTTCTGCTACCTTGACGCCCCTATCGAGCGCCTCGGTGCAAAGCAGTGCCCCCTGCCCTTCAACCTCGGCCTTGAAAACGCCGTTGTTCCTCAGCCCGAAGACATTATAAACGCCGTTAAACGCACCCTTTATAAATAATTCGGAAAGGAAAGACTTTTTATGGCTGAAAAAATAATTATGCCCAAGCAAGGTCTGCAAATGACCGAGGGCACCATTACCAAGTGGCTTGTTAAGGAAGGCGACAAGGTGGAAATCGGTCAGCCCCTTTTCGAAATGGAAACCGACAAAAACACCATTCAGATCGACAGCACCGCCGCCGGCGAAGTGCTTAAACTGGTTGCCAAAGAGGACGAGACCGTTCCCATTACCGAGACCATAGCCATTGTGGGTAAAAAGGGCGAGGACTTTACCGACCTTCTTCCCAAGAAGGAAGAAAAGAAGCCCGAGCCTGCTCCCGCACCCGCCGCACCTGCACCCGCGCCCGCCGCAAAGGCCGCTCCTGCCGCACCCGTCGCCGACGA
This sequence comes from uncultured Eubacteriales bacterium, assembly GCA_934486455.1. Lineage (GTDB taxonomy): Bacteria > Bacillota > Clostridia > Oscillospirales > Acutalibacteraceae > UMGS1484. The sequence goes on from CAKSPR010000005.1 coordinate 39,852, forward strand.
CGTTACCCCCATTGCCCTTGAGGGAGGCAGAATTTTTGTCACTCCCCGTGCAAAAATGACGGCCGAGCGCAAAAATCTCGACTATAAAACCGTTAAGGGCACAGGCCCCTCGGGTCTTATTATCGAGCGCGACGTTCTTGCCGCCGCGGCCGTTAAGGCAAGCCCTGTTGCAAAGGCCATCGCCGCAAGAAAGGGCGTTTCCGTAACCACCGTCATCGGCACGGGCGAAAACGGAAAGATTGTTAAGCACGACATTCTCTCGGGCGATGCAAACCTTTCGAGAGAGGACAAGGTCATTCCCATTTCCGGCATGAGAAAGGTCATTGCCGACAATATGATGAACAGCGTACAGTCGATGGCTCACGCCTATCACAAGGTTGCCGTCGATATGAGCCAGGCAAAGCTCATCCGCGCCGCCTTCAAGAAGGCCGAAAAGAAGGTTTCCTTCAACGACATCATCATTATGGCTCTCGGCCGCGCCCTTCAGGAGCATCCCCGTATGAATGCCCTTGTTGAGGACGGAAAGATAACCGAAAAGGGCAGCGTTAACATCGGCATTGCCGTTGCGGTGGACAACGGACTTATCGTTCCCACCGTCCGCGACGTGCAGAACATGACCCTCGGCGAGATTCACGACGAATCGGCCCGCCTCATTGCAAAGACCAAGGCCGGCGGACTCAAGAAAGAGGATTATTCGGGCGGTACATTTACCGTAAGTAACCTCGGAATGTTCGGAATCGACGAGTTCACCGCCATTGTCAATCCCCCGCAGGTTGGAATTCTTGCCGTCGGCGCAATGACCGACACTCCCGTTGTGCGCGACGGTCAGATAGTTGTCCGTCCCATAATGAACCTGGTTCTGACCTATGACCACAGGGTCATCGACGGCGCCCCCGCCGCACAGTTTTTAAGCAGAGTTAAGGAGCTGCTTGAAAATCCCTACCTCATGATCGTTTAGTTTATCATCCGAGCCGATAAGGCCGAAGCTTCTTACATATTCGGCTGTCGGTAATTAACGGATCTATCGGCCAAGCCGAACAATAAAAGCATTAAGAACAAGGACGGCAAAGAACAAGGCCGCAAAAGCCGAGCCTTTTCCGTCCGCAATCGAAAGGAAAGATTTATTATGAAAAAACTGCCTCCCCTTCAAGTAAAAGTTGACCGCGTTAAACCCCTTATCTACGGAGATTCCTACGAATCCAGAATGATTCTCGACCATGTTATCACCGGCCGCGACAATGTTATCCAGATCAACCACGGCACCGTTAAGGCTCACAAGGCTCTGGGCGGCGCAGCTCACGAAGAGGACGAGATCTACTACATCCTCGACGGTAAGGGCAAGCTCAAGCTGGACGACGAGATCGTCGACATCGAAGGCAACCAGGTCATCTTTATTCCCGCAGGCGTTTTCCACGCCCTCGACAACAGCGAAAGCGACACCGACATGCACATTCTTACCTTCTGGAGAGATTATCGCTACAACGACGCATACGAGGATCGTATGAAGCAGTGGGGCAAATCCTTCAAGACCGTTGACGAGGACTGATTTGTTGCAAAGCGCCCGACAAAAACCGTCGGGCGCAATTTTGCCACAACACTTATAATGAAAGGTCTGAACATAAATGGAATATGATGTTGCAGTCATCGGCGGAGGCCCCGGCGGATATGTTGCCGCAATAGCCGGCGCAAAGCTGGGCAAGAAAACCGTGCTCATCGAAAAGGATAAGTGCGGAGGAACCTGCTTAAACCGCGGATGCATCCCCACAAAGGCTCTGCTTCACTGCTCCGAGCTTTACAAAGAGGCAAAGACCGCAAAAAACTTCGGCGTTAACCTCGATGTTAAGGATTTCGACTATTCGAAGTGCTACGATCACAAGGAAGCCACCTCTAAAAAGCTTCGCGGAGGGGTCGAATACCTTCTTAAAAAGAGCGGTTGCGATGTTAAATTTGCAAACGGCGAGCTTTTGAACGACCACACGGTCAAGGCGGGAAACGAAACCATCACATTTAAAAATCTTATAATTGCCACCGGCTCGGTGCCCGCTCCCAACCCCTTTAAGGTGGAGGAGGGCGCTCCCCTCGTTAACAGCGACGGATTTTTAGAGCTTAAAAATCTTCCCAAAAAGGTGCTTATCGTCGGCGGAGGCGTAATCGGTCTTGAATTTGCCACCGTGCTTTCGGAATTCGAAAGCGAGGTCACCGTTGTGGAAGCCACCCCCGGCGTGCTTCCCAACATGGATCGTGAGGTTGCCGATTTCGCAAAAAGCGGCCTTGAGAAAAAGGGCGTTAAATTCTTTACCGGCACTTTTGTTATGGCCGTTAAGAAAAAGGGCAAAAAGGCTCTTGTGGAGCTTAAAACGGGCGACAAGAGCTTTGAAGAGACGGCCGATCTGGTGGTTGTTGCCGCAGGCCGCCGTGCAAATACCGAAGGTCTTAACTTAAAGGCCGCAGGAGTCAACACCGAACGCGGATTTATCACGGTTGACGACCGCTGCTGTACAAATGTTCCCCACATCTACGCCATCGGAGATGTAAACGGGAAATCCATGCTTGCCCACGCCGCATCCGAGCAGGGCAAGATCGTAGCCGAAAACATCGCAAAGGGTAAAAATCTCGCCTGCGATTTCGACCTTGTACCGGGCTGCATTTACACCCATCCCGAGGTTGCCTCGGTGGGTCTTACCGAGCAAAAGGCCAAGGACGCCGGAATTAACGTCAAGGTCGGACGGTTTAACGCCGCCGGCAACGGAAAGCTGCTCAGTATGGGCGCGGCAGAGGGCTTTGTTAAGCTTGTGACCGACGCCGACACGGGAGAAATTCTCGGCGGGCAGATCTGCTGTGAGCATGCAACCGACATGATTTCGGAAATTGCCGTTGCAATAAAGCTTGAATCCACCGTTCACGAGCTTGCCTCCACCATCCATCCCCATCCCACCGTTTCGGAAATGGTTATGGAAGCGGCGGACGACGCTCTCGGAATGTGCATCCATCAATAAGATTTTTTTAAAAAGCCCGCCTTGTACATAAGACAGGCGGGTTTTCTTTGCGCCGACCGTTATATAATCCCTTATATGTCTCAAACGCTCCCTTGCAAAAATTCTTACACGGTATTATAATGTCTGTGGGTGATAAATATGGCAAGTGAAAAAACCAATGTTATGAGAAAGCTGACTCAGCTTAAGCTTCCCTTTAAGGAGCATTACTACGAAGGGGTGGTAAGCGGCTCGGATGTGGCCGACGCCATGGGAGAAAACCACGAAAAGGTCTTTAAAACCCTTGTGACGGTGGGAAAAAGCGGACAGCACTTTGTTTTTATGATACCTGTCGACGAGGAGCTTGACCTTAAAAAAGCGGCCTCGGCGGCCAAAGAAAAATCTGTCGCAATGATAAAATCCAAGGAGCTTTTGCCCCTGACAGGATATATTCACGGAGGCTGTTCACCCATCGGAATGAAAAAGCAGTTTAAAACCTTTGCCCACCAAACGGCAAAGCAGCTTGACACAATTTATTTCAGCGGCGGCCGCGTTGGAAGTCAGGTGGAAATGTCTCCCGAAAACCTTTTAAAGGCGGTCGACATTGTTTTTGCCGATCTTATAAGGTCAACGGAAGACTGATAAAAACGCTTTGCTGCCGTCCTTAAAAATATCGTCTACCCTTTTAATATGTTTTCATACAAAGAATTTGTTTGAATGTAAAATTTCAATCGAATTCTTTTCTTTTTGAAGAAGAATATACAAATTGTTTTGTTAAATTTGCTTTTTTACTGCATTTTGCTATACAATCAGTAATATCACGCGATTTTATGTTGACCTTAAAATGCTATTATGTGAACTGATTTTATTATATTTCATTTTGATGTATTTTGAATGCAAAGCCGTCCCAATTTATACCATTTATCTCTGCAATGCCGATTTTTTAAGGGTTTTTTTAATGTTGAAAACTCTGTTGAAATTGTTGAATACTTCTTGTATATGCATATTGTTATAAAATTTTATGTTAACCTGTTGTTTCCTTGATATATTCACCTTTTTTCCCGACGGTATTCAAAAAAAGTTTGTGTTTTTCTTTTTTTTGCATTGAAAAAAAGAGGATTTTGTGGTATTATAGAGTAGAAATAATATAAAGTTAAATGAAAAAGATACGGAGTGATATTATGCCCGGAGACTTGCACTGCCACACCAAGCTATCCGACGGTTCAGTGAGTCTTGAAGAATTGGTTGCCCTTGCAAAAAACGCAGGACTTAAAACCATTGCAGTTACAGACCACGATACTCTTGCGGGGGCAATGAGAGCCAAGATGCTCGGCCAGAGAGCCGGAATAAATGTTATACCCGGCGTTGAATTTTCCTGTAAGAACCCCGAAACCGACAGAAAGGTACACCTTCTTTGCTATCTGCCTGAATTTCCCGACCGCCTTCAGGGGCTTTGCCGGGACATTTCGAATCGCAGGAAGGCCGCTGGACAAAAAATGGCCGCCGAGGTCATGAAGCGCTATCCCCTTCCGGTGGGAATCATTAAACGCTGGATACAGGGAAGCACAAACATATATAAGCAGCACATTATGATGGCGCTTATGGAGGCCGGATACACCACCACCATTTACGGCGAGCTTTACGAACGCCTTTTCGGTAAGGACGGCGTAGCTGTTGTTAAAAAGGATTTCCCCGATGTCAGAGATGTCATGACCCAGATACACGAGGCCGGCGGCCTTGCGGTTATGGCTCACCCATGGCTCTATGATTCGGTGGAGCTTATCCCCGAGCTTGCGGGTCTCGGACTTGACGGCATTGAGGTATGGCACGACAGTGCTAACGAGGAGCAAACCGACAAGCTCATTGAAATTGCCAAGAAATATGACCTTTGCATGACCGGCGGCAGCGATTTCCACGGAATGATGTCTCCGAAACCCAACCCCATCGGCTCAAAGGTGGTGGCGGATATTTTTGTTGACCGTCTCATCGCAGCCAAAAAGCACAGACTTCAGATGATGAAATAATCCTGACGGCGACTGAAAAAATTGCCCGATGCAATTAAAAGCATCATAAAACTTTACAACAACAAAACCGACAGCCTGCACATTTCAGCGCTGTCGGTTTTTCTTTTTCGGTTTTTTCGGTTTTTTGAGGCTTTTCGGATTTTTAGCGCCGTCGGCCTCTGTCCTCCCTTTTAAAGGACTTTTTCTTTCAGCTTTCGAGCATATTGTTTATAAAGGGAAAGTCGGTTTTAAGCCGTTTTACCAAAGGATTTGTCGTATAAATCATCCCCTTTGGATTTTCAAAGCCTCTTGCCTTGCTTCTGACCGTTATGTCCTTTCGGGCAATTTCCTCCGCAAATTCCGCAAGCACATCCGCGCGGTCTTCCTTTAAAAGCGCCTCTCTTACAAGACCCTCTTTTGGATCGTAAAAGATATATCCGAGGCTTTCCTTCCCCCGCCTTACGGTATATATGTCATATCCCGAAAGCCCGGCATCATCAATAAGGTATGAAAAGATTTCTTTGCTCTTTAAAACCGTTCCGTCTGTCTGTCCGTTTGCCGTTATGGCGGCATTTTGAAGCTTAAAAAGCTCGTCGGCATCGTTTGTTTTGACAAAATCAAAGTGCCTCCCCGCTCCGTTTACGCTCGTTTTTTTACCGCTTACACCAACGCTGTCGCAAAAGAAAAACTCCTCAAAGCCAAAGCGGGAATAAAATCCGAAAAGCGACCTGCTTGCGGGAATGAGCGCCACAAAGTCAAGACCTTTTTTGTCGGCCGTCTGTTTGACGAGATTAATCAGCTCGCCCATATAACCCTTTCCGCGGCCGGCTTTATCGGTGGCGGCGCAGCAAAAATACCATCCCTTAAAAACTTTTTCGGCCGAATAAAGCCTTACCGGAAGGGTGAAGGTTTGGGAAACGACGCTTTGTCCGATTTTTTTACAAAAATAATTATCTTTTGAAAAAAGATTTTTTAAAAAGGCCTCAACATCTTCCCTGCTGTCGCCGAAGGCCTCTCTCCAGAGGGCTATGAGCTGCTCCCTATCCGACAAATACTGCGTCATATTTTTCCTCCATAAAGGCAGGTTTAAGGCTCAGTTTTGACTTTCTCAGTCCCTCAAGCCCCATGTCCTCCTCGCGGTTGATGTATTTGACCTCGTCCCCGAGAGACCTTGCAAATTCCTGTATCATCACGGCGTAGCAACCGTCCATTTCTCTGCTTGCCTTTTCAAAATGCTCGATAACCGTGTCATCCGCCAGCTTTTCCCCTATTCCGAAGGCCACAGTCTCGCCGTTTATTCTGACCGCCGTGCCAATTAAACCAAGCTCGTCGAAATGTTCAAGAGCACGCTTAAGGGCGGTGTTCTCGTGGATTATTCTCGGGTCCTTTTCGTTATGCTCACTAAGCCATAAATGCTCGGTATCGGATATGAGGGAAATGTTTTTCCCGTTTAAGGCGACAACCTCGGGTGCACCGTAAAGCCGCAGAAATTTATTGATGTGATTGCGCTTTTGCTGATATTTTTTACCCGCAAAGGTGCAAAGAGCCGCCCTGTCGTAGACATATTCGCTGTTGTCGCGGTTGTTTTTAAATTCAAATTTGCCGTCAAAGTTCTTTTGCAAAAAATCCTTTTCGGTCGGGCAAAGTCCGGAGAAAAACAGCTCTTTTCCCACGGTGTCAATAAGAAGCTCTACTGCCGAGCTGACATTTTCCCCGATGGGAGATTGGTAAAAATATTTATTGTCCACCGAGCCCCGCAAAATAAGGGTATCATTATAAACCGCGAACTGGCTTTTAAAGGCCGGCTGCCATATAAAAAGCCCTCCGAAGCAGTTGTCCGAAACGGGAAATCCGTATTCTTTAAATTTGTTTTCCAGAAAAGATTTATCGTTTAAGGTTATATCTTTAAATTCAAGCATAAATTACCTTCTGTGTTTTTGATTTTTGTGCCGCCTTGTGAAGAATGTTTTTTCATCGGGGGAAAATATCCTATCGGGCATTATGTTTATTATACTATCAAAATGCAAATTTATCAAGTGCCGCAAAGGACCGAATATTTTTAACGATTGGGTGAAAAATAAATTTTGTACCCGACAAAAACGGTTTTTCCGCCAATGCCAAGCACCTTTTTCGGAAAGCCGTGACACTCGGGCAATCTAATCTGTTTTTTGAAAAGAGGTAATGAAAAATGGCCAACCTGACCGAAAAGGAGCTGTCCTTTCTTGAGGATCAGCTCAACGCAGAATCACTGCTTGTTAAGAAATTCCGTGCCGTTGCCGAAAACACAACCGATCCCGCTTTAAAGGGAAAATGCGAGCAAATTTCGGCCAAGCACAAGGAACATTTCGACCGTCTCATGACCTATCTTAACTGATATGTTCCCTGAGCACGGACAACAGGGCGGTTTATCGGCCGCCCGAATGCCCGATCAAATGCCCGGCAAACCGAAAAATCAACCGAACGATTAATTAATTTTAAATCGACAGGCAACCTGTTAAAACAACCCGTTAAACCGAAAAGTAAATAATCAAGGAGGAAAAGAAAAATGAACGACAAGCCCTTTATGCCCGAAAAAGAAATGCTTTCGGATGTGCTTTCCGACCAAAAGCTCGTAACTTCCAACTATAACACCTTCGCCAACGAATGTGCCGGAAAGAAGCTCCGTGACGACGCCATGTGCATTCTTCACGAGGAGCACGACATCCAGGCCGATGTATTTGAGGAAATGCACTCGAGAGGCTGGTATATGACCCCCGCCGCCGAGCAGCAGAAGATTGAAACCGCGAAAGCAAAATTTCAAAATATCGCCTCGACCCTTTAATATAATCCGATACAGCCGACAAAAGGCTGTGGTTTATCTTAAATCGGTCTAAAGTAACAGTTTTATATGATATTTTAGCCAATTTAGCAAATCAATAAAATATTTTTTTGGTTGTTATTGACAAAGCCTCCTAAAGGTGGTATACTTCTCTATGAGAAAAACCTTTAAGGAGGTAATTTTATGGAAACAAATATGCTGCCTATAGGCGTGCGGAGGGACGGATCCTATTACACCCGCATTGAATGGGCCACGGTAACCGAATCCGACCCCACTTTTTGGGTTTGTAATGTCATCAGCGACGACCACGAGCGCAACGGAGGAACCTACGGTGCCTGTGTGGAAAATCTGCCCGAGCCTAAAAACAACCTGATTCTCAGCTTTTTTGACGAGCATCAGGAGATCGGAAAGGTCAAGCTGTACAAAAATGTCGGTGTGGACATCAGCGTCCCCGAGGAGCTTGCCCGTCACCTCAATATATATGTCAGCAACAGCGACCTTCCGAAAAAAATCCGTCGAAAGGACGACGACATCGAATCGGCCGACTGGAAGCTTGTTAAATCGGTTGATCTTAAAAAGGAATTCGGCTGGGAAGATATTGTTCTCGACAGCCCCGTTATTGCGAAATTCGTGAGATTTGAATTTATCGACAATTTCTGCGATAAGGATAATTTTATTCCCTGGGTCGAGACCAGCGAAATCAAGATTTTTCCCTGATGCAAAAGGCCTGGCTTAAAGCGGACTTACCCCGCCCTTAAAGCTTGTTTTATCGCCGAAGCCGCGCCATAATATGAATTTAAAAATCCGACGGTAGGTCTTTTAAAAAGACTGCTGTCGGATTTTTTTAAGACGCGCTGCGGTTTTGCACGGCGGTTTTGCGCAGCGGTTTGCGCGGCGGTTTTGCGCCCGCTCATAAAGCTATTCTACTGAAACGAGGGTATAGCCTGTGTCGGCAATGACACTTTTAAGCTTTTCGGCGTCGAGAGGCTGCTCCGACTTAATAACCGTCTCGCCCTTTTTGTGGGACGATTTAACCTTTTTAACACTGAAGTTATTTCTTATGGCGTCGTTTATGTGGCTTTCGCACATTCCGCAGGCCATTCCTTCGATTTTAAGTACCGTTTGAGTCATTTTCTGCACCTCTTTAAGAAGTTTTTCAATTGAAAAGGCGCGGGAAACCTTTTACAGTATCCCGCGCCCTTCTTTTAATGATGATGACCGTGATCGCGGTCGTGATGATCCGAACGGTCGTGATCGTTATGATCATGGTCGTTATGATCGTGGTCGTGTCCGTGGCAGGTACCGCTCAGGGCGCAACAGCTGCAATTGCAACCGCAGGAGGATTTTCCCGCTTTTTTATCCCTCACAAGTTTAACAATGATGGCGGCAACAACCGCGGCAAGGGCAAGAGATATTAAAATCGTCGCAAGCATTTATACGGCTCCTTTCTAAAGACACTTTAAAGGCTTAGGATAAGCTTTTTTTGCAGGGTTTATACTCTGACGCTCTTGGTAAGCTTGGTGGCCTCCTTGTAGGGCTTAACAAGCATGTAGATGATGAAGGCAAAGGCCGCAAGAGCAAATATAAGTCCGATCACATTGATGTGTCCGGTGAACAGTCCGCCGAACTGGTTGATCATAAGAGCAACGACATAAGCAAATCCGCACTGATAGCCGATTGCAAACCATGTCCACTTGGCGTTGTTCATCTCTCTCTTCATTGCACCGATAGCGGCGAAGCAGGGGGCGCAAAGGAGGTTGAATACGAGGAAGGAGTATCCGGTAATTCCGGTAAATACGCCGGCCAGAGTTCCGTAAACATCGCCCGAGCCGCCATAAAGGATGCCCATTGTTCCGACGATGTTTTCCTTGGCCACAAGACCGGTGATGGAAGCAACGGCGGCCTGCCATGTTCCGAAGCCCAGGGGCTTGAATATCCAGGCTATTGCTCCGCCGACAGCGGCAAGAATGGAGGAGTCGATCTGATCCTCCTCGAGCATTTTGAAGGTACCGTCTACCCATCCGAAGTAGGTGGTGAACCAAACAACGATGGTCGAAAGAAGAATGATGGTGCCGGCCTTTTTGATAAAGGACCAGCCGCGCTCCCACATGGAGCGGAGAACATTTCCGACGGTGGGAAGATGGTAAGCGGGAAGCTCCATAACAAAGGGAGCGGGATCACCGGCGAACATCCTGGTCTTTTTAAGCATAATACCCGAAACTATTATGGCCGCCATACCGATGAAGTATGCAGAGGTCGAAACCCATGCCGAGCCGCCGAACAGTGCGCCGGCGATCATGGCGATAAAGGGCACCTTTGCGCCGCAGGGGATGAAGGTGGTGGTCATAATGGTCATACGGCGGTCGCGCTCGTTTTCAATGGTACGCGAGGCCATGATTCCGGGGATACCGCAGCCGGTACCGATGAGCATGGGAATAAAGGATTTACCCGAAAGGCCGAATTTACGGAAAACACGGTCAAGCACAAATGCGATACGGGACATATAACCGCAGGCCTCGAGGAATGCGAGAAGCAGGAAGAGAACGAGCATCTGGGGAACAAATCCCAGAACGGCGCCGACACCGGCGACAATACCGTCGAGGACAAGTCCGCTGACACAGGGAGCGGCATTTGCGGCTTCAAGAGCGTTGCCCACAAGCACGGGAACACCGGGCACCCACACGCCGTCGTCGGCAGGATCGGGAGCGTCAAAGCCGTTTTCAGCCAGATATTTCTTGGCGTCGGTAAAGGTCATTCCCACGGTGGTTTCTTCGTCTGCGCCGTCGGGAATTTCGTCGTAATATGCCGTCATTGTGTTAACCGCAAGAGTTTCTTCGTCCTCCACATCAACGGTGGCGGTCTTAGCCTCGGGCTTGAGCTCGTTGATTTTTGTCATGGCGGCGTCGGCATCGAAATCCTCGGCTTCAACATCAATATCCTCGCCGAGGAAGGCGTCGACAGCCTGCATGGCGGAGGTATATTCATCCGACTTCTCGGTGTAGGCCGATTCGCCTATTCCGAAAAGATGCCAGCCGTCTCCGAACAGTCCGTCGTTGGCCCAATCGGTGGCCGCCGAGCCGACGGTTACCATGGAGATGTAGTAAACAAGGAACATGACCACTGCGAAAATGGGAAGTCCCAGCCAGCGGTTGGTAACAACCTTATCAATCTTATCGGAGGTGGAAAGGCTTCCTGCATTTTTCTTTTTGTAGCAGGCCTTGATTATCGAAGCAATGTATATGTATCTTTCGTTGGTGATGATGCTTTCGGCGTCGTCGTCAAGCTCCTCTTCTGCGGCGCTGATGTCGTCCCTTATGTGGGAAAGGGTGTCCTCGGGGATGTTAAGGCGGGACAGCACTTTTTCATCACCCTCGAAAATTTTAATTGCATACCATCTCTGCTGTTTTTCGGGCATATCGTGCAGAACGGCCTCCTCAATGTGAGCGATGGTGTGTTCAACACATCCCGAAAAGGTGTGCTTCGGAACGGTGGTGGTCTCTGTGGCGGCCTTTATGGCGGCTTCTGCGGCCTCCATAATGCCTGTTCCCTTTAAAGCCGAGATCTCGATTATCTCGCAGCCGAGCTGTCTGGAAAGCTCATCGGTATTTATCTTGTCGCCGTTCTTTTTAACAACATCCATCATGTTGATGGCGATAACAACGGGGATTCCGAGCTCAACGAGCTGCGTGGTGAGATAGAGGTTTCTTTCAAGGTTTGTTCCGTCGATTATGTTAAGAATGACATCGGGTTTTTCATCAATAAGGTAATTTCTCGCAACCACCTCTTCAAGGGTGTAAGGAGACAGCGAATAAATTCCGGGAAGATCGGTGACGATAACGCCGTCGTGCTTTTTAAGCTTGCCTTCCTTTTTTTCCACCGTAACGCCGGGCCAGTTACCTACAAACTGGTTAGAGCCCGTAAGCGCGTTAAACAGCGTGGTTTTACCGCAGTTAGGATTTCCTGCCAGCGCAATTTTAAGGTTCATTGGTACATTTCCTCTCTTTCCAAGGTTAGTTTGGGCTAACCCATACATTCAAAAAATGCCGGTTTCCGAAAATCTGAAATTTTATTTAATCTCAATCATTTCGGCATCGGCTTTACGCAGTGAAAGCTCATAGCCCCGAACGGTTACCTCAATGGGATCGCCCAGCGGCGCAACCTTGCGAACATGCACTTCAACACCGCGGGTGATACCCATATCCATGATGCGGCGCTTTACCGCGCCTTCGCCGTGAAGCTTCACGACCGATACGGTTTCTCCTATCTTCGCCTCTTTCAAGGTTTTCATTCTCTTTGTCCCCCTTTATTTATTTTGGCAAAAACAACAACAAAAGGTCAGATCATTATTTTTCTTGCCATTTCTTCACTTATTGCCACCCGGGCTTCCTTAACATTGACAATAACATTTCCGCCCAGTGTGTTCACGATTTTAACATTTCCGCCTACCACAAAGCCTAAATTTTCAAGATGCTTCTTGACCTCGGGAGAACCGCCGATTTTCTTTATAACATTATCTTCTCCGGGATTTGCCAAACACAAAGGCATCATTTTAAAACATCTTCCTTCAATAAGCAGAATTTAAAAACAGACAGCAAAACTTGGGTTAGCTTTTGCTAACCTATTGCTATAATATCTCTCTTTTCGCCTTTTGTCAACGCATTTTTAAGAGAAAAATTATTTTCGGCAGATTTTACAATAAGTTAGCTCATGCTAATCATTCTGTTGTTGAAATTAGCTCTCCCTAACCAAAACAGGCGAATTGAGCACTAAAATGACAAAAAGGTCATAAGAACAAATCCGAAGAAGCAATATGCACCAAAGCTTCTTCGGATTTACAAACGTCTTTACATACAGCTTATTTCATTGTTTTATCAGTCAAGCCCTGTCTCATCGCCTTTGATGCTTTTCAAAACGGTACGGCGGTTTGTTAATCCTTCTGCTTTGTCAGCTCGAAGGTTTTGGAGTCGGTTCCTTCGCCGTCGGTCAGCGTGAGTTTGTTTTTATCTGCTCTAAAGGTGTATGTCTTATCCCGGGCGGCTTCGCTTTCGAAATCTATCGAAAGGGTGCCGTCCTTTATCTCGTAGGTAAAAGCGTAGCTGTTGCTCGGCAGGTTCAGCGAGCCTGTGCCTTTGCCGTCAAATTCATATACCGTAACGCCGTCAAGATCCCATGTTCCTTTTAATGCGTCGGTGCCGCCGAAACGGGCAATTAAAACAGCGGCTGCTATAATTACGGCAATCGCCGCACATATCAGCCCTATTGTCTTACGCCGTCCGTGCGTCTTTTCGGAAGGTTTGCGGGACGACCTTGGAGAATACTCTGCCTGCGCCCTCGAGGGCTGTGAGCCGTTTGTGCGGCCTTTTTCGTTATCGGTTGCGCTTTTTTTCGGAACGAGACCGTCCTTGCTTTTTTCCTGCGGCTCATTCTGCTCTGCTTCCTGCGGCAGGGTCGATTCGGCGGCTTCGGTTGGTTCATGTTCGGTACCGTATCTGCCTCCAAAGGCTTTCAGGAATTCTTCATACTCCCTGTTTTCTTTTTCTCTGTCGTTCATTGTAAAGCTCCTGTTATCTCAAACTCTCTCTTCAAAACAGCAAAGCCTTGTTTGCCGCTTTGAAGAAAGGGGC
>CAKSPR010000006.1 GCA_934486455.1 uncultured Eubacteriales bacterium
TTCATAGGTCCGTTTGGGAGCAGGATGCCGGGGGTTCGAGTCCCTTCACTCCGACCAAAATTTTGACCGAAAGCAGGGTTAATCTCCACTTTCGGTCATTTTTTATGCTTATTTAGGTGTTTTACCGCCATTTCTTGAAAAATCATATTTCCCGACCACATAATCAAATGTGGACTGAAAATTCCTTTTTCTTTGTTTACAGCGGCGCAAAATTTGAAAGCTAAACGAGCAACCGCCACAGATTTTCCTGTGGCGGTTGTCTGAATAATTACCTTACCGTTCGCCCCGATTTAAGCCGTTCTTTTTCAGAGGCGATTTCCGCGTTCTTTTGCTTGATCATCTCTGCAAGCTTTTCTTGGTGTTTTTCTCTTGCCCCGCATGTTCTGACGGCCGTTTTTCGGCGGGATTTTTTAAAGATTCGTTACAGCTTTAAAATAAAATGATTTTTATGAAAGTCAAGAAGGCCTTCGTCGCGCATTTTTCCAAGCTCCGCCGACAGCCCGCTGCGCTCGACCGCAAGGTAATCGGCAAGCTGTTGCCGCGAAAAGGGGATGTCAAACTCATATTTTCCGAGGCGCTGCGACACGGCCGAAAGATAGGACATAAGCTTTGCACGGGTAGTGCGCTGTCCCATGTGGGTAAGCTTTTCTCCGAAACGCAGGTTTTTTTCGGCAAGCTCGCCCAGCAGGTTCCGAACGATGCGGCTGTGATGCAGGCAGGCCGACGGGCACATGTTAAGCACCCGCTTCACATTAACAAACATCACGGTGACCGGCGTTTCGGCGACTACGCTTACATTCAGCGCCGAGCCGGGGGCGCAGGCATATGCGGCGGCAAAAGACTGTCCTGCGCCGGCCTTTGAAAGAATGTTTCGATTTCCCCAGATGTCCTCCTGTATTACAAGAACGCTTCCCGACAGCACGAGGCCTATCGATTCCGCCCGATCCCCGACCCGCAAAATAAACGCGCCCTTGGGAAAGCTCCGATCCTTGGCGTCAAGACATGACAGCATGGCTTCAAGCTCGTTTTCCGAGATGCCCGAGAAAAGCCGCGAGGAACGAATGACCGTAAAATATTTTTTCATAAAAACCCTCTTATGTTGAAAATTCAACCGATTTATTGAATTTATTATATTATAATAAGAACGAAAAATCAAGGAGGTATTAAAATGAAAAGACGAATTATCGAAATTGATGAGCAAAAATGCAACGGCTGCGGAGCATGCGCCGCAGCCTGCCATGAGGGAGCCATTGCCATGGAAAACGGTAAGGCAAAGCTTATGCGCGACGATTACTGCGACGGTCTCGGCGACTGCCTGCCCGCCTGTCCCACGGGAGCAATTACCTTTGTGGAGCGGGAGGCCGCAGTATATGACGAAAATGCCGTTTTGGAAAATAAGCGCAAGAAAATGCGGGGAAAGATGCAAAAGGAGGGAATGACACTGCCCTGCGGATGCCCCGGCACACAATCGCGAAAGATAGAACACGGGCAAGCCGACCGGGACGAGACGCCCCGCGGGGAAGCGGTCAGCCGACTGTCCCAGTGGCCTGTGCAGATAAAGCTTGTTCCGACAAATGCCCCCTATTTTGACGGCGCAAAGCTGCTTATCGCCGCCGACTGTACCGCCTATGCCTACGCCTCCTTCCACGAGCGGTTTATAAGGGGGCATATCACCCTTGTGGGCTGTCCCAAGCTCGACGGCGTGGATTATTCGGAAAAGCTGACCGAGATAATCCGCGACAACGATGTCAAAAGCGTGACAGTCGTCCGTATGGAGGTACCTTGCTGCGGAGGGCTTGAGCAGGCGGCCAAGGCCGCATTGCAGAAAAGCGGAAAGTTCATTCCGTGGCAGGTGGTGACAATTTCCACCGACGGAAGAATACTCGACTGAGGGCATCCCATAAAAAAATGTCGGTTAACCGCCGCATAAAACACATGCGGCTCCCGCCTTCGCAACGGTCGCTTCTTTTTGCGGCTGCATGACAAAACGGCACAATTTTGTTTTAATAATAAAGCCGAAAAAAAGAGCCTCAACTATGCTTTTTGCATGTCGAGGCTCTTGACTGTGATTACGCAACGAATAGGTATAATGTGTTTTTCGGCATGACCGTATTGCACGTTGTTCGCATTTGGCAAAATAAAAACAGCACAAAATCAAAGCTTTGTCTATTGATGCGGATTGACACAGTTTCCGCAGTTTATTTAATTTACTTTTTGATGTGTTTATTGAAGAAATAAGCAATTTTTTACTTCAACACAGGTTTCTAAAACATCATGATTGTTATAATAGCCGCTTTCGATTTCTGCATTATAATTCGTGCCGTAGGCACACCTAACTTATTACCTATTACTTTTTACTTATTACTTCTTAAAAATCCCGCCGTGGATTTTATTTTGAAGTAAGAGTGAAGAGGTAAGAAGTAAAAATCCCGTTCACTTACATGAACGGGATTTTTGGCCCGCCCGGAGGGATTCGAACCCCCGGCCTTCAGAATCGGAATCTGCTGCGATATCCAGCTTCGCTACGGGCGGATGTTGTGATTTTTTTCGGGTGAAATTCTTCAGCCGAATAATTATATCACACTTTTTCGAAAAAATCACTATTAAAATTAATTTTTTAAATATTTTTTTGAAGGAGAGCTTAAAGGACACCGAAAAAGCCCGGAAAACAACGACCGACAAAAACCCATTACGGTTTTTTGAGTTTTCAGTCCCTTCCGGAATCAGCGGGTCGATATTATGGTTCCGCCGCCCAGTACCTCGTCGCCGTCGTAAAGGACGATGGCCTGACCGGTGGTGACCGCCCGCTGGGGCTCGTCGAAAACTATTTTCACGGTACCGTCGGGCAGCACTTCGGCCGTGGCGGGGGCTTCCTCGGCACGGTAGCGGGGCTTTGCGGTAACTCTTGCGGGTTGAGAGAAGGGCTCTCCCGATACAAAGTTAAAGTCGTTTGCCAAAACGGTTTTTGTGTAAAGCCCTTCCTCGGGGGAGAGTATCACCCGATTGTGCTCCGTATCCTTCCCCTTGACATAAAGGGGTGCGGGCAGTGAAAGCCCCAGTCCCTTGCGCTGACCTATCGTATATCGGATAAGCCCCTTGTGGCGGCCGAGAATGTTGCCGTTTTCGTCCACAAAATCCCCTTCGGGGAATTTAAGACCGGCATATCGCTCGATGAAATCGCCGTAGGACTCGTTTTGCACAAAGCAGATGTCCTGGCTGTCGTGCTTTTTTGCGTTGACAAACCCGCGCTCTTCGGCGAGAGCGCGCACCTGCTCCTTGCTTTCGAATCGTCCGAGGGGAAAGTCGGTGCGGGCAAGCTGCCGCTGATTCAGAAAATAAAGCACATAGGATTGATCCTTGTGGAGATTTTTGGCCTTTAAAAGCTTGTATTTTCCGCTTTGCCTGTCGAATTCCACGCGGGCGTAATGACCGGTGACTATCTTGTCACATTCGATAAGCTCGGCGCGCATAAACAGCTTTTGAAATTTCATAAAACGGTTGCAGTCGATGCAGGGATTGGGGGTGTCGCCCCTTTTGTATGCCGCAATGAAACGATCGATGACCTCTTTCCCGAAATCATCGGTAAAATTAAATACCCGATAGGGGATGCCGAGCTTTCGGCAAACGCCGGCGGCGTCCTCGGTGTCCGAAAGGGTGCAGCAGGCCTTTTCGCTTGAGACATTAATGTCGCCGTTGTCGTAAAGCTTCATGGTCACGCCGATACAGTCGTAGCCGGCCTCGACGGTCAGCGCGGCAGCCACCGAGCTGTCCACCCCGCCGCTCATTGCAATAAGCGCTTTTTTTGACATATCAACCGCCGTATTCTATCATTTTGTCAATACATTTTTTGGCCGCAAGGCGGGTCTGCTCGTCCATTACGATTTCTTCTCCGTCTCCCTTGCAGCAGTGAAGCAGATCGGCAAGGGTGGTTATCTTCATGTTATGGCAGACAAGATCCTTTGAAAGGGGATAAAACATCTTGTCGGGGCAATCGTATTCGAGATGCTCGGTTATGCTGTTCTCGGTTCCGATGATGAATTCCTTCGCGTCGGAGTTTTTGGCATATTCCATAATTCCGCTGGTGGAGCCCACATAGTCGGCAAGAGCCACGACCTCGGGAATACATTCGGGGTGGACGAGGAAAAGGGCGTTGGGATGAGCCGCCTTGGCCTTTTGCACATCCCTTACATCCATTTTTGCGTGGGTGGGGCAGCCGCCGTGTACAAGCTTGACATTCTTGTCGGGGAGCTGATTTTTAATATATGTGCCGAGGTTTATATCGGGAATGAAAAGAATGTCCTTTTCGGGCATGGCCGTAACGATCTTGACGGCCGAGGAGGAGGTCACACAGACGTCGCAAACGGTTTTAAGCTCGGCGGTGGTGTTGATATAGGCGACGACCGCATAGCCGGGATACATCTCCTTGAGCTGTTCGATGATTTCTCTGTCCATCTGCTCGGCCATGGGGCAGCCGGCGTCCCTGTTGGCAAGAAAAACGGTTTTTTCGGGGGAGAGGATCTTGACCGTTTCGGCCATAAAGCGCACACCGCACATGATGACCGTTTTGTTTTTAACGGCGGCGGCCTTTTTGGCGAGAGCATAGCTGTCTCCCACGAAATCGGCAATCTCGGTAATTTCTCTGCGCTGATAGGAGTGGGCAAGGATACATATGTCCTTTTGCTCCTTAAGCTTTAGTATTTCTTTTTGCATATCAAGAATTTTCATTTTTTTCACCCTTTAGCTTTTGTAAAGTGTTTTTTATAATTGCAACCGCCTCTCTCGGGTCGTTTGTTCCCTCAAGAGCGGCTTCTATGGGACAGGGTCCGTCGGCCTTTCGGTTCATTATGGTTTTGACCGATTCCTGAAAATAAAGCATTGCGCCGTGGGATTTTAAAACCTCGAGGGCAGACCGGCTGATGATCTTGGTGTATATTTCGGTAACTCCGAGCAATATATAAAGAAATGCCGAGCCTTTCCCGAGCACCTTGTCGGCCGCCGAAAAGCCTTCGGCGTTTTTGCCCGCTTCTACAAGCTTTAAAAGAGGGATGACGCCGCGGTCGGAGGAGGTGAACACATCTTTACCCCTAACAAGAGCGCATGTGTAACCGCACTGCTCAACATAATATTTTGCCCTTTCAAGGTCGTCTGTCATCGTTGCCGTCACTCCCTGCGAAATTCTTTTTAAGGTTTCCTTTGCGACCCTTGCGGCGGCGGGTCGGTGTCGCTTTTTGTTCCTTTGCTATTTTATCACACGGTTTATTCTCTGTCAACGAGGTGTTGCGATGCAGCCGCATAAAAAAATCACACTTTTATTTCAGCCCCGCTTGACTAAAGGGAGAAAATATAATAAAATGAATAAAATGTAATTTATTGCGTTTGCTTGGAATTGCGGCGCCAAAGAAAAGGGGAGGATCAATTTGGGGAAAATTGAATTTGACACCGAGATGAAAGGGCTTTGCGAGTTTATTGACAAAAGCCCCGATCCCTTTCATGCCGCGGAAAACGCTAAAGCCATGCTCAGACAAAAGGGCTTTACCGAGCTTTTTGAAAATGATGACTTTAAAACAGAGCGGGGGAAAGGCTATTTTGTCTCCCGAAACGGCTCCTCTCTTATTGCCTTTAAAATTCCGGAAGAATCGGCAAACGGCTACAATATTTTTTGCTGTCACGGAGATTCTCCCACCTTTAAAATAAAGGAACACCCCGAGCGGGTGTGCGAGGAGGCATACACCACTCTTAATGTGGAATTTTACGGCGGCGGGGTTGTGTACCGCTGGTTTGACCGACCTCTTTCTGTTTCGGGAAGGGTCTTTGTGAAACAAAAGGACGGGGTCAAGGCGCATCTTGTCAACCTCGGCAAGGATATGCTTTGCATTCCGAGCCTTGCACCTCATATGATGTCGGCGGGAGAGGCTTATGAAAAAACAAAAATTCAAAAGGAGCTTTGCCCTCTCGCTTCCCTTGGCAAGGATTTTTGTCTGAACGAAATTTTGGCCGACGCGGTTTCTGCAAAAAAAGAAGATATTCTTTCCTTTGACCTGTTTCTTTATCCCACCGAAAAGGCTAAGGTATGGGGGCAAGGGGACGAGCTTTTGTCGGCTCCGAGGATAGATGATCTGCTTTGCACATATGCGGGACTTCGCGGGTTTTTGCAAAGCGAAAACAACAGCAGAATATGCCTTTACACCCTTTTTGACAACGAAGAGGTGGGAAGTTCCTCCCGCCAGGGCGCTCTTTCCGACTTTCTCGTTTTGACCCTTAAACGAATTAATTCCGCCTTGGGATTTGACGGGGAACGACTTTACCGTGACCTTTCAAAAAGCTTTGCTCTTTCGGCCGACAACGGCCACGCTCTCCATCCGAATTACCCGGAAAAGGCCGATCCCACCAATCGGCCGATTATGGGGGACGGCGTACTTTTGAAATATTCGGCCAATCAAAAATACACAACCGACGGACTTTCGGCGGCGGTATTTAAAACGATAATGGAACAAAACGGCATTCCTTTTCAGGTATTTACCAATCATTCGGATGTGGCAGGCGGCAGTACCCTCGGAAATCTTTCGACCCGACAGGTGTCGCTGTGCACGGCCGACATCGGCGTGGCTCAGCTTGCCATGCATTCCCCTGTGGAGACCTGCTCGGCAAGGGACGCCGTAAGCCTTGCGCTTGCCGCGAAGGCCTTCTATTGCTCGGCTGCGGAAATCGAACCCGACGGAAGCTTTACCGTTAAAAAGGGCTGAGAAAAGTTCTTAAATGGTGAACCGCCGAATGTCGGTATGAAGCGGGTGTCGGTCTGTCGGCGGATCGCATTTTAAACGCTTGGCATCAACGGTATAAGGCAACGAAATCTTCCGCTTGTTTAAAAGGAAAAACACTGCGGCAATATTTTTATCGAAAGGCAAATAAAAATGGAAACAATTCTTTTTATAAACGCCTGTTTAAGGGAAAAGTCGAGAACAAAAAGACTTGCCGACGCGGCTTTGGAACAATATATCGCGGAAAAAGCGGCCGGTGAAGAAGCGACTCGTAAAAAAGAGCTTTTGACAAAAGAGTTTAAAGCAAATGTTACCCGGCGGGATCTTTCCCGTTTTCCCGTTGCTCCGCTTGACAAAAGCGGTCTTGAAACAAGAGAAAACGGCGGAAACACAGGTTTTGACGGCTCGTTTTTTGAGCTTGCAAAGGAATTCTCGTCGGCCGATACCCTTCTTGTCGCCGCGCCCTATTGGGATCTGAGCTTTCCGGCGGTTTTAAAGGCCTATCTCGAGGCGGTGTGCGTTTGCGGACTGACCTTTTGCTATGGAGAGGACGGCCTGCCCCACTCCCTTTGTAAGGCCAAGAGGCTTATTTATGTTACCACATCGGGCGGATACATCGGAGAGATGAATTTCGGATTCGACTATGTAAAGGGACTTTGCAAAAGCTTTTTTGAAATAGACGACGCGCGTTTTGTAAGCGCACAGGGTCTTGACATCGACGGAAACGACCCTGAAATGATTCTTCGCGATGCAATAGACCGATTGGCATTTGATTTTCGATGCTTTTAGCGGAACGGGAAAAACAAAACGGGGTAAAAAAGTTGTTTGGAAATCGAAGCCTCCGACAAGCCGTTCCATAATATAAGCAAACTGAAAAAACCTTTTTGAAGGGTGTTGATAAAATGGAAAACGAAGAGGTTATAAAAATCGAGCATCTTAGCAAATCCTTCGGCGATATTAAGGCGGTAAACGACCTGTCCTTTTCGGTGAGGAAGGGAGAGTTTTTTGCCTTTTTGGGGGTTAACGGTGCCGGAAAATCCACCACTATTTCGATAATCTGCGGTCAGCTTAAAAAGGACGGCGGCGAGGTTACCGTTTGCGGGGAAAGCACGGAAAAGGGGCTTGATAAGATAACAAGAAGGCTGGGGGTCGTTTTTCAGAATTCCCTGCTTGATAAGCCCCTTACGGTAAGGCAAAACCTTCAAAGCCGCGCCGCTCTTTACGGAATAACCGGAAAGGATTTCGAACGGCGGCTTTCCGAGCTTTGCGAGCTTTTTAAGCTTTCGGACATACTTGACAGGGCGGTTGCAAAGCTTTCGGGAGGGCAGAGAAGACGAGCCGACATTGCGCGGGCGCTTCTTCACGAGCCTGAAATACTTATATTGGACGAGCCGACCACCGGTCTTGACCCGCAGACCAGAAAGCTTTTGTGGGACGCGATGACAAGCCTGAGAAGCACCAAAAGAACCACGGTTTTTCTCACGACTCATTATATGGAGGAGGCCGCCGACGCCGATTATATCGTTATTTTGGACGGCGGAAAAATTTCGGCAAAGGGCACGCCCCTTTCGCTTAAAAACACATACACAGGTGATTTTATAACCATATACGGCGCAAAAAAACAGGATGTCGAAAAGCTCGGTCGTCCGTTTAGGGAAATACGCGACGCCTTTAAGGTGGAGGTGGAAAACACCGCCGCCGCAACCGAGCTTATTATTTCTCACCCCGACATTTTTAAGGATTATGAAATAACAAAGGGGAAAATGGACGATGTTTTTCTTGCGGTAACCGGCAAGAAACTGATGGGAGGGACGGACAAATGAAGCAGCTCGGAGCACTGACCCTACGCAACATGCGGCTTTATTTTAAGGATAAGGGGCTTTTCTTTGTTTCCCTTATTACCCCCGCTGT
The DNA here is from genome assembly GCA_934486455.1 of uncultured Eubacteriales bacterium. Classification (GTDB taxonomy): domain Bacteria; phylum Bacillota; class Clostridia; order Oscillospirales; family Acutalibacteraceae; genus UMGS1484. The sequence goes on from CAKSPR010000006.1 coordinate 8,670, forward strand.
TTTGCTTGTGCTTTTCGTGACCTTCCTCGGAAATATATATAAGAAAAGCTTCCTTTCGGCTCTTCCGCCCGGTCTTTTAAGCGGAGAATCTCTTGTCGACGCAACAGTAGGCGGTCAGCTTATATCCTCCCTTTTGGCGGTGTCCTGCGTTACCGTGGCCTTTTGCTCCAACATACTCATGGTTCAGGACAGGGCAAACGGCACCATAAACGATTTAACCGTTACACCCGTGAAACGCCCCATTATTGCGGCTTCTTATTTTACTGCCTGCACCCTGTCGACCCTTATTGTCAACTTTGCCGCAACCGGTCTTTGCTTTTTGTATCTGGCTAAGGTGGGCTGGTATATGAGCGCGGGGGACGCGGCGGCCTTAATGCTTGATGTGGTGCTGCTGTCCCTTTTCGGTGTGGCTCTTTCATCCTTTGTTCACTTTTTCCTTAAAACCCAGGGACAGGCTTCGGCCGTGGGAACGATTGTAAGCGCGGGATACGGATTTTTGTGCGGAGCATACATGCCCATTTCGAATTTTTCCGATCCGCTTCAAAAATTTATGTCCTTTCTTCCCGGCACATACGGCACCAGCCTGTTGAGAAATCACGCCATGGCCGGGGTTTTCAGAGAAATGAAGAATTTAGGCTTTCCGCGGGAGGTTGTGGAAAGCATACGGGCTTCGGTGGATTGCAATATCCGCTTTTTTTCCAATGATGTCAAGACCGGCGCCATGTATGCCGTGCTTTGCGTATCCGTTTCGGTGCTTCTTGCGGCCTATATTGTGGCCAATGTATTAAGGGCAAAAAGGGCGGCATAGAAAACGCTTTTAAAAGAGCGACCGACAAATAATATGCTTTACGGCACGCATAAAAAAGGAGATGTAAAAATGGAAAAGAACGAGCTTTATATCAATATCGAGGTAAACGGCAAGATACACAAAATCGATATAAATCACAACGAGGAAATAGGCGACGCGGAATTCTTAGTCGACGGAGAGGCGGTAAATGCCGCCGGATCAATGATTTTTCGCGGATCTAAGTTTAAGCTCTCGGTGGACGGTGCCGAGGTCATAATAACCGTTATGAAAAACGGCGGCGAGTATGATTATAACTGCTTTGTAAACGGCGTTTCGGTTAAAAATAATGCGCCTTATACCGTGGACGGCATGGATTTCCCCGACCTGGTCAGATGGGAGCAAAAGCGCAGGGACGGCAAGGGGAAATATATTCTCGTCGAGGTGTTAAAGGGAGTAATTCTCGGGTGCATTATATTTTTTGCCCTGTTTTTTACCGAGCCCATTGCACCGAGGATTTTTTCGTCCTTTGAAAAATACAGGGCGCTGTTTGCCGCTGCGTGCATCGCGCTGCCGTCGATATTTTTCGCTCTCATAGCCGCAGGGGACTATAAAAAGAACGAAAAGATATATGAAAAATATGCCGAATACAACAAATAACCGGCATACCCATCGGAGGGATTAAAAATGGATTTAAAGATAACGAAGGGAAAAGCCACCGATTTTGAAATTGAGCTTTGCGAGGAACGGCCGGTCAGAATATTGCAATTTACCGACCCCCAAATCACCGACATCGACACCACCCGAACAAAAATACGCTACGACCAAATTAAAGGATGCTATTTCGGCGACGGAATTTTCGACGACGACTATCGGGTATATGATTTGATGAACGAGCTTGTCGACCGGGTAAAGCCCGATATAATAGCCGTCACCGGCGACATTGTGTACGGCGAGACCGACGACAGCGGCGCTCTCTTTACGAGATTTATTGCCGAAATGGGAAAATATAAAATTCCGTGGATTCCTGTTTTCGGTAACCACGACAACGAAAGCGCCAAGGGAGTCAGATGGCAGTGCGAACAGCTTGAAAGGGCAGAGCACTGCATTTTTGCAAGAGGAAGCGTCACCGGCAACTGCAACTTCAGCGTGGCGGTCAAGGGCAAAAACAGGATTGAAGCGCTGCTTATGATGCTTGATACAAACGGATGCCATGTTTTCAACAATCCCGGCACTTTGGGAGAGGGAATGATGGCCGACAATCCCGACATCGACATTATTGAGCAGCGGGAAGGAATTTTTCCCGATCAGATAAGGTGGTATGAAGGGACGGTTAAAAGCGCCAAGGAGTTTTACGGGGATGACAATCTTCTCTCCCTTGCATTTTTCCACATTGCGCCGAGCAGAGCCATGGAGCTTTATGTCGAACGCTACGGAAAGGGGAGCAGCCGTCTTGAAAAACAGGGGGAAGGCGATTTCGGCGCCATGGATAATTTTGAAGATACCGTGCCCATAGATGCCGATCATTCTTTTGACGATATGGCGAGAAGAGTCGGCACCAAGGGCATGTTTTTCGGGCACGAGCACGAAAACAGCTTCAGTCTGCTTGACGGCGACATGCGTTACACCTTTGGTCTTAAAACGGGACTTCATAACAGCTATCGCCTCGACCATGTGGGCGGCACCCTTATAACAGCCGACGGGAGAAACGTCGGGGTAGAGCATGTTTATTATGACTATAAGCCCTATGATTTCAGCAAAACAAAAAAATAAAACGAGCCTTGAGTCTGCCAAGCTCCGTCTGCTTTTGACACGACGCAAAAGACATACATAAAAATACCACCGAAACTCGCCTGAGCTTTTGGCTCAGGCGATTTTCGGTTTGTGAGAAGAAAAAAATATATATCAGTTTACGGAATGGCATTTAACGGCGCGGACGACAGCTCCGTGCTCTTCTTTGTGGTCGTAGCTTTTGTTAATGAAGTAAACCACAAGGTTGGCCGATACAACTACGAGATTGAGAATGTATACGGCGAGGACATAATTTACATGTCCGGTGATGATTTTTGCGGTTATTCCCGCGACATAACCGGTGATGATGAGAAGGATGAACCACAGGCTCATGTTTTTGGCGGTTTTTGCTTTGTAGTTCTTGTAAACCGAAAGGGGCCAAGAGCAGCCAAAGCATATTAACATTGCAGCTTCCAATAATTCAGACATTTTTCCGCACCTCAAAATTCGTTTTGTTTTTGTTTCTGTATGCAGTATAGCATTGACAAACCATAATGTCTAATATATAATTTATATTAAATTGATAACTTCAGGTTATATAAGTGCAAGAGAAACAAAGCTGAAAAACAACAGCATAATTTTTTGTTTTAATTTTACAAAGAAAAAATAAAAAACCGCATTTTTAAAAAGGAGAAAGCAGAAATGGAAGTTAATCAGATGAGATATTTTTTGGACGTTGCCTCCACACAGCATGTCACCAGAAGCGCCGAGCGGCTGCACATTGCCCAGCCTGCTCTTTCCAAGGCCATACACAATCTTGAGCAGGAGCTCGGAGTACCGCTTTTTTCCGCGAAGGGCAGAAATATCGTGCTTACCGAGTACGGAAAATATCTTAAAGAAAAGCTTGGCGGGATTATTTCCGAGATAGACGAACTGCCCGAGGAAATCAAGGCCATGACCGACAGGGAAAACGCCACCATACATTTGATGGTGCTTGCCGCCTCCACCCTCATAACCGACGCCATAATCGAATACCGCCGCAAGCATCCTAAAATCAATTTTCAGCTTATGCAAAACGACGAGTCAAGGCTTTATGACATTTCGGTTACCACCGAAAGGGTCAGGTCGGAGGAGCTTTTGAATTCCAAAAACAGATTTGAACTTATCGAAAAAATATTCTTGGCCGTGCCGGCCGAGCACCGTTTTGCCGAAAGAGAACGGATAAAGCTTTCGGAGGTGGAAAAGGACGGATTTATCAGCCTTATGGGCTCTAAACAGTTAAGGTGGATATGCGATAAATTTTGCCGACAGGCGGGCTTTGAACCGAGAATTATTTTTGAAAGCGACAATCCCGCCGCCGTTAAAAACATGGTATGCTCCAACATGGGAATATGCTTTTGGCCGGAGTTTTCCTGGGGCAATCTTCAAAAGGGCAGTGCCGTGCTTCTTGAAATAGAGGAGCCTGTTTGCCAAAGAGAAATTATTTTTAAATGCAAGGAAAACAAACCGGACAGTCGGGCAGTGGTGGACTTTTTTGAATTTTTGCAGGAGTTTTTTGATAGAAAGGCTCGAAAGAGCAAAAAATAACGGCAAGGGAAACCGCATTTTTTTGTTTTGCTTGCGGCGTTTTTGCAAACCGAAAATAAAAACGATCGACGGTTTTGCATGCTTTTGACAGGTACCGAAAATTTTTAAACCCCGTCCCGCAACCCATTGACAAAACAGGGGGAATTTGCTATAATACCGACAGTGGTTTTTAAATCGGTACGCGATACCGGAAAGATTACGGGGTTTTGTAAAATGAAAAAATTTTCTTTCAAAAATTATGACGAATATAAAATATTTTTTGCAGAATACGCCGCTGAAAAGGGGCTTTACCGTCACTTTTCCAATTGTTTGATAATTCCCGGACTCTGTGATGCTCATGTGCATTTCAGAGAGCCGGGTTTTTCATATAAAGAAACAATAAAAAGCGGATCTTTGGCGGCGGCAAAGGGAGGATATACCGCCGTTTGCACCATGCCGAACTTAGATCCCGCCCCCGATTGCAAAAAGCATCTTGACGCTCAGCTTGACATCATAGAAAAAGATGCCGTTATTAATGTTTATCCCTTCGGCACAATCACAAAAGGGGAAAAGGGCGGGGAGCTTTCGGATATGGAGGAGCTGTCTCCCTTTGTCTGCGGATTTTCCGACGACGGAAAGGGCGTTCAGTCGGCCGAGATGATGGAGAAGGCCATGCTCAGGGCAAAGAGCCTCGGCAAGGTGCTGTCGGCTCATTGCGAGGACGAAAGCCTGCTTTTTTCGGGATATATCCACGACGGAAGCTATGCAAAAAAACACGGACACAGGGGCATATCGTCCGAAAGTGAATATGCCATGATAAAAAGAGACCTTGAGCTTTGTGAAAAAACGGGATGTAAATACCATGTCTGTCACATCTCGGCAAAGGAAAGCGTCGAGCTTATAAGACGGGCGAAAAAACGGGGTGTAAATGTTACCTGCGAAACCGCGCCCCACTATCTCTGCCTTTGCGAAAAAGACCTTAAAGAGGACGGACGGTTTAAAATGAACCCTCCTCTGCGAAGCGAGCAGGACAAAAAGGCGCTTATCGACGGCATTATCGACGGCACGATCGACATGATCGCCACCGATCACGCCCCTCACACGAAAGAGGAAAAGTCGGGCGGACTTGAAAAAAGTCTTATGGGCATATCGGGAATTGAAATTGCCTTTCCGCTGATATTTACCCATCTTGTGAGAAATAATATAATTACGGTTAAAAGAGCCGTCGAGCTTATGTGCATAAATCCGCGCGAGAGATTCGGTATTCCCTTCGGGCTGGATTTTGCGATTTTCGACATAAGCTCGGAATATACCGTTGATTCCGAAAGCTTTGTTTCGATGGGAAAATCCACGCCCTTTGACGGAGCGGATATTTTCGGAGAAAATTTGCTGACGGTTTGTGACGGCAAAACCGTTTATGAAAAGGGGACATTATGAAACAGGGACTTTTTAGCATAACCCAAAATGAAAAAATCGCCCAAAGCATTTATAAAATGCGGCTTTCGGGAGATACCTCAGACATAAAAAAGGCGGGTCAGTTTGTTAACATCAAGCTGGACGGATTTTTCCTGCGCCGACCCATTTCGGTTTGCGACTGCTCGGCCGGGGAGCTGCTCATCATATATAAGGTTGTCGGCAAGGGCACCGAAAAAATGAGCGCAATGGAAAAGGGCGAACAGCTTGACATTCTCACGGGACTCGGCAACGGATATGATCTGACCGTAAAGACCGAAAGGCCGGTGCTTATCGGCGGAGGGGTGGGCGTTCCGCCTCTTTACAAGCTTGCAAAGGAGCTGAAAAAGCAGGGCAAGCGGGTTTCGGTAATACTGGGCTTTAATTCCGAAAACGAAATATTTTTTGAGGACGAATTTAAGGAAATTGCCGACAGGGTGCTTATATGCACGGCCGACGGAAGCTACGGAATAAAGGGCTTTGTTACCGATGCGATAAAGGACATCGATTTTGATTATTTCTTTACCTGCGGCCCCGAGCCGATGTTTAAAGCGCTTGAAAGCACAATAGATAAAGGCATATCGGGACAGATGAGCTTTGAACAGAGAATGGGCTGCGGCTTCGGCGCCTGCATGGGGTGCAGCTGCAAGACGCTGACCGGAAACAAACGAATTTGCAGGGAAGGCCCGGTGCTTTTCAGGGAGGAGATAATATGGTAGATTTAAAGGTAAATCTTTGCGGGAAAACCCTCGATAATCCTATAATACCGGCAAGCGGCTCCTTCGGATACGGATATGAGTTTGCTGAGCTGTACGATATAAACTGCCTCGGGACATTTTCCTTCAAGGGCACCACAAGGGAACCGCGCTTCGGCAATCCCACTCCCCGCACGGCCGAGTGCCCCTCCTGCGTGCTAAATGCCGTAGGGCTTCAAAATCCCGGGGTGGATAAGGTCATTTCCGAAGAATTACCCAAGCTTAAAAAGGTTTTTCACAAGGGGGTCATGGCCAACATCAGCGGTTTTTCCCTTGAGGAATATGTATATGTGGCAAGCAGGCTCGATAAATGCGAGCAGGTGGATTTTCTTGAAATAAATATAAGCTGCCCCAACATTCACGGGGGCGGAATGTCCTTCGGCACCTGTGCCTCCTCCGCCGAGCAGGTGACGGCGGCGGTCAAAAAAGAGGTCAAAAAGCCGATAATCATGAAGCTTTCGCCCAATGTCACCGACATTGCCGAGATAGCCAAGGCCTGCGAGGCGGGCGGCGCAGACGGAGTGAGTCTTATAAACACCCCGATGGGCATGAGAATAGACCTTAAAACGAGAAAGCCCATTATAAAGAATGTTACCGGCGGAATGTCGGGACCCGCTGTTTTTCCGCTGGCTGTTCGCATGGTGTGGCAGACTGCAAAGGCAGTCAAAATCCCCGTTATAGGTATCGGCGGAGTGTCAAGCGCCGAGGATGTCATCGAAATGATGCTTGCCGGTGCGACGGCGGTGGGCGTGGGCGCGCAAAACCTCGTCAATCCTTACGCCTGCAGGGACATTATAAATGACCTGCCGAGGGTAATGGAAAAATATAATATAACGAAACTCAGCGACATAACCGGAGGTGTCAACATTGGGTAAGGATGTAATCATTGCCTGCGATTTTTCGTCGGCAAAGGAGACCTTTGAATTTCTCGATAAATTTGAAGGCAAAAAGCCGTTTGTCAAAATCGGGATGGAGCTTTTTTACGCCGAAGGGCCGGAAATCGTCAGGCAGATAAAGGCGAGAGGTCATAAAATCTTTCTCGATTTAAAGCTTCACGACATACCGAACACGGTTAAAAAGGCCATGCGGGTGCTTTCCAAGCTTGATGTTGACATGTGCAATCTGCATGCCGCCGGCGCTGCCCCCATGATGGAAGCGGCTCTTGAGGGACTCACACGGGACGACGGGAGTCGCCCCATACTTATCGCAGTTACCCAGCTTACCTCCACCGATCAGCAGACAATGGAGAGAGATCTGCTCATAAAAGAGCCTATCGACAGGGTGGTCATGCACTATGCAAAAACCGCCGCGGACGCGGGGCTTGACGGAGTGGTCTGTTCGCCGCTGGAGGCGCAAAAGGTACACGACGCCTGCGGAAAAGATTTTTTGACCGTCACCCCCGGTGTACGGTTTGCAGACGGGGATGTGGGCGATCAAAAACGGGTCATGACCCCGGAGCAGGCCAAAAGGATCGGCTCCGACTATATCGTTGTCGGCCGACCCATAATCGCCGCAGACGACCCGATTGCGGCCTATGAAAGATGTATAAACGAATTTGTCGATTAGGAGGATACATAAGATGAATGATACGCAAAAGCTGATTGCAAAGGATCTTCTGTCCATTAAGGCGGTTTTTTTCCGTCCCGACGAGCCGTTTACATGGGCGAGCGGCATTAAAAGTCCCGTCTACTGCGACAACCGCCTGACCCTTACCGCACCCGAGGTCAGAAACCATGTGGAGCAGGGACTTAAAGGTCTTATAGAACGGCATTTCCCCGATGCGGAGGTACTCATGGGCACCTCCACCGCAGGAATCGCCCACGCCGCCATAACCGCTCACCTTATGGGACTTCCGATGGGGTATGTGCGATCGGGAAGTAAGGATCACGGCCGCAAAAATCAAATTGAGGGCCGTCTTGAGAAGGGACAAAAGACAGTAGTTGTTGAGGATCTTATTTCCACCGGAGGAAGCGTTATCGAGGTGGTTAAGGTGCTGAAAGAGGCAGGAGCGGATGTACTGGGCGTTGTGAGTATTTTCACCTACGGAATGAAAAAGGGACTTGAACGCCTTGCGGCCGAAAATGTCGTTAATTACAGCCTGTCGAATTTTGATGCCGTTGCACAGGTCGCGGCCGAGGAAGGATATATTGCCGCCGACGATGTCAAGCGGCTTATAAAGTTCAGAGACAATCCTTCGGACGAAAGCTGGGCAGAAAAATGAGGAATATAATAAACATTCTTGACCTGTCCACAGAGGAAATAGACGCCCTTATAAGACAGGCGGCCGACATAAAGCTTAATCCTTCAAAATACAACGAGGTCTGCAAACACAAAATTTTGGCTACCCTGTTTTTTGAGCCCTCCACGAGAACAAGACTCAGCTTCGAATCTGCTATGCTTTCTCTTGGGGGAAACACCCTGGGCTTTGCCGACGCATCTTCAAGCTCGGCCACAAAGGGGGAAAGCGTTGCCGACACCATATCGGTGGTCAGCGGTTACGCCGACATTATCGCCATGCGCCACCCCAAGGAGGGGGCTCCCATTGTGGCGGCAAAGCACTCCCTCGTGCCAATCATAAATGCCGGAGACGGAGGCCACTATCACCCCACACAGACCCTTACCGACCTTATGACCGTAAGCGAGCAGAAGGGCGGCTTTGAAAATCTCACCGTCGGATTTTGCGGCGACCTTAAATTCGGCCGAACGGTCCATTCGCTTATCGAGGCACTGTCGAGATATGAGGGAATAAAGTTTGTGCTCATTTCCCCTCCCGAGCTTAAACTGCCCGGCTTTGTCAAGCAGGAATACATAAAGGACAAGAACATCGAATATGTTCAGTGCGCCTCTCTTGACGAGGTTATCGGCGATCTTGACATTCTTTATATGACCCGCGTGCAGAAGGAACGGTTCTTTAACGAGGAAGATTATTTAAGACTGCGGGACAGCTACATCCTCACCGAACAAAAGCTTAAATATGCAAAGGACGATATGTGTATACTTCACCCGCTGCCCAGGGTCAACGAAATTTCCATCGATGTCGACAGCGACAAAAGAGCCTGCTATTTCAAACAGGCGCATAACGGCCGTTTTGTCAGAATGGCGCTCATAATGAAGCTTTTGGGGGTTAGGGAATGAACATAGACAGCATAAAAAAAGGAATAGTCATCGACCACATTTCCGCCGGAAAGGGCATGAGGCTTTACGAGCTGTTGGGGCTTTCCGAGCTTGACGCATCGGTTGCCATAATCAAAAATGCTCAAAGCTCCAAGCTTTCAAAAAAGGACATAATCAAGATTGACGCGGACATTAAAATCGATTTGGATGTTATCGGATATGTTGCTCCCGATGCCACCGTCAACATCATAAAGGACGGAATACTTGCGGAAAAGTTTTCGGTAAAGGCGCCGAAGCTTTTGAAAAATGTCATCAGATGTAAAAATCCCCGCTGCATAACCTCCACAGAGCAGGGACTTGACAGGGTATTCCGTCTGACCGACGAGCAGAAAAAAACCTATCGCTGCATTTACTGCGACGCAAAATACGGCTCGTCCGACTGATCGGCGGGACGGCTCGACAAAGGGCTTATCCAAATCCCGGAAGAAAATCGGCGGGTCTTGTCCCCATAAGGTTTTGGGAAAAAGAATAAGGCCTTAAAAATCTGCGGAAATCGTTAAAAGCGCCGTGGCGGTTGTTGACCGCAGAGGCTTTTTATGGTACAATAATGAGTGAAAAAATAACATCAAGGAGAAGGCAATGAATTTTTTTAATGAATTAAAGAATTACGACAGCGAGGTTTTTTCCGCCAGCGACAGCGAGCTTAAACGGCAGCAGGGGAATATAGAGCTTATTGCTTCGGAAAACATTGTTTCCAAAGCGGTGCTTTTGGCGGCCGGCGGAGTGCTGACCAACAAATATGCCGAGGGGTATCCGGGAAAAAGATATTACGGCGGATGCCAGTATGTCGACATTGTGGAAAACATAGCGAGAGACCGCGCCAAAAAGCTTTTCGGAGCCGAGCATGTAAATGTTCAGCCCCACAGCGGAGCAAATGCCAATCTGGCGGTGTTTTTTGCCCTGCTGAGCCCCGGCGATACCGTCATGGGAATGAATCTTTCCCAGGGGGGACATCTTTCCCACGGCTCTCCGGTAAACATTTCGGGAAAATATTTCAATGTTGTGCCCTACGGAGTTGATCCCGTTACCGAAACCATCGACTACGACGAAATGGAGCGCATAGCTTTCGAATGCCGTCCGAAAATGATTGTGTCGGGTGCCAGCGCCTATTCGAGAACAATAGATTTTGCCCGCATAAGAGAAATCTGCGATAAGGTGGGGGCATATATGATGGTTGATATTGCCCACATTGCAGGACTTGTGGCGGCGGGTGTTCATCCCTCTCCCGTGCCCTTTGCCGATGTGGTGACAACCACCACCCATAAGACCCTTCGCGGCCCCCGCGGCGGCATGATACTCTGCAAAGAGCAGTATGCCAAGGCCATAGACAAGGCCGTTTTCCCCGGCGTGCAGGGCGGACCCCTTATGCACATAATCGCCGCCAAGGCAGTGGCTTTCGGGGAGGCGCTTACCCCCGAGTTTACCGAGTATCAAAAGCAGATAGTTAAAAATGCGGCGGTGCTTTGCGACGAGCTTAAAAAGCACGGAATAAGAATCGTTTCGGGCGGAACCGACAATCATCTTATGCTTCTTGACCTTACCGAAAAGGGTATAACCGGCAAGGATCTTGAAAAAATGCTCGACGAGGTACATATAACCGTCAACAAAAACACCATTCCCAACGAAACCTTAAGCCCCTTTGTCACAAGCGGGGTCAGAATAGGTACTCCCGCCGTTACCTCGAGAGGATTTAAAGAGACCGAGATGGTCGACATAGCCCGTCTTATAAACGATGTTATCACCGACTTTGAGGCAAACAGGGAGCGGGTATCGGAGCAGGTAAGCGAGCTTTGCGAAAGATTCCCCATATACGAATAGTTGCCGAAATAATTTTTCTTTACAAAGACAGGTTTGTATAGTACAATACCGATAACAAAAATCGGACGAGGTGTGTCAAGAGATGCCAAGCGACATAGAAATAGCAAACGGCTGTGAAATACGCCCCATAGGGGAAATAGCAAGGGCGGCGGGAATAGAGGAAAAATATGTTGAGCAATACGGAAAATACAAGGCCAAGATCGACCTTTCGATTTTCGACAACATAAAAAAACCGAACGGGAAGCTTGTGCTTGTTACCGCCATAAGCCCCACCCCTGCGGGAGAGGGAAAAACCACCACCACAATAGGCCTTGCCGACGGAATGAAGAGAATAGGCAAGAATGTGTCGGTGGCTCTGCGTGAGCCGTCCCTCGGACCTGTTTTCGGAATCAAGGGCGGCGCGGCCGGCGGCGGATACGCTCAGGTCGTTCCCATGGAGGACATTAACCTCCATTTCACGGGAGATTTCCACGCTATCGGTGCCGCTAACAACCTTCTCGCCGCCATGCTCGACAACCACATACACCAGGGAAATGAGCTTGGCATAGACACAAGAAAAATAACCTGGAGGCGCTGTGTTGACATGAACGACCGCCAGCTGAGATGCGTTGTCGACGGGCTGGGCGGAAAGATCAACGGCGTTCCGAGAGAGGACGGGTTTGATATAACCGTCGCCAGCGAAATCATGGCGGTGCTTTGCCTTTCGGGCTCTGTAAGAGAGCTTAAAGAGCGGCTTTCAAAAATGATAGTGGGATACACCTTCGACGACAGACCGGTCACCGCCGGTCAGCTTGGCGCCCAGGGCGCCATGGCCGCCCTTTTAAAGGACGCGTTAAAGCCCAACCTTGTCCAGACGCTCGAGGGCACACCCGCCTTTGTACACGGCGGTCCGTTTGCCAACATCGCCCACGGGTGCAACTCGGTAACTGCCACAAAGCTGTCACTCGCTTTAAGCGATTATACGATTACCGAGGCGGGTTTCGGTGCAGATCTCGGAGCCGAAAAGTTTTTCGATATAAAGTGCCGTATGGCGGGGCTTAAGCCCGATGCGGTTGTCGTTGTGGCAACGGTCAGGGCGCTGAAGATGCACGGCGGCCTTAAAAAAAATCAGTTGGCAAGCGAAGATCTCGAGGCTCTTGAAAAGGGAATTCCGAATCTTCTCCGTCACATAAAAAACATAACCGCGGTTTACAAGCTGCCCTGCGTTGTGGCGATAAACCGATTCCCCACCGACACCGACAGGGAAATAGACTTTATAATCGACAGATGCCGTTCGCTTTCGGTCGACACCGTTTTGTCTACCGTTTGTGCGGAGGGCGGCAGGGGCGGAGAGGCTCTTGCAAAAGAGGTCGTAAGCCTTTGCGAGCAGCAAAAGAACGATTTTTCCTTTGCATATGAGGACGACCTTTCCATTTCCGAAAAAATCGATGCAGTGGTAAGAAAGGTTTACGGCGGCGACGGCGTTATATTTACCGACGGGGCAAAAAAACAAATTAAAAATCTCGAAAAGCTGGGGTTTTCAAAGTACCCGGTCTGTATTGCCAAGACACAGTACAGCTTTTCCGACGACGCCTTAAAGCTCGGCGCGCCCGAAGGCTTCAGCATAACGGTCAGGAGCGTTAAGGCTTCGGCCGGAGCGGGATTTATCGTTGTGCTTACGGGGAATATAATGACCATGCCGGGACTTCCGAAAAGGCCGGCAGCCGAGCGCATTGACATTGATGACAACGGAAAAATAACAGGATTGTTCTGATGACGGATCGACCGAACGGGGAAATTCCCGCAGGTCTTTCGGCCGTCGGAATTCGGAGGGTCAAAAAGGCCATCCTGACGGCAAGACTAAACCCGTCGGCTCACATTTGCTGATCCGTCGGGTTTGCGATATATAAGAACGGCCGAATGACCGTTCAACCGTCGGTTTAAACGGTCTGTACGGGAGAAAACGCAACCCTGCTCCCGCACTTTACCGCACACCGACCGCATATAATCTTAAACCAAAGGACGGCAGGCGCCGTATCCTATAAAACGGAGGTAAAAAATTATGGCTTATTATTTCAAGGATGTTTCACACACCTTCAACGAGTATCTTCTTGTACCCGGATATTCTTCGTCCGAGTGCGTTCCCGACAATGTGTCGCTCAAAACCCCTCTTGTCAAATTTAAAAAAGGGGAGCAGCCGGCCATTTCCATGAACATTCCTTTGACATCGGCCATAATGCAGTCGGTTTCGGGAGAAAAGCTGGCCGTTGCACTTGCAAAGGAGGGCGGTGTGTCCTTTGTTTTCGGCTCTCAGCCGATCGAGTCCGAGGCAGCCATGGTAAAAAGCGCAAAGAATTTTAAGGCGGGATTTGTGGTAAGCGACAGCAACATCACCCCCGACGCCACCCTAAACGACATAATCGAGCTCAAGGAAAGGAACGGCCACTCCACCATTGCCGTAACAAGCGACGGAACGGCAAACGGAAGGCTTGTCGGTATTGTCACCTCCCGCGATTACCGCGTCAGCCGAATGAAGGGCGATGAAAAGGTATCGACCTTTATGACCCCCCTTGATAAGCTTGTGGTGGGAAGCGCCGATACCACGCTTAAAGAGGCTAATGACATCATATGGGACAATAAGCTCAACTCACTGCCCATTGTCGATGATGACGGCTCGCTTAAATATTTCGTTTTCCGCAAGGATTACGACGCCCATAAGGACAACCCCAACGAGCTTTTGGACGAGCATAAGAGATACATCGTCGGCGCGGGAATCAACACCCGCGATTATGCCGAGCGTGTTCCCGCCCTTGTAGACGCGGGAGTGGATGTGCTTTGCATAGATTCCTCCGAGGGCTTTTCGGAATGGCAGTCTAAAACCATCGAATGGATAAGAGAGCACTACGGCGACAGTGTTAAGGTGGGCGCCGGAAATGTTGTCGACAAGGAAGGATTTTTGTTCCTTGCAAAGGCAGGCGCCGATTTCATCAAGGTGGGCATCGGCGGCGGATCCATATGTATAACCAGAGAAACCAAGGGAATAGGCCGCGGGCAGGCCACCGCCCTTATTGATGTTTGCGAGGCAAGAGACGAATATTTCAAGGAGACGGGTGTATATATTCCCGTTTGCTCGGACGGCGGAATCGTTCACGATCACCACATGACCCTTGCACTTGCCATGGGTGCCGACTTCCTGATGCTCGGCAGATACTTCGCCCGTTTTGACGAAAGCCCCACAAACCGTATAGCCATTAACGGAAATTATTATAAAGAATATTGGGGAGAGGGCTCCAACCGTGCGAGAAACTGGCAGAGATACGACCTCGGCGGAGACAAAAAGCTCTCCTTCGAGGAGGGAGTCGATTCCTATGTGCCCTACGCCGGAAGTCTTAAAGACAATGTGGGTCTTTCGCTGAGAAAGGTCAAGTCCACAATGTGCAACTGCGGTGCGCTGACCATCCCAGAGCTTCAGCAAAAGGCCAAGCTGACCCTTGTATCGGCCACCAGCATTGTCGAGGGCGGCGCGCACGATGTCATTCAAAAGGAAACCTCGGTCAGCGGACTTAACAAATAAACAGCCGACAGCACAAGGCACGGCAAAAAAGCGGCAAAGGAGAAGCTTGTGTTGCATTGTCCGCCGTCCTTTCGGAATTTTCCCGAAAGGACGGCGGTTTTTCTGCCATGGCATATGCGTTGGCGGCTTTGATAAGAACCGCTGTCGGCCTGCGGGGGTGTTCATTTCTTACGGCTGATTTGTCTTTCCAAGGCCGCTTGCCTTTTTTTAAGCTTTGTGATAGTATAGAAACGGTTAGATATGAAAAGCGAGTCGGAAAAGAAAAACCGAGAAAAGACGAAAAAACACAGGAAACGCAAGAATCCGTAAAGTCTTGCAGGATTTTTTTGGAGGAAAGAATGTATAAGCTGTTTTTGGTCGAGGACGACGACGGTATTGCCCGGTCGGTTAAAAAGCTCGGGATGTCCTGGGGGCTTGAGGTTGAGGTATGCAGGGATTTTGCAAATGTTACCGCACGCTTTGCCGAGTTTTCTCCCCACATTGTGCTGCTCGACATCGGGCTGCCCTTTTTTGACGGCTTCCACTGGTGTCGGGAAATAAGGGCGCTTTCAAAGGTACCGATAATTTTCATTTCCTCGGCGGGAGACAATATGAACATCGTTATGGCGGTTAATATGGGAGCCGACGATTTTGTCACAAAGCCCTTTGACGGAAGGGTGCTTATGGCCAAGGTGCAGGCTCTTCTTCGCAGAACATACGACTTTTCCGAAGGTACCGCCCTTATCGAACACGGCGGCGCCGTGCTTAACAAAGACGACGGCAGTTTAAGCTTTAACGGACAGAAGATACCGCTCAGCAAAAACGAATACCGTATACTTCTTTGTCTTATGGAAAATCGGGGCAAAACGGTCAGTCGGGAAAAGCTTATGGAACAGCTTTGGGATACCGATCAGTTTGTGGACGAAAACACCCTTACCGTTAATGTTAATCGGCTGAGAAAAAAGCTTTCGGCCGCAGGCCTTTCTGAATTTATAACCACGAAATTCGGTCAGGGGTATATTGTTGAATGATGATCTGCGCAGTCCCGCAGCGGCAAGCCGTAAAGAACGGTGGGGGCATTTGTCCGATAGTGCCGACGGCAAAACGGCGGTACAGCCCCTTGTGGCAGGGCAATTTACCCTGCAGGAGATTTTATGAAACTGTTTTTTAGATATTTAAAATCGAAGAGATGGCCGATAGCGTCGTTTTTCGCATTTATCGGCATATTTATCGCCGCGCTTTTGCTTTATAATATGCCCATAAAGGCGGTGGTCTACCCCTCATGCGTTTGTGCCGTTTGCGGTGGGGCTTTTTTAGCGGCGGGATTTATAAAGCAAAGGCAAAGACATGCCTTTCTCGAAAAGGCGGCGGGCATGGCGGCAGCCGAGATAGACAGTCTCCCTGCGGCGAGCGATATAGACGACGAGGATTACCAAAAAATCATTTTCTCCCTAAAGCAGCAGACGGCCGAAATGCTTTGCGATAACAAGCGAAAGCTCCGCGACACCGTAGAGTATTATACCCTTTGGGCTCACCAGATAAAAACCCCCATTGCCTCTATGAAGCTGGCTCTTGAGGGGGAGGACACGCCTCTCTCCAGAAGGCTTAATTCCGATCTTTTCAGAATAGAGCAATACGCCGAAATGGTCATGACCTATCTGCGCCTCGATTTTGAAAACACCGACTATGTTTTAAAGGAGTATGACGCCGACGCATTAATAAAAAAAGCGGTAAAAAGCTTTTCCGGAGAATTTATAAACAAGCGGCTGTCCCTTGATTACCGTCCTGTTAAAACGAGCATTGTCACCGATGAAAAGTGGTTTTGCTTTGTGCTTGAACAGCTTATTTCAAACGCCCTTAAATACACTAACGAGGGCGGAGTGAAAATATATACGAAGGGCAGTGACCTTTGCATTGAGGACAGCGGAATAGGTATTGCAAAAGAGGATCTGCCGAGAATTTTTGAGCGGGGATACACAGGTATGACCGGTCGAAACGACCGCCGCTCCAGCGGAATAGGGCTTTATCTTTGCAAAAGAATATGCAAAAATCTCAACATAGGAATAAAGGCGAGCTCAAAGGTGGGGGAGGGCTCGGTTTTTGAGCTTGATCTTAAAGAGACGATAAAGAACCGCGACTGTCAGGCGATTGACGAGGCGGCAAACCGGCGAGACTGAAAAAACAGAGAACTTACAAAAGTGTAAGAATTTAATCGGGAAATGTAAGACAATTCGATTGTTTTATCTTTCCCGTTTTTGCTAAAATGAGAGCAGAAAAGTGAGAGGCACAGGTTAACGCGCAGCCGGGAAAAAACCAAGGCCGCCGACCTGATTCTTCGAGCCTTTAAGGGAGGTAAAGTATATGAGCTTTTTAGAAGTAAGCGGACTGACAAAAACCTATTCCACCCGTTTCGGCGCAACAAAGGTGGAGGCTCTCAAGGGAATTGATTTTACCGTCGAAAAGGGGGAATTTGTTGCCATAATGGGTGAATCGGGATCGGGCAAAACAACTCTGCTCAACATCATTGCCGCTTTAGACCGCCCCACGAGCGGACGGGTGGTGCTTGACACAATGGAGCTTTCAAAGGTTAAGGAACAGTATATGGCGGCCTTTCGGCGGGACAATCTCGGATTTGTTTTTCAGGAATTCAATCTGCTTGATACCTTCACCGCCGAGGACAACATTTTGCTGCCCCTTGTGCTTCGCGGAGAAAGCTATCGGGATATGAGCCGAAAGCTAAGACCCGTTGTCGAAAGACTGGGCATTTCCGATCTTATGAAAAAATACCCTTACGAGCTTTCGGGCGGACAGAAACAGCGCGTAGCCATCGCCCGCGCCGTCATTACCGATCCCAAGATCATACTGGCCGACGAGCCGACCGGCGCTCTTGATTCAAAATCTGGAGATGAACTGCTCCGACTGTTTTCGGACATTAACGGTCAGGGGCAAACCATTCTTATGGTCACCCATTCGGTCAATGCGGCAAGCACCGCGGGAAGGGTACTTTTTATAAAGGACGGAAGGGTGTTTCATCAGCTCTATCGGGGAGATAATTCTAAAAACGAATTTTATCAGAAAATATCCGACACCCTTACACTGCTTTCGACGGGCGGTGACAGGGCATGAAAAACGGGATCTATTTTAAACTTGCCTTTGACGGCATAAGAAAAAACCGCAAGCTCTTTTTGCCCTACATCGGTGCCGGCGCCGGAATGGTTATGATGAGCTATATCATCTTCTTTTTGACCGAAAACGAGCGCATACTGTCCCTAAAGGGCGGGGAGGCTATTCATAATACCCTGGGCTTCGGATGCAGTGTTATGGCTATATTTTCCTGCATATTTCTTTTTTACACAAACTCCTTCCTTATCCGCCGCCGAAAAAAGGAATACGGCCTTTACGGTGTGCTCGGAATGGGCAAAAGACAGCTTGTTGCCGTCTGTTTTTTCGAAAATCTGCTTGTAACGGTCTTTTCACTTTTTTTCGGCCTTGTGTTCGGCATTACCTTTTCCAAGTTTGCCGAACTCGGACTTGTAAATATTGCGTCGGGTCAGGCCGATTTTTCCTTTTCCCTTGAGCCCTCGGCAATTTTAAAAACCGCCGTGACCTTTACCGCAATATTTGTGCTTGTCTTTTTAAATTCGGCAAGACAAATGAGATTTTCCGATACGGTTGTTTTGCTTAAAGGTGAAAACACGGGCGAAAAGCCGCCTAAAGGCAATGTATTTCTCGGTATAATCGGATTTTTAATGCTCTGTTGGGCATATTACATTGCCGTTACCATAGAGGATCCGGTCAGCGCAATGGTGTGGTTCTTTGCGGCGGTGGTGGCGGTCATTATCGCCACATATCTGCTGATGATATCGGGCTCGGTGGCTCTTTGCAGGGTCTTAAAGAAAAACAGGAAATACTATTATAATAAAAATCATTTTGTGGCTCTTTCTTCCATGGCTTACAGAATGAAGCGCAACGGGGCGGGGCTTGCTTCCATCTGCGTGCTTTCGACCATGGTGCTTGTGACGGTGGCCACAACGGCCAGTATGTTTTTCGGAGCCGAGGACTCCATAAGGGTAAATTATCCCCGTCAGATAAATGTGCGCTGTAACTCTCAAGGCGGGATTGAAAAGGCCGACGAGAGCTTTGAAGCTCTTAAAAATAAAGTCGCCGAAGAGACGGAAAAGCGTGGCTCGGCACTTATTAATACAAGGGAAATACGCTATCTCTACGCCGCAGGCTCGATAACGGATAGCACGGCATATTGCAGCCGCAGCACGGAGGGATTCTTTTCCGATCTTAGCTTCCTCAGAGAATTTTTAATTGTTCCCGAGGATTATTACGGCCGCATTACGGGGGAAAGCGTTGATGTTTCCGACGGAGTCTGCGCCGTTCGCACCATTGAATGTGATTATAAACAAAGCGAAATAAGCTTTAACGGCGGGCCCGCCTTTAAGGTTGCCGATTCATCAAAAATAAACCGAAGGTTCTTTCCCGAGTGGGCTGGTTCAAGCGGATGCATAATCGTGGTTGTGAAAAATTTCGACGATTTTACCGAGTATATGTCTGTGTCGGAGGGAAACGCCCTGTTCAGCTATTGCTGCCGATACGGATTTGACACCGATTTGAGCAGCAATGCACAGATCGAGCTGAAAGGTTATCTTGAAGAGTATGTTTCAGACAGCAACAGGAATTATTCCTATACCGATGTTTCCTCCCGCGCACAAAACGAAGGGGATTTTTACGGTACGTTCGGCGGGCTGTTTTATCTTGGAATTCTGCTCAGTATCGTCTTTGCCCTGGCGGCCGTGCTTATAATATACTATAAGCAAATATCCGAAGGATACGAGGACAGCGGCCGTTTTGAAATAATGGCAAAGGTGGGAATGACCGACAAAGAAATTAAATCCAGCATCAATTCTCAGCTTTTGACGGTGTTTTTTGTACCGCTGCTCCTGTCGGGACTGCACCTTGCCTTTTCGCTGCCCATGATCAAAAAAATACTTGAGCTTTTCGGCCTTACAAACACAGAGCAGTTTTTGTTAACGGCAGGACTTTTCTTTGCGGTTTTCGCACTGTTTTATGTGGTGGTATATAAGCTTACCGCACGTGCCTATTACGGCATTGTCAGCAGAGCCAAGGAACGGACGGGAGTCTGAGAGGAGCGTGGGAGCAAAAGGAAAATCCGCAGGATTTATTCCGCATATTTCAAAAAAACCAAAGGATGAAAGCCCTCAAAAGGATCCGAAACATTAAAAACGGGCTTTTCCCCAATTATAACAGCCTTAAAATTTACAATTACATTTTAAAAGCAACTCCGAAAAAACCGCCCGCCCAAAGCAAGCAAACGGCTCTTGGGCGGGCGGGTTTTTGTTTTTGAAAATTATGCGGCGCTTGAAAATGTGCTGCCCGAAGGGGAAAAAGCCGGTCGGATTTTTATGTGATCACACCGAATAAACGGTTTTTATGCGGTCGAATTTTCTGCCGAGGGGCTTTGCGAAAAGGACGAGGAAAAGAATGTTTGACGCCGAGTAGATAACCGTATAGGGAATGGCGGTGTAAAGTGCGGTAACATAAAGGGAAGGATCAACACCGCCGCTGTACCACGCCACCGTCCACACATCCATAATAAAGGAAAAAACAATGCCCGAAAGCCCGCCGTAAATGAGCAAAAGGGGGGTGCTTTTTTTAAGACGCTGCCCGAAAATTCCCGCAAAAAACCCGATAAGTCCGAAGGAAAGCATCTGAAAGGGCGTCCAGGGCCCCATTCCGAAATATATATCCGAAATCACGGCCGAGAGAGAGCCGGTTAAAAATCCCGCTTCCCTGCCGAAATAAACGGCGGTTAAAACGGTTATGGCGCTTATGGGCTTGAAAAAGGGGATAAACCGTCCGATAACCGAAAGGGCGACCATAACCGCCACAAGTATAAGACGGCGGGAGCCTGTCTTTTTTTGCTCAAATCCGCCGAAAAAAGCCGCAATCGAAAGGAGAGCCACAAGCACTATGGTGTAGGCAAAGCTTCCGCTCGGGAAAACAAACGCCCCCGCCGCAACGCAAAGAGGAATGAGTAAAAGCGGAAGAAAAACCGAGAGGAAATATCTTGCACTTTTGTTTTTGACAACTATCATTTTCGCCCGCCTTTCTCTTGAGGGCATTTGCCGAGGACGGCGTTGTTCTCGCGGCAGGACGGCTCGTCGCAGCCGACTGCCCGACCGCTGCGGGCGACCGACTCATCATGCCCGGCAGTCTCGTTGCGGGGCGCCGTATCACAGCGGGCGGTTGTTTCTCCGTTAAGGGCGGCCGCTTGCTTCCTGCGGCAGATCGCTTGGCTGTATGCCGCCACGGTGTCGGCAAGGGTGACGGGAGTATCTTCAAAAAAGCCTTTTGTCATGGGGACAAAGGGGGTGGTATAAAAACTGCCGCTTTTGAAAAAGTCGCGGGAGGGGGCGGCGCAGACGTTTTGTCCTCTGAAAAACATGGCGCAGCGGTCGGCGGTGTCGGCGGCAAACTCGGCGTCGTGGGTGACGGCGACAATTGTCATTCCCGTCTCTTTAAGCTGCTTTAAGGCCGAGGAAAGGGCAAGCTTTGAAGCCGAGTCAAGCCCTTTTGTCGGCTCGTCCAGCAGCAGAAGCTTCGGCTTTGTCGAAAGTGCTTTTAACAGACCCAAAATCTGCTGCTGACCGCCCGAAAGGTCATATGGATGGCGGGATAAAAGACTGCTGTCGAGGGTCAAAAAATCGTACCCGTCACGGTCGACCGACTTTAGCTCGTCGGCCACCGTGTCCTTTAAAAATATCGGCTCAATGTCTTGGGGAAGAAGCGAAACAAGGCCACGATAAAGCTCGCCGCCCTTATATTTTTCAATGGACTTTTCAAAAATTTTAACCTTGCCCGAGTATGCCTTTTTTATGCCTGCCGCCACCGACAGCGCCGTTGTTTTACCCGAGCCGTTTCCGCCCAATATGAAAAAAATCTCGCCCTCATATACGGTAAGGCTAAGCCCCTTTAAAATATCTTCTCCCGATTTTTCAAATCTGAAAAAGGTATCCTTCATTTCAAGGGCTTTCGGGCGGCTGTCTTTGCGGGCTTCTTTTATCCTGCTCGCTGCGGTTGCCGCGGCGCCGTTTTGTCGCGGATCTTTTTCGGCCGTTTTTTGTGAATCGGGGAAATGTCCGAGCTTTTCACAAAGAAAATCGCCGCCCTCCTTTACGCTCAGCGGGCAGCTCCCCGAAAGCCCGAGAGCCGAGAACAGCCTCGCCGCCGCAGGAAGGGATCGGCAAAGAACACCGTCGGTTCCCATTTTTTCGGCCGCAATTTCCGGCTCGCAAAAGCAGAGCGTGCGCCCGTCTTTAAGAGCCAGTATTTTGTCCGATCGAGAAAAAAGCTGTTCGAGACGATGCTCGGAAATGATAACGGTGGTGCCGAATTCGGTGTTGAGCCGCGAGACAACCGACAGAAATTCGGCCGCTGCAACGGGATCAAGGCGGGCGGTGGGCTCGTCCAAAATCAGCACGTCGGGATTTGTAACCATAACCGAGGCAAGGGTCAGAAGCTGCTTCTGACCTCCCGAAAGGGCGGCGGTCGACCGCTCGAAAAGATGCTCTATTCCGAAGAAGCAGGCCGTTTCGGCCACCCGTCGGCGTATTTCGTCTCTTTCTATCCCTAAATTTTCGGCCGCAAAGGCAAGCTCGTGCCATACCTTATCGGTGACTATCTGATGCTCGGGGTGCTGTCCCACAAAGCCGATTTTTTCGGCCGACAGGCGCCCCCTTGATTTTGAGATGTCCCGCCCGTTAAAAAGAAGCTTTCCGCAAAGCTCTCCGTTTGGCGTGAGCTCGGGCTTTAAGCACCGCAAAAGGGTGGATTTTCCGCTTCCCGTTTCGCCTGCAAGGGTTATAAATTCCCCGTTTTGTATTTCAAAGGAAAGGTCAAAAAGGGCGGGATCTTTTGAGCCGGAATATGTAAAGCTTAGATTTTTTGCCGCAAACTTCGCCATCTTAACTCCTCCTTTGCATTGATAAAACAGGGCAAAAAGCACAAAACCGAAAACACCGCCGAAAAAATGAGCGTCGGGGGGTCAAGGCTTATTGAAACGCTCGGATAAAAGGAGTAATTCATCCCGCCGAAAATTTGCCCTAAAAGAACAAACAGGAACAACAGTCCCGATATTCCCAAAAACAATCCGTCCTTCAGTTTAAATGCGAAAATCGAAAATCGACTGCGCCTTCCCGTGCCGTAGCCTCTGGCTTCCATACTGTCGGCCGTGATTATGCCCTTTTCAAGCCCCCAGGTGACAAGAGCCGAAAAAACGCCCATGTGCCCCTTTAACCGGTCGGGAGCATTATCTGCTTTAAAAATTCCCATTCCCTTTGCACTGTCGGAAATTTCCCTTCGCTTTTTAAAGAAAAGAGGGACATATCTGAGAGCAATCGAAAGAACGAGGGCGGCTTTCGGGGAAAGCACCGAAAAAAGGTAGAGCAGCTTGTCGGAGGTCATAACCTTCGAAAAACATCTGAACCACAAAATTACCGAAAGTATCATTCCCGCCGAATTTATTCCGAAAAGCAGCGCCTCGAGGGTTATGGGGTTGTCGTTTAAAACAAACAAAACGGTTTTGCCGTTGTGACTTATAAGGGGATTTAAAAGGGAGGTTATGATAAAAACAAAAATATAGGGCAGATACGACCTCAGACCGCCGCTTTTGCCGCAGAAAAACTGCATAAAAACCGCTCCCAAGAGGGAAACGGCCGTGAAAATCGGGTGAGGGAAAAAGGCGGTAACGAAAACGACCGAAAAAAAGAAGAAAAAAACGCACAGGGGATTCAGATGTTCAAAATCCTTCATTGCCGCCATCCTTTCTCATATTGTTTTAATTTGATTTAATATTTTTTCCCGTTTTTTAAGAAACCCCAAACGGGATCTTGAGAAAATCGGTATTTGCCGAAAAATCATTCTATATCCTTGCCGAGATCGCAGGTGTAAAGCCATTCTACCCTGTCTCCGGGAGAGAGAATGTATTCTCCGCAGCCAACCGACGGGGTTTGCCCGTTGACCTTATACATCCAGCCCGACAGCTCGCCGAAATCAAATTCATAAATATAATTTATTCCTCTTATATATGCCATAGAGCTGTTTTGCCCGTTGACACCGCTGTTTTCCACCTGTATGTTGCAGGCCTTTGCGGCGTCGGTCAAAAGGTCGAAAACCGTTTGATTTTCGCTTATTTCAAACTCGGTCGTGTCAAGAATTATACCGTCCTTCGGAATGTGGCTTGAGTCGGATTTGCCCAAAACCGTGTCGCACCTGATCGAGATGGAAGCCTTTCCCACGGCATCGGCTCTTGAAACGGGGCTGTAATAGCTTTTTGTCGTTTGGAACGAGGTGAGCAGTACGGCGATGGAAAGCACGACCGCCGAAATTGCCAAAAATATCGCGTTCTTTTTGTTGAGTTTCTTTTTCAAAAAGAGTATGAGTGCTGCGATGGCCGCCAAAATCAAGATAACGCCTATGGCAACGGGCTTGTAGCTTTTAAAAAAGTCTGTTTTTCTGCCGCCGGGGCGGTCGGAATTTGAGGAAAGGGAGCTTCCGTCGGCCGTTACAAGGCCTTCCGATTGACTGCTTTTTTCTGTTTCACGGACGGTTAAAGAGCCGCCGTCAGGGGTGTCTTGTCCGTCGGATGATGCGGTTTGGTCGGCTTGACCCGACGGATTTTCACCGCTTTGCCCGTTGGCCGACCCGTGTCCGCCGGAGCGGTCGGCTGTGTCCGTACCGCCGTTATGGGCGTCGCTTTTGCCGCCTGCGGTTGAGCCGCTGCCGTCATTGCTTCCCGAGGGATTTGCAGACGGAAGGTTCGCGGGAATTGCCTTTGTACCCTTTACCGAGAGATTGAAAAGGGAGGGCAGACCGTGCTCATACCGCCAAAGAGCCACAAGGGAATAAAAGGCCTGGACGGTGGCGGTGCCGTTTGACGAGCCGCCCATAGCATGGCAGAAGCTGCCGTCGGACAAACGGAATTTTGAAAGAGCGGAAAAAACCGAGTTTCCGTTTTTTAAAAATCGGCTGTCGGTTTTGGGATTTATCGAAAGGGCGGTAAGAGCCACCGTGACCTGAGCCGAGCTTTCGGCATTTTCGGTGCCGTAGCTTGAAAAGCCGCCGCTTGGAAGCTGTTTTGACGAAAGAAAGGACAAACCGTCGCTTACGGCCGAGCTTACCCGCTGCTCGCCTTTGTGAGGAGCAAGGGCGGTAAGAACCATGGCGGTCACATCCACATCGGAATTTCCGCCGCTTACCGACCATCCTCCGTCGGGATTTTTAAGGGACAAAAGCTCGGAAATTATATCGTCCCTTGACACCGAAACAGCGACTCTGTTGTTTGAAAGCTCAAGGCCGAAAATATAGCTCATTATTCCGAGATTTCCCACCGAGTCCTTTGCGGTTGCAAAAACAAAGGGGTCGTTTTGCATTTTGCAGGATATGAGCGCCAGGGCGCATCGCTGACGGGAAACGGGAGAGGATACGGTGTTTTTTGAAAGAAAGGAGCTGAGCGTCGAGCCGTATCCCGAAAGATCAAGCCCGCTGTAATACGCCGAAAGGCCTATGGCATACCATTCGGACGCGCCCTTCCCCGCTCCCGAGCAGAGTCCGTTTCTTGCGAGATCCGAAACCGAGGAGCTGCCGCTTTCTTTAAGCTTAAAAGCAACAATACCGTCGATAAGACTTTCGGTCTCGTCGGCGGCAAGGGACGGCGCTGTGCCCGCACAAATAATGCAGGCACAGCAGAAAAATAAGAGGATAGAAAAAGCAAGTTTTTTCATTTTATATGATACTTATTACTTCTTCTTGTTTAAAAGAACAAGGGCTCCGCAGGAGATAATAAGGGCGGCGCAGGAGAAAAGAACGGTCGAGCTGTCGCCCGATTTGGGGTTTGCGGGAGTGCTTGAGGATTTGGTGCTGTCGGGGGTGACGGCGGGGGTGGTGCCGACAGGCTTACCGGTCACGGTTTCGGTTTTTTTTACTTCGGAAACCTCCGAAACAACGCTGTCGTCAATGCCCGGAATAGGTTGCTGATTGGCATTATAGTGGACCGTGAGAGCGGCGGGAACGAGAATTGCGTTTTCGGATTTTGCGCTGACAATATATGTTCCGCTTTCACCGAAGGGGATAGAAAGACCGTCAACGCTGCCGTCTTTGCCTGTTCTGATCTTTGTTTCTTTTCCGTCAACGGTTATGATCGCGTCTGCGATGGGAGCCGAGTATGCGGTGTAATTTTCGTCGAAATACACTCCGTAAAGGGTGTAGTAATCGTACAGGCATCCGCCTATTGTGCTGAAGTTATGATCAAAATAGCAGTATCTGTCCGAGAAGGTCTTGGTGTCCTGATAAACAAAAGCATTGATGAAATCGCCCGACTTTACCTCGTCACCGAGGCTCCATGCGGAGGCGTTGTTAACATAGTAGCCGTAGCTGCCGCCGTTCTGCACTCCCCAAAGCTTGGTGAGCGAAAGGCCGTAGTCGGTCATTTCGGAGGCATAGCCCGCGGCGGCTCCGCCCTTGTAATATGCTTCGTGAGCGGCAAAAAGTGCCTCATCTATGGTGAGCTTTCCGTCGCCGTCAAGATCCTTTACGGTAACCTTGTCGTTGGCAATCTCAAGACCGCCGTTTGCGATGGTTACATAAACCTCGGCGCTTGCTTCGGCCGCGGCCGAAATACCCATTGCATAAAGCGCAACAACTGCGGCAACGATAATGCAAAGTGTTTTTTTCATTTTTGTTTCTCCTTTTTTATTTTTATATGTTTACGGCTTTTGGCCGTTTAAACCTTTTTGATTTTGGATTTATCTTTTGATTTGCTATCAGATGATTATTACGGACTGTTTTAGGCTTGTTTTTCAGGTGGTTCATCCTGTTTTTCGGTATTTTTGGCCTGTTTTTTTTCAAGTTTATATTTAAGCTTGTTCCGCTTTGCCCTTATCCGTTTTTCAAGCCGTTTTTGTTCGACGCCCTGCCGCTTTTGCTTTACTCCCGCGGCCTCGAGAGCGCGGGGAAAGGGACCGAAATAGGATTTTATCATCATAACCTCAAGATCGGAAAAATCCGACCGCTTCGGCAGCCGATGCTCTCTGCTTTTTTCAAGCTCTGCGGCCTTTTCCCTGATGAGGTCTAAACAATCGCTTTTTGTGAGGGCGTTTTTTCTTTCTTCCATTTTCTTCACCGTAATACAGGATTTTTAACCGTAACGCACATATACGAACACGATTTCGGCGGAGCCACCGCAAACTCCGTTATGGTTAAATCGGGCAATAAAAAAAGCATTTCCTGTAATAAAACAAAAAATGCAACCCTGCAAAAGCCCAAAAAGCCCTTGCTTTTTAAGCTCTGTCGGCTGCATTCTTCATTGCCCAAAAATGTCGCGGTAAACCGCCGCCCTCGGCAGAGTGAGTATTCCGACTTTAACGGTAATGGCAGTTGCGACGGATTTTCACCGAACTTCCCTCTGATTCTTTATCCTGCCGTAAAACACGCATCCGCATGCGTCGAAAGCGTCCTGCTGCGGTGGGTTACGGTTAAGAAAAAAATACTCTGTCGAATATTCTGTTCATTTTGATTATATCAGCGGCGCCGATAAATGTCAACAAGGCAAAAGAATTTAAAGATAAAGTACAAAAATTTAACGAAAAAGTATAAAAACCTCTTTGACGAGGACTGTTTTTTGTGCTATAATTACCTTGCAGACGGGGAAACGTCCGTGCCGATGTTAAAAAATCGGCCAAAGCGGTCGTTTCAAACACCCTGCGGTAAAAGCAACGGTTGGTATCAAAGGAGCTGATCTTATGAATAAAATTATCACGGTCGGTCGAGAATTCGGAAGCGGAGGAAGAGAGCTTGCCCGCCGTCTGGCCGAAAATCTCAACATGGATTATTACGACAAGGAGATTATAACCGAAATCTCAAAGCACACATCCCTTTCGGAGGAATATGTCAAGCAGGTCATCGAGCACCGCCCCCATTACCTGTATCCCATAACCACGGGGCAGAGCATTTCCTATGTGGGGGAATACGCCTTTCAGCAGGTGCAGACCATTTACGGCGCACAAAGCGAAATAATCAAAAGCATGGCCGAAAAATCCGATTGCGTCATAGTCGGAAGATGTGCCGACTATATTCTGCGGGATTATAAGCCCTTCAGAATATTTGTCTACGCCGACATCGAAAGCCGCATAAAGCGCTGTATGGAGCGGGCGGGGGAAGGCGAAAAGCTTACCGAAAAGGAAATGAAACGCCACATTCTCGCCCTCGACAAGGAGCGTGCGAAATATTACGAATTTTACACCGACCGTCGCTGGGGCGATAAGCTTAACTACGATCTCTGTATCAATACAAGCTTTTTGGAAATTAAAAAGCTTGTGCCCGAGATCGCCAAGCTCTTCAAATGATTTTTCATGCCCGTACCGAGCCGAAAACACAGGCGGGAGGAGCTTTACTTTAAAAAATACATTTTTGCCGGCGAGATGGCTTTTTGGCTTTTTTCGCCGGCTTTTTAAGGGGAAGGGAAAATGCTTGAATTTTTATCGGAGCACGCTTTACAGATAGCTGTTATCATTGCGGTTTTTATTATCGCCGGCGTTATAACGGGAGCGGTCAAAAGACAGGCGAGACGGGCCCGGTCGCTTGTCCGACAGCTTTTAAATGCCGCCGGGACGGAGGAGATGACCGAGCAAAGGCCCAAATCCTTAAACGGAGCCGATTCTATCTTTTTGCCGAGAATTTTAAAGGATTTTCCCGAGTTCAATCCTTCGGAGGTCAAAAGGACGGTTTCCGAGTACATCAAGGAACAGCTTTCGGAAAGCGGTCGGGTGACGGTGCACAACATAGTCATCAAAAACTATACATCGGCGGGAATTTCCAGAGAAATTGTTTTTCAGGCGGCGGTGGAAACGGAACGGCAGGGACAAAGGAAACAGAGGCGCTTTTGCGTGGTCTACGACTTTTCCCCCGAAAGCAGGGGAGACGGAACTCTTGCGGCCAACTGCCCCAATTGCGGAGCGCCGCTTTCCTCAACGGCGGGTGAGGTGTGCGCTTACTGCGGCTCGAGGAGCATGAATGTGTTGTCTAACAAGTGGAAGATCGTTGATATGTACAAGGATTGACGAAATTTTTCAGGGTGCATGATTTTCGACCGATTAAAAAACAAAGAGCCGTCAGGGAGCGGGCGCTTTGTTCTGCGGAGGATTTTCAAAAAGGGTTACGACCCTTTTTAAAGCGTGTTTAAAAAAGAAGAAAATTATATATGATTTTTGATTTTAACCCCCGCATTTTTGTGCCTGTTGCAACAAAAAAGTAACAAGTCGGAAACCCCACTTGAAAAAAGAAAAAAAATGTAGTAGAGTGAAGGTGTATTTTGGTCAGATAGGACGATTTTATGATTGCTTTTGACAACTGTCGCGGAAATCATCTTCACAACAACACCATAGGCATGATTACTCTGTTTTCGATTTGCTCGAAAACGGATGCTGCGGCTTTTCTCAAAAGAGAAGAAAAAAGTTAAACGGCTTCGGAAACGCTTTCCTTTTGGGGTGTGTTTTTGGGGCTGTTTGTATTATGACGCGTTTTACGGGGAATTCTCAACGGATTATTATACGGAGTGATAAGGTCAACGGTTTTCAGAAATAATAAGGTTGACAGCTTACAGAGAAACGAAAAACCCACTGCGCCTTTTGAAAAACGGAGGAAATGTATGACATCATCAGATCTGCTTTTAATGTTTGCCGAGCTGTTCGGCGGACTGGCATTTTTTCTTTACGGAATGAGCGCCATGTCCGGCGGACTTGAACAAATGGCCGGCGGTGCCCTTGACCGCACCCTGAAAAAGGTCACAAAAAACGATTTTGTCAGCTTCCTTGTGGGCGCGGGAATGACCATCGCCATCCAGTCCTCGTCGGCCTTGACGGTCATGCTTGTGGGACTCGTTAACTCGGGAATTATGGAGTTTGCCGACACCTTCGGAATGATAATGGGCTCTCATGTCGGTACCACCCTGACTTCCTGGATACTGACCCTTACCGGCATACAGGGAGACAACTTCTTTTTGACCCTTTTAAAGCCCATGACCTTTGCCCCGATACTTGCTCTTGTGGGCGTTGCCTTCAGGATGTTCTCAAAAAGGGAACGCAAGAGAAATCTCGGCCTTATTCTCATCGGGTTTGCCGTGCTTATGACGGGAATGGATATGATGAGCGGCTCCATGGAACGCTTTAAGCAGGATCCCGCCTTCCAGAGCATGCTTGTGGCCTTTACAAGCCCCATGCTTGCCTTTGTTGTTTCAACCGTTTTTACCGGAATAATTCAGTCCTCGGCCGCAACGGTCGCCATTGTTCAGGCCATGACCTATGCCGCGGCAACCTCCGGCTCTCCTATCTCCTATCAGATAGCCATTCCTCTCGTTCTCGGAGCAAACATCGGCACATGTATGACCGCACTGATTTCCAGCATCGGCACAAGCAGAGATGCCAAGCGTGTGGTTGCCATGCACATCTACACCAACGCCATAGGAGGATTTGTATGTGTTGTTTTAATGTACATCGCAATGGCAATATCCCCCAATGTTTTCTCGGCGCCTATTTCGCTGTTCGGCGTCGCCATGGTGCATACAATATTCAATATTGTTAATACCATCGCCTTTACCCCCTTAAAAAAACCCATGATAAAACTTTGCGAAAAAACGGTCAAAACCGGAAGCAAGAGTACCCACACGGTATTTTTGGACGAGCGTCTTTTCCAGAATTCAGCCCTTGCGGTTTCGGAATGTCACCGTCTTACCAACGAAATGGCCGAGTATACCCGCACGGCTCTTCTCGAATCCCTTGAGGTTATAGAAGAATATGACGAGCAAAAGATCGACCACATCAGAGAGCTTGAAAAGCTGACAGATAAATATGAGGACAAGCTCGGAACCTATCTTGTGCGGCTGTCTCGCGGAGAGCTTTCCGACGGAGAGTCTCATTCGGTATCCCGCCTGCTTCACACCATCGGAGATCTTGAACGGATAAGCGACCATGCCCGCAACATAAGTGAGGCGGCAAGGGAGATAAAGGAAAAGAAAATTGTCTTTTCCATTCCGGCAAAGGAGGAGCTGAAGGTTATTGTCTCGGCTCTTAAGGAAACCCTCGGCATAACCATTGATTCCTTTGTTAAGGATGACATTGAGCTTGCAAGCAATGTTGAGCCTCTTGAACAGGTCATTGATAAGCTTAAAAAGGAAATGATGGAACGCCATGTCGACCGGCTTCAAAACGGCAAATGTACAATACAGTTGGGTTTTGTTTTTTCCGACCTTTTAACCAACTTTGAAAGGGTGTCTGATCACTGCTCCAACATTGCGGTATACACCCTCCAGCTCAAATCCTCAAAGCTCGATTCTCACAAGTTCCTCAAAAAAATACGAAACGAGGAAAACGGAGAATTTGCCCGCATGTTCAACGAATACGAGGAAAAATATTCCTTATAAAATAAAGCCTTCGGCGTAACAAATAAAAACACCTTTGAATAGTATGGTATAAAAACTGTTCAGAGGTGTTTTTTTATGCTTGAAAATTTTGAGGCTTTAAGAAAATCGGCTCCCGAATTTTTTGCCGGAGCTAATTCCGCAGACGGATTTTTTTCCTGTTTCGACGACCTTTACGACCCGCCTTCAGGCGATCGCTTTTACATACTTAAAGGAGGGCCGGGAACGGGGAAGTCCACCCTTATGAAGGAAATTGCGGTAAATTTAAGCGAAAAGGGAGAAAGGGGCACCCTCTTTTATTGCTCCTCCGACCCCGAGTCCCTTGACGGCATTACCTTTGAAAAAAAGGGCACGGGCATTGCCGACGGAACGGCACCCCACACAATGGACCCTAAATATCCCGGGCTTTGCGAAAGCATCGTGCCCCTTGGAGAAGGTCTTGACGGTGACGCCCTTTACGAAAAAAGGGAAGAAATTCTGCCCCTTTTTAATGCCAATTCTCTTTTGCACAAAAAGGCCTCCCGTCTTATAAAGGCGGCGGGAAGACTGCTTGACGACAGCTTTGCCGTCGATTGCAGATGCACCGATCTTGACAGGGCGGCGGAATTTGCCAAAAAGCTGGCCGACAGGGTTTTCGGAAGGGAAAGAGGAAAAGAGGGGCGTGAAAAGAGACGGTTTTTGTCGGGCATAACACCTAAGGGGCATACGGTGTTTTCCGACACTCCCATAAAGCTGTGTCAAAAGGTCATAACCGTTGAGGACGCCTACGGAGGGGCGTCGTCGATAATTATGGCAGTGCTGAGAAAAAGGGCGCTGGAAGCCGGATGTACCGTTTATGTGTGTCCCTGCGCCATTCACCCCATGAGAAAGATCGACCATATTATTATTCCCGAAAAGGATATTGCCTTTTGTACAACGGGCCCCGGTCTTGAAATACAGTCCCAAAACCAGAGGAAAATCCATGCGAGGCGATTTAAAAATACGGGTGAGCTGAAGGAGTATTCCGAACGGCTTAAATTTAACAGGCGGGCAGCCGACGAGCTTTTAAAGGCGGCCTGCGAAACACTGCTTGAAGCCAAAAAGGTGCACGACAGGATAGAAGGCTATTATGTTTCGGCAATGGATTTTGAAAAATGCAAAAAATATCGGAAGGATATTCTTTCGGGAATTTTAAAAAGACTTTAAAGGGGCTTAAAACGCATTAAAAAAACAGAAAAAGCATATATTTAAGCTGACGCCCGCAGATCGGTCGGCCTGATTTTCAAAACGGAAGAAAGGCTTTAAAGCGCAAAGAGACGCGCCTATCGTCGTGCCGATCCCGTCGGGGCTTTCGGCGGGAGGCGGCAGTGCCGCGGCGTCCTTGCCGAAGCACGGTTTGCAGGCGATTTTTTAAAGGAAAACGGGGGCGGGAGCGTGCCTAAAGGAGAAAAGAACCGCGGCTCGGTAAAGGAGGCCTTTGCCGTCGCCGCCCAAAGCTTTAAGGAGCAGCCCGGAATAGAGATACTTTCAAACCGCAGGGCGGTGGTGGACGGGTGCAGGGCGGTGGCGGAATATGACCGTGATTTTATCAGGCTGAACCTCGGCGGCAGGGACATAATTTTCAGGGGCAGCGAGCTTTCCATCGACAGCTTTGAAAAAAATCACGCCGAGGTAAGCGGGATATTTACATCTCTGGAATTTGAATAGGGGACAGCATATGCTTATTAAAATAATCGCATTTTTAAAGGGATATATAAAGGTGAAGGCAACGGGAGGATTCCCCGAAAGGTTTTTAAATCTCTGTGCCGCCGCAAATCGGGACATCTGGCGGGTTAAGACCGAAAAAGACGGCATAAGCTTTTATGCCGACATAAAAGAATATAAAAACCTCCGTTTGCCGGCAAGGCGGACGGGGGTTAAAATGCGTGTGACCGAAAAGCACGGCCTGCCCTTTTTTGTTTTTAAATATCGAAAGAGAAAGGGGCTTGCTGTGGGGGCGGCGTGCTTTGTGCTGCTGCTTGGCTTCCTCTCGGGGTCGGTGTGGAACATAACCGTTTCGGGAAACGAAAAGCTGACCGAGGAACAGGTGATAAAAATGCTTTCCGATGCGGGCATAAGGGAAGGAACGCGTGTGGCAAAAATCGACGAACACAACACCGCCCAAAGAATCATTTTAAACAATCCCGATATTTCATGGCTTTCGATAAATCCCATGGGATCGACCCTTTATGTGGACGTTAAGGAACGAAAATACGCCCCCGAGCTTTCCGACAAAACACCGCAGAACATCGTGGCGGCAAAGGACGGGGTCATAGCGTCGGTCAAGGCGAACAGCGGCGATGCCCTTGTAAAAACGGGAGACGCCGTGACAAAGGGACAGGTGCTTATAAGCGGAATAGTGACCCTTAAAAACGGGACGACGGTCATAAGAGCGGCCGACGGACAGGCACAGGCACAGGTGTGTGAAAGGGTGACGGTGTTTGAGCCCTTTGAAAAAACCGAAAAGCTTAGAACCGGCAAAACAAAAACAGGTCGGCTTTTCCGCTTTTTCGGGATCGACATACCCCTTTTTATTTCGAGCGGTTTTGAAAATTACGAAAAGGAGCAGAGCTATAACGCCCTTTCTCCGGCAGGCAAGAAGCTGCCCATAGGTGTTTACAAAACGGTTTTTTACGAGCTTCGGGAACAGACCGTGACCCTTTCGCAGGAGCAGGCAATGCAGTCGGCACGGCAAAAGGCCGACGAGGAGATAAGGCAGAGAATTCTTCAAAGCTGCCGAAGCGAGCAGCCGGACGAGGAATTTTCGGAAAGACATATTGTGTCGAGGGAGCAGACCGAAGTTTTAAAGAACGACGGGGCCGAGATAACGGTTGATTATATTTGTATTGAAAATATTGCCGAAAAACAAAAAATAGAAGTGGATAATTAAATTCTGCCTCTTGACTAATCCACAGATTTTGTGATATAATACATAAAAATTATTTTTTTTATTGTTAAAAGACAACAAAATTTTTCAAAGGCGATGAATGAGAGACTCAATGACAGAACAAATACTCAACATTGAAAGAATGGAACAGGCGGCAGCCCTTTTCGGCAGCTTTGACTCCAACATAAAGCAGATCGAAAATGCCTATTCGGTGACCGTTACGGTCAGGGGCGGAGAAATGAAAATCTCCGGTGAGACGGAAAATGTCTCGAGAGCGGCAAGGGCGGTCAACAGCCTTCTTCTCATGCTTAACAGGGGAGAAACCCTTAACGAGCAGAATGTGGGATATGTGCTTTCTCTTGTGGACGACGGGGACGAGGATAAACTTTCCCGTCTTTCGGGGAACGGCTGTATTTGTATAACATCAAAGGGGCGTCCGATAAAGCCCAAGACTCTCGGTCAGCAGAAATATGTCGACGCCATAAGGGACAATACCATTACCTTGGCGGTCGGCCCCGCCGGAACGGGCAAGACCTACCTTGCGGTGGCAATGGCTGTCATGGCCTTCAGAGCGGGGGATATAAGCCGTATCGTGCTCACCCGTCCCGCGGTAGAGGCGGGGGAAAAGCTGGGATTTCTTCCCGGTGATCTTCAGCAAAAGGTCGACCCATATCTTCGCCCTCTCTACGACGGACTGTTCGACATGCTGGGAGACGAGAGCTTTAACAAATATCAGGAACGGGGAAATATTGAGGTTGCACCTCTTGCATATATGCGCGGCAGAACGCTGGACGACAGCTTTATCATACTCGACGAGGCGCAGAACACCACCCCCGAGCAGATGAAGATGTTCTTGACAAGGCTCGGCTTTAACTCAAAAATAGTGGTTACGGGAGACATAACCCAGATAGATCTGGCCGACAGCCACCGTTCGGGACTTGTGGAGGCCGCAAAGGTGCTTAAAAACATCGACGATGTGGCGGTTATAACCCTTAATGAGAAGGATGTCGTTCGCCACAAGCTTGTTCAGTCGATAATCAAGGCCTACGACCGATATAACCAAAACAAAAAGAACAGATAACACCGGGCGAAACTCCCAAGGCGCAAAGAACGGCGCAAATTACAAAAACGGAATTAATTTCAGCAAAATATAAAGGAACGCAAAAAGGCGAAAGGAGAACGAAGATGGAAAAGGCAAAGGTTATTTTCAGCGACAATCAAAAGGAGAAAAAGATACCGACGGGAATCAGAATGCTGCTGAGAAGATGCTGCAATGCGGTACTCATTATGGAAAACTTTGAGGGCAGTGCCGAGGTGGACATTTCCTTTGTGGACGACAAGCAGATGCACGAAATAAACTTTAAACACAGGGGCATCGACAGCTCGACCGATGTGCTTTCCTTCCCCCTCGGGGAAAACGGAGTATACGACGAAAATCCCGAAACGGGAGCGAAGCTTTTGGGAGACATCGTTATATCGATCCCGAGAGCCTATGCCCAGGCCGAGGAATACGGACATTCGTTCCGCCGTGAGATGGCATATCTTACCGCCCATTCCATGCTTCACCTTTTGGGATATGACCATGAGGCGGGCGGCATAGAGGCCGTTCGCATGCGCGAAAAGGAAGAAACGGTCATGGAACAGCTGGGACTTCCCAGGTCATCCAATTATACCCTTAACTAAGCACGGCGTGTCGGTGAACACACGGCAATTTTAAAAGACTTTCCGCGCTGCGGCGCCGTTAAGCCTGATCGCCCTGTCGCAGAAGCTTTGGGAAGTGCGCCGACGCCGATCTTTTAAGAGCGAAAACGGAAAAAATCAAAAGAGCAAAAGCAAACGGAGAAAAATAAATTGGGTAAGCAAAAATCGGAATTTATCGCAATAATCGGCCGTCCCAACGCCGGAAAGTCATCGGTTATGAACAGGGTGATGGGACAAAAGATCGTCATTGTTTCAAACAAACCCCAGACCACCCGCACACGCGTTATGGGAGTGCTGACCGAGGACGACATTCAATATGTCTTTGTGGACACCCCCGGCTTTCACAAGCCGAGAACGGTGCTCGGAGAAAACATGGTTAAGGCTGTGGGTGACGGAATGAGCGGCGTTGAGCTTTGTCTGCTCATTGTCGACGCCGAAAAGGAGCCTTCGGAAATTGAAAAGGAGCTTTGCAAAAAGCTTAAAGCTTCAAAACAGGCGGCCGTTCTTGTTATAAATAAAATCGACCTTATTAAGGAAAAATCCGATCTTATTTCGATAATTCTCAAATACAACGCCCTTTACGATTTTGCCGCCGTGGTGCCTGTTTCGGCCAAGAACGGGGACGGCTTTTCCGATCTTATGGGAGAGGTCAAAAAATTTGCTCATGACGGGGTTCATATGTTCGACAGCGACACCCTTACCGATCAGCCCGAGCGGGTGCTTGCGGCGGAATTTATAAGGGAAAAGCTGCTTTTGACCCTCGACAAGGAGATACCCCACGGAACGGCGGTGGTTATCGAGCGATTTAAGGACAGAGACGACGGTATTCTCGACATCGACGCCACAATCTTTTGCGAGAAAAAGACCCACAAGGGCATAATAATCGGCAAGGGCGGACAGACCCTTAAACGCATCGGAATTCTTGCAAGGCGGGATCTTGAGGACTTTTTCGGCTGTCAGGTCAATCTTACCTGCTGGGTAAAGGTCAGAGAGGGCTGGAGAAATCAACGGTCGGCAATACACAATTTCGGCCTTGATTCCTGATTTTTATAAATTGCAATTATCGGCTTGCGGTTTTATCTGAGCAAATTTTTCGAACGATACGGCTTTGTCGTTTTAAAAAAGATTTACGGGTTTTATGAAATGAATTTCTTAAAGCTTTAAAGCCGATTGTACCTTGGATTAAATTCCCTTAAATATAAAAAGGTCTCAGGCGAAAAATATCCTTCGGGGGGATTTTTATGACCGAAAGAGACCAACAAAAAGCCTGGGACAAATTCTGTAAAAGCGGCAAGGTGGAGGACTATCTTGCCCTTTGCGGCGTGACACCGCAAAAATCTATTTTTTCGGAGAACAACGGTGAAGGAAAAAATTCGTACCGACGGACTGGTGATAAGGGAGCATCATACAGGTGAGAGCGACCGAATAATTACCGTCCTGACAAGAGATGAAGGGCTTGTGAGGGCCTTTGCGACGGGTGCAAGAAAATTAATCGGAAAATCGGCGTCCTCCACGGGACTGCTCTGTTTTTCCGATTTTGTTTTTTCGCCGTCAAGGGATTCCTTCAGAGTGAGCGAAAGCTCGCCCAAGGAGGTTTTTTTCGGGTTGAGAGACAATCTCGAAAAGCTGTCCCTTGCACAGTATTTTTGCGAGCTTTGCGGCGTGCTTTGCCCCTTTGACGAGCCGGCCGAGCAGCAATTGAGGCTGACCCTTAACTGCCTTAAATTTTTGGAGAACGAAAGGCTTCCCGCCGACCAGATAAAGGCGATTTTTGAAATGCAATTGCTCTGCCAAAGCGGCTACCGACCCGATTTTTCGGGGTGTGCCGTGTGCCGCGGGAAAGAAAATATGTTTTTCGATTTATACGAGGGACGCATTTTTTGCCCGTTACATAAAAGCCCGAGAAGTATAAGGCTCGACAGAGACATCTTTTTGGCCCTTTCGGCGGTTTCAAGCGAGGACATGAAAAAAGCCTTTCTTTTCACCCTGCCGAAGGAACGGTTGAAGATACTTTCAAAAATAACCGGCGAATATATAAGGGTAAGGCTTGAAAGAAGCTTTAAAACGCTTGAATTTTACGAATCGATTTCCGAATGATCGGACTGAAAAGAGCAATAAAAACAGCTTAAAGGCACGGTCGGCGATATTCGCGCAGTCAACATTGCGGGGATAATATTAATAAACATTTAAAAAACCGAAACCAACACTCAACCAAGCATTATAAGGAGAAACACGGTGGATAAACTAACCCTGAGGCACTATAACACATTGGAATTTTTCAAGGTGCTGGAGCTGCTGAAAAAACAGGCTGTAACGGCCGACGGCAAGGAGCTTGCCCAAAAAACCGAGCCTGCCTATGATATTTTTTCGGTCGAAAAACTGCTTAACGAAACGGTAACGGCCTATAAGCTGATTGCAAAATATTCAGCACCCTCCTTTTCGGGAGCGGTCAACATAAACGACCGTCTTTCACGGGCGCAGTCGGGGGGATGTCTTTCGGCGGGGGAGCTGCTGAGCGTTGCCTCGGTGCTGAGGGTCATTCGCTCGCTCGGCCGGTGGCGGGACGACCATTGCCCCGAAAGCGAGGCTCTGCTGCCGTATTTTTCGGCTCTTTTTCCCAACAAATATCTTGAGGACAGAATTACCTCGGCCATAATCAGTGAGGAGGAAATAAGCGATCACGCCTCGCCCGCCCTTTTTGACATAAGAAAAAAGAAACGGGCGCAGAGCAGCAAAATCAGAGAAAAGCTGGACGGAATGATACATTCAAAAACCGTCCAGAAATATTTGCAGGAGCCGATTGTAACCATAAGAGACGGCCGTTTCGTCGTGCCTGTAAAGGCCGAGTGCCGCTCGGAGGTCGCGGGACTTGTGCATGATACCTCCTCTACCGGATCGACGGTTTTTATCGAGCCTATGTCGGTGGTGGAGGCCAACAACCAAATAAAAATTTTAGAGGCCAAGGAGCGGGAGGAGATCGACCGTATTCTTGCGGAGCTTTCCTCGGAAGCGGCGGGCTTTGCCGAAAGCATAAAGGCGGGATACGAGGCGGTCATAAGGCTCGATGTCATCTTTGCAAAGGGAAAGCTTGCCTTTGACATGAAGGCAAGCGAGCCTGTGCTTAACGACAGCGGGAAAATCGACCTTAAAAAAGC
This sequence comes from uncultured Eubacteriales bacterium, assembly GCA_934486455.1. Taxonomy (GTDB): domain Bacteria; phylum Bacillota; class Clostridia; order Oscillospirales; family Acutalibacteraceae; genus UMGS1484. Next base: position 47,741 of record CAKSPR010000006.1, read on the forward strand.
GCGGCACCCCCTTATCGACCCGAAAAAGGTGGTTGCCACAGACATAAGACTGGGCAAGGATTTTGACACCCTCGTCATAACCGGACCCAACACCGGCGGCAAAACCGTTACCCTCAAAACCATCGGACTTCTTACCCTTATGGCCATGTGCGGAATGATGATACCTGCCGCAGACGGAAGCGAGATCTCGGTTTTCGGCCGTGTACTTGCGGATATCGGCGACGAGCAGAGCATCGAGCAGTCCCTTTCGACCTTTTCCGCCCATATGACCAACATAATCGAAATATTCAAGGTTTGCGACCAAAGAAGCCTTGTGCTTCTCGACGAGCTGGGTGCAGGAACCGATCCCACCGAGGGGGCGGCTCTTGCCACAGCCATAATAAACGAGCTGAGAAACAGAGGCGCGAAAATTGCCGCCACCACCCATTACCCCGAGCTTAAGGCCTATGCCCTTGAAACGGCGGGGGTGGAAAACGCCTGCTGCGAATTTGATGTTAAAACCTTAAGTCCCACATATCGCCTGCTCATCGGACTTCCCGGAAAGTCCAACGCCTTTGCGATACTTTCACATCTCGGTATGGACAAGGGTATAATAGACGAGGCGCAAAAGCTTGTTTCGGGAGACACGAGAAAATTCGAGCGGGTGGTTGAGACCCTTCAGCAGTCTCACGCAGGGCTTGAGACCGAGCGGGAAAAGGCAAGACAGCTGAGAAAAAGTGCCGAGGAGCTTGCCGAAAGGTCGAAAAAAGACCGTGAAAATCTTGAAAAGGAGCGGTCAAAGATCATCGAAGCCGCCCGCAAACAGGCGAGAGATATTACCGAATCGGCACGGGCGGAATCGTCGAGGCTTATCGGCGAGCTTGAGGACATAAAAAAGCAGTCTAAAACCGAAAATGCCGCAGAGATGCTGAAGCGGGCAAAAGCAGCGGCAAAAAGAGGAATGGAAAAGACCGAAAGGGCGGCCGATCCGGTGGAAAAAAGCCGAGAGAGGTATAAGCTTCCGCGACCCCTTAAAGAGGGAGATAATGTGCTTATCGCCGACATTGATAAAAAGGCGGTGGTGCTGTCCTCGCCCGACAAAAGCGGAAACTGCTTTGTACAGGCAGGAATTATAAAGACCAAGGTATCGGTTGACAATCTCAGACTGCTTGAAAACGAGCAGAATGTTATTCCCGAGTCCTTTAAGGAACGGCAGGTAAGGGGTGTGGAATCGCGGGCCCTTCGCAAGGTATCCACCGAGCTTGACATAAGAGGAATGGCAAGCGACGAGGGAATTATGGAGGTTGACAATTTTATCGACGGGGCGCTTCTTTCGGGAATCGAGACCGTAACCATAATACACGGAAAGGGCACGGGAGTGCTTAAAAATGCCGTCAGAAACCACCTTAAAAATCATCGGAGCATAAAAAGCTTCAGAAGGGGAATGTACGGCGAAGGTGAGGACGGCGTGACCATCGCCACACTTAAATAATTGTATGCATATCCATATCTTATTTGAATATCGGTGTTCAATATTTATTAAAAAAAGGGTTGTATAATCCGAGGTATAAGGGGTATTCCGATATATTAAAGGAGCGGGTGACCGCCCGGTCGGGATTACCTCGGACCAAAAACAGCATTCAGAAAAAGTGAGGTTAGGAAGATGTATAAATTCGACGCCAAGGACGCAGCCGAAAGCTGCATTAACTGGATCAGGGAATGGTTTGAACAAAACGGAAAAGGATGCAACGCAGTGCTTGGCATTTCGGGAGGCAAGGACAGCTCGATAACGGCGGCGCTGTGTGTGAAGGCGCTCGGAAAGGAGAGGGTCATCGGCGTTATGATGCCCCAGGGCTTTGCGATTTTCTCGATATAAAGCGCTTCACGGTTAACATTAAAGAGGCGGTGGACGGAATATACAGCGCCATCGGAGACAGCTTTGAGATAACTCAGCAGACCCGCTTTAACCTCCCCGCAAGGATCAGAATGGCGACGGTTTATGCCGTTTCCCAGTCCAACAACGGCCGGGTCGCAAATACCTGCAATTATTCGGAGGATTATGTGGGATATGCCACCCGTTACGGCGACGGTGCAGGGGATTTCAGCCCCATCTCATGCTTCACGGTTGCCGAGGTCAAGGCCATCGGCCGCTATCTCGGTCTTCCCGAAAAATTCATCGAAAAGCCGCCTATCGACGGACTTTGCGGCAAAACCGACGAGGACAATCTCGGATTTACATATGACACCCTCGACAAATATATCCGAGAGGGAATCGAGCCGGACATCGAAACCAAGCAAAAGATCGACCGCATGAGGGAAGCGAGTAAATTTAAGCTTGAGTATATGCCCTGCTTTAAATATTTCGATAATTGACCGTCGGTTACGGTATGTCCGGCCAAAACTGCAGTCGGATTGAATCGGGACGGAAAGACTGTCAAATTAACAATTCAATGTGTTATTTTTTGCACAACCTCAGTCGAAAAGTTTTTCGCATGAGGCTGTGCTTTTTTTGTAAAACGGCATAAAACCGACCGATAACAAGTATTAATTCACAAAAACAAAAAAGGCAGAAATATACAATTGAAAGATGCATTTGTACATGTTGACGAAAAATATACAAATTAGTTAGAATAATATTGACCTTTACACAACAAAGTGTTAGAATAGAAACGATAAAGAAGTGCGGGGGCATTTCTTTAATGCCGCAACGCAAGGAAGAGGAGCAAGTGCCGCGCGGTAAATTTTAAGGAGGAAATATGATGAAAAAAACTTTCAGAAAATCATTGGCGCTGCTATTGTCGCTGATGATGGTTGTAAGTGTTTTCTCGGCGGGTGCGTTTACGGCTGACGCGATTACCACACGGGTAATGCTTAACAACTGTGACAGTGCCGACGGTTGGGAACCCTATCCGGGTGACGGCCTTGAGGTGACCACCGAGAAGAAGACCGAAGGAACCGGCTCTATCCGCACCTCTCAGAGCGGCGGATTTACCCAGGGCGGACCCATCGCAGGTCTTGACCTTACCGGAATCCAGTCCATCTCCTTCGACTTTGCTGCCAACACGGCCGAGGCTCTTACCGGCCCCGCAGACGTAGCCTTCTACCTCTTCAGCGGATCCGATTATGTTGGCTATCAGGAGCTTAATGAAGTTGACACCTCTAAGGTTATGGCTTTTGATGTCGCCGCCATCCGCGCCGGCTACGGCAAGGACGACGAGTCCTTTGCTACCATCACCACCACTCCCGTTTCCACCGGTGAAAACTTTGACATAACCAATGTTACCGGATTCTATTTCTGGGG
>CAKSPR010000007.1 GCA_934486455.1 uncultured Eubacteriales bacterium
TTTAACGGTTATCCCGTCGGGGTCAAAGTAATATGCCTTTCCGCTGTCTTTAAATTTAACGCCAATTATTTCGGGCATTTTTTCAACTCCAATATATTTTTTCGTTGCCGCAAATAACATTTTGCTGTTCTGCGTTTGTTTTTATGTCGTTTAAGGCTTTCCTTGCTCGGCTGCGATTTTAAATCGTGCAGACCGCCGTATTAAGCGGCGCGCAAAAATCATTCGGTCAATTCGGCGCAGAGCGACGCAAGCAAAAGATTTTGCTTAGGATTTTCCGAAAGCCTCGCGGCATATCTGCCGCATATCCGGTAAAGCTCGAAAAGGCGCTTTGAGGTTTTTCTCTGAACCAAAGCGTCAACCTGCTTTGCGAAAGGGCAAGCCCACTGCCCCGACTGCTCCTTTTTCATAAAAGCGTCGCGGAAGGCAAGACTCATCTGTTCAAGCACCCTTTCAAAAAGGCGGGCATCCTTTTCAAGGGGAAGGGAGGCTTCGATAAAAAGCACCGGGTCGCATACGGCCACCGCAAAAAGCATGTCGGCGGGAATTTTTTCCTCTTCCCCGTCGTTTTTTGCAAGATATTGCTCGGCAAGTCCTATGTTTCCTTCACAGCACCGTGCCGCCGCCCTTATTCTGTCCTTTTCGACGGCGGGGAATTTCTTTGAAAGAAAATTTTCCACCGTCTCGGCAGGCAGGGGCTTCAGCTCGATCGGCATGCATCGGGAAACCACCGTGTCAAGCAGCTGTTCCCTATGCTCGGTTATAATTATAAAGTACACGCCGACGGGCGGCTCTTCAAGGGTTTTAAGCAGGGCGTTTTGAGAAGCGGGGGCCATTTTCCCCGTTATTATGAAGACCTTTTTATCACCGTCGTTGGGCAAAATATAGGCCTGCCTTCTAAGCTCCCGTATGTCGTCCACCGTGACGTTTCCCTTTTCTCCGCCGGTTACAAGGGCGATGTCGGGATGACCGGTTTTGACCTTTTTGCAGGAATTACAGATTCCGCAGGGCTTATTCTCCCCCGTGCAGACAATGCCGGCTCCCAAAGCGGCGGCAAGGGTTTTTTTGCCGCTCTCCCTTCTGCCTTCGATAAGAATTGCCTGGGGAAGGGTACCTTTTGCAAGGGCGGTTTTAAGCTGCCCGACAGTGTCGGCGGGGCCGAGAAAAGCGGAAAGCTCGGCGGTCATCATAATTTGTGGAAGCTTTCGACATCAAGCACAAAAACGGTGGCTCCGCCCACGGTTATCTCAAGAGGCATGGCCATTGTGTTGACCGTTCCGTAGGGAGAGGGGTCCTGGATTATCTGAGTGCGCTTTCTGGCGTTGTTGCCGATTATCTCTATGGCCATATCAACCTGTTCGTTCTCCACACCGATTATGAAGGTGGTGTTGCCGGCCTTGAGGTATCCGCCGGTGGTGGCAAGCTTGGTGGCCGAAAGCCTGGCCTTGGTCAGCGCGCCCGATACAACGGCGGCGTCATCGTCGTTGACGATAGCAAGTATAAGTTTCATGGTTTTCCTCCGTATCTTTAATCTGTCGTGTCACACCGGGCAAAAGGCGTTTAATCGGGCAATTTATTGCCGCACAATGCAACACCCGTATTGTAAATAAACATATCTTCTTATTGATTATACTACAAATTGCCGATTTTTTCAATAGTTTTTCATACCCATTTTTTGTCCTGCCGCCCCTGTTCGAAAAAAATCAATTTGCGGGACGGCCGCGCGGGGCTGCGAGATGTTTCAAGGCTTTTCGGCAATGTTGCATGCCCTGCAAAAGCGGCACATCCCGATCTTTTTCGATTATTTAACGCCGTGTGGTTTTGCCTGTCAATGTTTTCTTGACAAAAGAGCCTGTGAGCCTTATAATATAGTGTAACTTTATAAAAATGGGATGTTTGTGCCGTGCTTTCGGAAGGTAATGCTTTTTTTGCAAAAATCTTTTTGATTTCTTTCGATCGGGTCCTCGGCAGAAAAGCCCGTCACAAAAAGGAGTTTGCTTATGAAATCCTATCGTAAAGAGCTGGTCTTTAACATTCCGAAAAGGAGAGGCTTTGTAAACATCACGGGCGAATGCGAAGCCGCCCTCAGAGAAAGCGGTATCAAGGAAGGGCTTCTTCTTTGCAACGCCATGCACATAACGGCCAGCGTTTTCATCAACGACGACGAGCCGGGACTTCACAGCGACTTTGAAAGATGGCTTGAGGAATTGGCTCCCGAGAAGCCCTACGACAGATATGCCCACAACGGATATGAGGACAACGGAGACGCCCACATAAAGCGCACACTTATGGGACGCGAGGTCGTGGTTGCCGTGACAAACGGAAGGCTGGATTTCGGCCCCTGGGAGCAGATCTTTTACGGAGAATTCGACGGGCTGAGAAACAAACGCGTACTCATTAAAATAATCGGTGAATAAGGAGAAAAATTATGAACATCGAAGCATATAATTTAATTATCGACAAAATAAAGCCCCTGCTTGACGGCCGCGGATTTAAGGCGGTGGATCTTGACGATTCAAGCTACTTTAAAAACGACGATACAGCCGTTCGTGTGATTTTTAAGGAGGATAAAAAGCTCTTCTGCCTCCAAAAAGCCGAGCTTTCGGAGCAGGGCGCTCCCGAGGACTGGGCCGACGTCAACGAATGGCTTTTCGAGGACGGAGAAAAAGCCTCTTATGCCTCTTCAATCGGAGGAGATTTTGAAGACACCCTCAGAGAAATTTTGGGAATAAAGCCTTCCCTCTCCCGCCAAAACGCGGTTTCCCTGCCCGGCCGCTCAAAAAAGAGCGACCAGCCCACCGTTGTATCGCTTACCGGCAACTTCCTGACCGTGTTCCCCCAGTTCAAGGAGGAATATCCTAATTTTGTTTCGGATAACGGTACCTTCTTATATGTTGAATTTTACGAAACAAAGGCCGCCCCCCTGCTTAAAGAGCTTCTTCGCGCAAACGACAAAAAGCGGCTTCAGAAATATTTCGACATGCTGGACGAAGCCTACCGTCTCGGAGACAGAGAGGTGCGTGCAGTGGTGAGCACCTGCATACTGGCAACCGCCCTTAAAGGCGAAAAGGAGCTGACCGAATCGGCTCTCGGCTATCTTAAAGATAATAATTACCTCGCCCTTGCCCTTAAAAACTCCCTTGCCCTTAAAAAATAATCGGAAGGTGTTTAATACGAATAAAGAAGCCATGCCCATAGGCATTTTCGACTCGGGACTCGGCGGACTGACAGTGGCCGCCGAGGTCATAAAGCTGCTTCCGAAAGAAAACCTTGTCTATTTCGGCGACACCGGAAGGGTTCCCTACGGCAACAGAGGAAGAGATGTTATACGGCGATATGCAAAGGAGGACGCGAAGTTTCTGCTTTCAAAGGGCGTAAAGCTCATAATCGCCGCCTGCGGGACTGTAAGCTCGGTGGCTCCCGACATCGGAGAGGCGCTGCCCGTGCCCTTCGTGGAGGTGGTCACACCCGCCTCTGTTTCGGCCGTAAGAGCCACAAAAAACAAAAAAATAGGGGTTGCGGGAACCGCCGCGACGGTAAGCAGCGGCTCTTTTGTAAAGGCCATTGAAAGGATCGATCCTTCGGTATCGGTTTTTACAAAGGCCTGTCCGCTCTTTGTCAACATTGTTGAGGAAGGATGCTTTGAAAAGGGAGACGCTCTTCCCGCCCTTGTTACCGAAAGATACCTCAAGCCCCTAAAGGACGCGGGGATCGACACACTTATACTCGGATGCACCCATTTTCCCATGCTTAAAGAGGTTATTGCCGATTACATGGGCGATCATGTAACGCTTATAAATGCGGGAGAACAGACGGCCAAAACCGCCAAAGCCGCCCTTGAGGCAAAAGGTCTTTTGAACACATCAAACGATGACGGAAAGGCCGAATTTTTCGTTTCCGACCGCCCTCAGGGCTTTTCACGCATTGCAAAAAGCTTTCTCGGAAGGGATATTTCCCAAAGCGTTACGGCCGTAGATTGGAGCGATATGACTTGAAGGATGTCATTATAATAATAGAAGGAAAACAGCATTTCGGCGGCCCTTCGCCCGAGATAATCGAAATGACGGTTGAAGGAAAGCTGGATTTCAAGGGCGACGACATCGTGCTCTTATACGACGCCGACAGCGGAGAGGGTCAAAACATCTCCACCACCCTGACGGTTACGGGTGACGGCGCCCTGCCACTTGTCACCCTTGACAGGGAGGGCGAGGATATCGGCCGCATGACCATTCAGAAGGGCAAGCGGCACATGAGCCTTTACCAGATGGGACCCTGTGAATTTTCCATGGGTATATTCGGTGAAAATGTCGTTTGCGACCTTGATCAGAACGGCGGAAGGCTCAACATGAAATACACCATCGACATCAATTCGGCCTTTGCCGGCCGAAATGAGGTGGACATTACCGTTAAGCCCGCCACGATTTGATTTGATTTGATTTTAAGTTTAATTATAAAATATTGAGGATAAACTTTAAGATCCTTCGGTTTGAGGAAAGGAATTTTTTATGTCTAACATACCTGAAAAATCTGAAAAAGCCATTAAAAGCTCGGTTATAGAGGCTCTCGGGCGAGCCGTTGCAAGCGGTCAGCTCCCCGCCGAGCCCATTCCCGACTTTAAAATAGAGATCCCCGCCGACCGCAAAAAAGGCGACTACGCCGCAAATGCGGCCATGGTATCGGCAAAAGCCTTTCACATGGCTCCGATAAAGATTGCCGAGATAATAAAAGAAAATCTCGATTTATCCGACACATATGCAAGCTCGGCCGAAATTGCCGGACCGGGCTTTATAAACTTCCGTCTTTCTCCCGCTTTTTATTCCGACATTTTGTATGACATTTATGAAAGCGGAGACAGCTACGGCCGCTCGGATTTCGGAAAAGGCAAAAAAATCGATGTGGAATTTGTTTCGGCCAATCCCACCGGCCCCATGCACATCGGAAATGCAAGAGGCGGCGCACTGGGCGACTGCCTTGCAGGCGTGCTTTCGGCGGCGGGATACGAGGTGTGCCGCGAATTTTACATAAACGACGCCGGAAATCAGATAAATAAATTCGGTCTTTCCCTTGAAATAAGATACCTTCAGCTTTATAAGGAAGGAATCGAAATGCCCGAGGACGCCTACCACGGTCAGGACATTATAGACCATGCCAAGGCCTTTGCCGAAATACACGGCGACAAATATGTCGACGCCGACAGCGACGCCCGCCGCAAGGCCCTTGTGGACTATGCACTGCCCCTTAACATCGAGGGACTTGAAAGAGACCTCGAAAAATATCGCATTAAATACGATGTGTGGTTTAAGGAAAGCACACTGCACAAAAGCGGCGATGTTAAAAAAATAGTCGACATTCTCACCGAAAAGGGACACACCTACGAGCAGGACGGTGCAATCTGGTTTAAGGCCGAGCAATTCGGTGCGGACAAGGATTTTGTACTTGTGCGTTCAAACGGCGTGCCCACCTATGTTGTGCCCGACATCGCATACCATTACAACAAGCTTGTCACCCGCGGATTTGATACGGCGGTGGATGTTCTCGGTGCCGATCATCACGGCTATGTTCCGAGACTCAAGGCCGCTTTAAAGGCTCTTTCCATCAATCCCGACAGACTCAGGGTGGTACTCATGCAGATGGTGCGGCTTGTGAGAAACGGCGAGGCGGTTAAGCTTTCAAAAAGAAGCGGAAAGGCCATCACCCTCGTCACCCTTCTCGACGAGGTGCCTATCGATGCGGCGAGATTTATTTTCAATCTAAGAGAACCCAACACCCACTGCGAATTCGACCTTGACCTTGCGGTCGAGCAGTCCGGCGAAAACCCCGTTTATTATGTTCAGTATGCCCACGCGAGAATTTGCAGCATTCTTAAAAACCTTGCTGCCGAGGGAATTTCTCCCAAAGAGATGAACAAAAAAGAGCTTGATGCGCTGATCTGCGACGAGGAAATCGAGCTTATACGCCATCTCGGCGCCCTTACGGGCGAGATAACCGAGGCGGCCGAGGCTCTTGACCCCTCAAAGATAACGAAATATGCCGTCGAGCTTGCCACCCTGTTCCACAAGTTTTATAACTCCTGCAGGGTGCGCTGTGATGACGAGGGACTGATGTACGCCCGACTTCAGCTTTGCCTTTGCACCAAAACCGTGCTTAAAAATGTTTTGGAAATTCTCAAAATCGACGCTCCCGAAACCATGTAACATCGGTTAAGGAGATTTACTCGGCGGGGCGGTTCTGTCAGGGAGCGGATGTTAAATCCTTTGTGATTTTTCCGAAAACCGCATTTTCCAAAACGGCAGACCCTTTATAAACAACAAAGAGGTATAAAAATGTCTAAACCTTTAGTGGCGGTGGTCGGTCGACCCAATGTCGGCAAATCCACCCTTTTCAACAAACTTATCGGCTCGCGGCTTTCCATTGTCGACGACACTCCCGGCGTTACCCGCGACCGCATATACGCTCCCTGCGAGTGGTGCGGACACAGGTTTATGCTGGTTGACACCGGCGGAATCGAGCCCTATTCTCAGGAGATAATACCCTCTCAGATAAGAGCCCAGGCCGAGCTTGCCATAGAGCTTTGCGATGTCATATGTCTTGTCACCTCCATGCCCGACGGGGTAACCGCCGCCGACAGCGAGGTTGCTTCCATGCTTCATAAAAGCGGAAAGCCGGTTATTCTTTGCGTAAACAAGTGCGACGGGGTGGGCGATGTTCCGCCCGAGTTTTACGAGTTTTACAATCTCGGAATAGGCGATCCCATCGCCGTTTCGGCGGTGCACGGTCACGGAACGGGCGATCTTCTGGACGAGATCTGCAAGGCTCTCCCCCCCTGCGACGACGAGGACGAGGAGGACGATGCCGTTAAGGTGGCGGTTATCGGTAAGCCCAACGCCGGAAAATCCAGTCTTGTCAACCGCATTGCCGGGGAACAGCGTTCGATAGTTTCCGATATTGCCGGAACAACGAGAGACACCGTCGATTCCCGAATCGAAAACAAGTTCGGCAAATTCGTTTTCATCGACACGGCGGGTCTTCGCCGTAAATCCCGCGTGGCAAAGGCCGGAGACGACATTGAGCGGTACAGCATTATCCGCGCCGAAATGGCCGTAGACCGAGCCGATGTATGCGTTATCATGATAGACGGTGAGGACGGATATACCGAGCAGGACGCCAAGGTGGCCGGAATGGCCGTTGCGGCGGGAAAGGCCTGCATTGTGGCCGTCAACAAATGGGATGCCGTTGAAAAGGACGACAAGACCATGGACAAAATGAGAAGCGAGCTTATGAACGAGCTTGCCTTTATGTCCTATGCCCCAATAATTTTTCTTTCGGCAAAGACAGGTTCCAGAGTCGAGCGCCTTTTTGAGCTCATCAAATATGTCAACGAGCAAAACAACATGCGTATTTCCACAGGCATGCTCAACGACCTTTTGGCCGACGCAACGGCAAGGGTACAGCCCCCCACCGACAAGGGCAAGCGACTCAAGATATACTATATAACCCAAGCCTCCACAAAGCCCCCCACATTTGTCTGCTTTTGCAACAACAAGGAGCTTTTCCACTTTTCCTATCAGCGATATTTGGAAAATCAGATACGCTCGACCTTCGGCCTTGAGGGCACGCCCATACGAATGGTCATTCGCGAGCGCGGGGAATGATTTTTTGCAAACCGCTTTTAAACCAATCTTACTTTTTTAGGGGATAGTTAAAGATGTCATACAAGGTCTCTGTTCTTTTGATTTTGGGGCTTTTCGCAGTGGTCAGTTATCTTCTCGGCAGCATCAATTTTGCCATAATAGTCACAAAGATATTCACCGGCAGGGATATACGCCGCTCGGGAAGCGGAAACGCCGGAATGACCAATGTCATGCGTATTGTGGGCTTTTTGCCCGGCGCCATAACCCTGCTTTTTGACATAGGAAAGGCTGTGCTTGCCACCTGCCTCGGAAAATATCTTATGTTTGATTTCCTGCTTGCCGTTTATCCCGAGCTGCCCTCGGTCATGTCGGCCGAAGGATACGCCTATGCGGCGGCGGTGCTTCCCATTTATGCCGCCAACATTTGCGGACTGTTCTGTATACTCGGCCACCTTTATCCCATCTACTTTAAATTCAAGGGCGGCAAGGGAATTTCCACAATTGCCGGTGCAATGGCCATCCTCGACTGGAGAGTTTTTCTCATTGTGCTGGGCATCTTTATTATAGTTTATATTCTTTTCAGAATAATTTCGGTTTCATCGGTCGTGGCGGCCCTGAGTTATCCCTTTGTTATGTTCTTTATGTTTAAATATTCCCCCGCCTACGACGCCATAACGGCCACTGCCTATTCGGCGCAGTACCGTCCCTTTTTCATTCCCCTAAGCGCATTTGTTGTGCTTTCGGCCGCCTGCTTTTCTCTGCTGACCATAATAAAGCATGCCGAAAACATAAAGCGCATTTTCAAGGGAGAGGAAAAGCCCCTTAAAATTAAGCGTTTTTCCTTCAAAAAGAAGGAGAGCAAATAAAGAAAAAGCTCCCGAGGGAGCTTTTTTAAATAACGCAAAAACCTATCAACAGGCATGAAGTTTATTTGATAAGATTAAAAACAAATATCGCGGCGCCGAGAACCACAAGCACCGCCCCAGTGGCACGGTTAAGGGTCTCGGGCTTTGCCTTGTTGGCAAAGACGGCGGCCACACGGGCAAATATCAATGTAAATACCACACATAAAATCAAGGTGGTTAAATCGGGCAGGCTGCCGAAGGAAAAATGGGAAACCGCACCGGTGAGGGCTGTAAATGTCATTATAAAGACGCTTGTTCCCACAGCCGTTTTAAGTTCATATCCCAACACCGATGTGAGAATAAGCAGCATCATCATACCGCCGCCGGCGCCCACAAATCCGCAAATAAATCCCACAAGGCTTCCCGCAAGTATCGAACCGACTATCCGCCGCTTTTTGCTCACCGCCTCCATCTGCTCCTTGGTGGTCATAACAGGCTTTATTATAAACTTTACTCCCAAAAGAAATGTCATAAAAACCGAGAAATTTCCCATGGTTGCCGAGGGGACGATGCTTGAAACAAAGCTTCCCGCCACCGTAAACACAAGCACGGCGGCCATCATTATGAGACCGTTTTTTATGTCAAGGTTTTTGTTTTTCTTATAAGTCACGGCCGAAACGGCACTTGCAAGAACTTCCGACGCAAGAGCTATTCCCACCGCCATATACGGCTCTGTTCCGAGAAAGGTTATAAGCATGGGACTTATGACGGCGGCGGCGCTCATTCCCGCAAAGCCCGTACCGAGACCCGCTCCCATTCCGGCAAAAAATGTGACTAAAATTTTTATAAAGATACTGTTCAAAAAAACCATTCCTTTGACCGTATTTTAGCACACCTTCTTCTGCTTTTCAACGCTGTATAACAGATTTTTTGTCGGTCGAAACACTGTTTTATTTTTACAAACGCCTGTGGGGAGGGATCTTATGCAAACAATTGACGGGGCCTTAAACCGCCTTGAAAAATCGAAATTCCGCAGCTCCTTTTTTCTCGACGACAAGGACAGGCGGTATGTCGAGCAAAAGGGGCGCGATACCATACGCCGCCATGCCGAGGATTTTATAAGGGAACGGCTTGCTCCCGCCTTCCCGAAAAACGACGGAAGTCAGACCCCCACAAAGGGTCATCCGATATTTAAGGCTCAGCATGCCTGCGGTTGCTGCTGTCGAAGCTGCCTTGAAAAATGGTATAAGGTTAAAAAAGGGAAAGAGCTTACCGCCCTTCAGCAAAAGAAGATTGTCAATCTGCTTATGGCGTGGATAGAGAGACAGATGAGCATGCAGCATACATCAGGCGCGGCAAAAGGACAGTCCGACAGCTTGTCCGCGGACGCTTCCCCGGGCGTGGGCCGACCGTAAAAACCCGCCGGGCTGCTCGGCTGCACAAGGCTTCCGGTCCGTCGGGGTGCAAAAATGCGGCGGTCGTCGTAAGTCCCGTCGGGGTCGATATGGTTTTCGGCGGAAATACACTCGAAAAACGGCGTGCGAGGGCGCATTAACCAATATATTTTCTTGACATAAAAAAATATTGGTGATATAATTAGAAAGATTTATATACGGGAGGCGGAATATGTCTAAACCTATAAAAATAACCACCGACAGCACGGCGGATCTTTCACCCGAGCTTATCGAAAAATACAACATTTCCATTACCCCTCTTCACATTGAAATGGACGGAAAAAGCTATTCCGACGGGGTGGACGCAACACCCGAGGATCTTTTCTCATACTATGAAAGAACCGGCAAGCTTGCAAAATCCAGTGCCGTCGCCATGGGAGAGTATCTTGACTTTTTCAAAAAGCTGACCGAAGAGGGCTATGATGTTATACATGTCAACATCGGAAGTTTTCTTTCAAGCTCATATCAAAACGCCTGCCTCGCCGCCGAGGAAATGGACGGAGTTTATGTTATAAATTCCAAGAATCTTTCTTCGGGAACGGGACACATTGCCCTGCTTGCCGCCGAGCTTGCGGCCAAAGGCCTTTCGGCAAAAGAGATCGCGGAGCAGTGTGAGGAGGCCGTTGAACGGCTTGATGTTTCCTTTATAATCGAAACTCTCGATTATCTCCACGCCGGCGGAAGATGCTCGGGCGTCGCCAAATTCGGCGCAAACCTGTTAAAGCTCCGTCCCAGCATTATCGTGGAGAACAATCAAATGGTCGTGGGCAAAAAATACCGCGGAAAAATTCTCGACTGTTATCTTCAATACATAAGAGAACAGATAGGCGACCCCTCGGATGTAGTTCTCGACCGAATCTTCTTCACCCATTCGAGAATGAACCCCGAGCATGTGAAGATATGCCTTGAGGAAATAAAAAAGATTGCCCCCTTTAAAGAGGTCATCGAAACCAACGCCGGTTGCGTTATTTCCTGCCACTGCGGACCGGGCTGCTGCGGTGTGCTCTTCTTCAGAACCCACAAAAAACAATAAACAATTTTTCGGAGGAAAATAAAAATGAAAGCATTAAAAACAATTTCGGCCGTTCTGCTTTCGGTCGCGGTCATTCTTTCCTTTGCCGCCTGCCACAAAAAGGGCGAAACGGTTATGACCGTGGGTGAAACAAAAATCGATTCCGGCCTTTATCTCGCCTTCCAGTACAATGCATACAACCAGTTTATATCCGATGTCGGATCCGACCCCAACAACAGCATTCCCAGCAGCGTCAGCTATTCCTACTTCAACGATTTCAGCCACCCCGAGGACGGAACTCCACGTCTTGAATGGATCGAACAGAAAACGAAAGAGCTTTGCAAGGAATACGGAGCCGTTATGGAGCTTTGCAAGCAGAACAACATCACCCTTTCTGTCACCGAGGAGGACACCGCTTCTCAGTATGCCACCGCATATTGGGAAAACCAGGGCGTAAAAATTCTTTACGAACAGAGCGGCGTAAGCTTTAACACCTACAAGGAAACCATGAGGTACAATTTCCTTTATTCCAAGCTTTTTGAATTCTATTACGGCAAGGCCAACGAAGCCGTTCCCGGAAGCGGAAGCAAGGCCGTTACCGATGAAGAAGTGGCCGCCGCAATCAACGATTATGCCGTACTTGCCGACCACATCGACAACAAGCTTTCGGCCACATATGACGAGAGCGGAAACTCCACCGCCGTCACCGACGAGCAGAGAGAGGCCGCCAAGGCCAAGCTCCAAGCATATGCCGACCGCATAAACAGCGGCACCTCCTTTGAAACCATCAAGGCCGAATATGCCGCCGAGACCGGTGCAACCGACGAGGATTCCTCGACCGCCGTCCCCTCCTCCGACAACTATACCTCTATCTACACCGCCACCGCCAAGGCATACACCAAAAACGACAGCGATCTTACCAACTACAATCTCTTTAAGGGATTTAAGTCGACCGACGGGTTTGAATACGGCAAGGCAATTGTCGTTGAGGGCGAAACCGACGATTTCAAGCTTGTTATACTCTACGACCTGTCTAAGGATCAGTATTACTGTGAAAAATATCACGACGCCGTTATCAGCGACCTTAAAGAGGACGAATTCAAGGAGCTTCTTTCTTCCAAGGCCGACGAACTCGTTGTTGACGAGAATTCTTCCCTTGTTAAATTCTACGGTCCCGACAAAATCGACTTCGACAAGGCAAGACAAAACGCCGCTTCTTAAAAAAACTCTTTACAAAACGGGTTATTTGTGTTATATTAGCTAAAGTGCCTTGAAAAGGGCTCTAAAATACCCTTTCTTAGCTGCGGGGATCACCGTCCCGCCGCTCAGATTCGGGACAAATTTTATTTGAGGTGAAAGAAATGACAAACGAACAGAAAACAGCTATCATCAAAGAGTATGCCACCCACGAAGGCGACACCGGTTCTCCCGAAGTGCAGATCGCCGTTCTGACCAACCGCATCAACGAGCTCAACGAGCATCTGAAAATCCACAAGAAGGATCATCATTCCCGCCGCGGACTGCTCAAAATGGTCGGTCATCGCCGCAATCTTTTGGCATACCTCCAGAAGAAGGACATCGAAAGATATCGTTCTATCATTGCAAGACTCGGTATCCGTAAGTAATAGCTTAAAATTCGGGCGGACTTTAATTTGTCCGCCCGTTTTCACCTGTTAAAAAACCTTTTTGGTTTTAACTCCGTGGGATTCCGCGTTGTTT
Source organism: uncultured Eubacteriales bacterium (assembly GCA_934486455.1). Classification (GTDB taxonomy): domain Bacteria; phylum Bacillota; class Clostridia; order Oscillospirales; family Acutalibacteraceae; genus UMGS1484. The sequence continues at coordinate 12,659 of CAKSPR010000007.1, forward strand.
TTTAGCAGTGAACAGATTGCCCGAAGCCCTTCGCCGAACGGACAATGTGTTTATTGCTAAAGCGGCAAGGATTCCTCGGAAATATAATTTGGAGGAAAATAAAATGTTTGAAAATGCAAAAACCTTTTCAACGGAATTTGCCGGCCGTCCCTTGACAGTCGAAACCGGCAAGCTTGCCCAGCTGGCCTCGGGTGAGTGCATGATCCGCTACGGCGAGACCGCCGTACACTGTGTGGCCACCATTTCTGACAAGCCCAGAGAGGGCGTGGACTTCTTCCCTCTTTCGGTTGACTATGAAGAGAAGCTTTACGCCGTTGGCAGAATTCCCGGCTCCTTCCTGCGCCGCGAGGGTCGCCCCACCGAGAAGGCCATTCTGTCTTCCCGTGTTATCGACCGCCCCATGCGTCCCCTCTTCCCCAAGGACATGAGAAATGATGTTTCGATAGTCACAACCGTTATGTCGGTCGATCCCGATTGTCCCCCCGAGACTATTGCCATGATCGGCGCGTCCATTGCCGTTACAATTTCCAAAATCCCCTTTAACGGCCCTATCAGCGGAGTCAGCGTAGGAATGATCGACGGACAGTTTGTCATCAATCCCACCTCCGAGCAGCAGAAAAAATCCCGCATGGCCGTTACCGTCGCCTCCACCGACAAGAAGGTGGCAATGATTGAGGCCGGTGCCGACCGGGTTACCGATGAAGAGATGTTCGACGCCATTATGTTCGGCCACAAGGCCAACCAGCAGATCATTGAATTCATCAAGAAAATCAGAGAAGAAGTGGGCGTCCCCAAGATGGAATTCCCCTCCAACGATCCTTCCCACGAAATGTATGAGGATGTTGAAGCCATCGCCATCGACAAGGTACGCGTAGCTCTCGACACCGACGACAAGCGCGTCCGCGACGAGGCTCTGCTGCCCATCTACGCCGAGGTTCACGAAAAGCTGGACGAAAAATATCCCGAAGAGATCGAAAAGCTTGACGAGTGCCTCTATAAATTGCAAAAATTTGTTGTCCGTCGCTGGCTTCTTGACGACGGCAAGCGCGTTGACGGCCGCGGAATCGACGAAATGCGTCCTCTGGCCGCCGAAGTGGGACTTCTTCCCCGTGTTCACGGCACAGGCCTTTTCACCAGAGGCCAGACCCAGGTTCTGACCACCGTCACCCTCGGTCAGATCAGAGACGCCCAGATCCTCGACGGACTTGACGACGAGGAAAACAAGCGTTACATGCATCAATACAATTTCCCCTCCTATTCGGTAGGAGAGACCCGTCCCAGCCGCGGTCCCGGCCGTCGCGAGATCGGTCACGGCGCCCTTGCCGAGCGCGCTCTCGTTCCGGTAATCCCCGACGAGAAGGAGTTCCCCTATACCCTTCGCCTTGTTTCTGAGGTTCTGTCGTCAAACGGCTCCACCTCTCAGGCCTCCATCTGCGGCTCGACCCTTGCTCTTATGGATGCCGGCGTACCCATTAAGGCTCCCGTTGCGGGAATCTCCTGCGGTCTTATAACCGAGGGCGACCGTTTCATGACCATGGTCGACATTCAGGGACTTGAGGACTTCTTCGGCGACATGGACTTTAAGGTTGCCGGAACCAAGGACGGCATCACCGCCATTCAGATGGATCTTAAAATCGACGGTCTTACCCCCGAGATCATCAAGGAGGCCCTTGCCAAGACCCATAAGGCCCGCAACTACATCCTCGACGAGGTTATGCTCAAAGCCATTCCCGCCCCCCGCGAGGAGCTTTCCAAATATGCTCCCAAGATGCTTTCCACCAAGATCGATGTGGACAAGATCCGCGAGGTTATCGGCTCGGGCGGAAAGGTCATCCAGAAGATCTGTGCCGACTGCAATGTTAACATCGACATCGAAGAGGACGGAATGGTATACATTCAGGCAATCGATATTAACGATTGCAAGCGCGCTCTCCAGATCGTTGAGACCATTGCCAAAGATCCCGAAATCGGTGCAATCTACAAGGGCAAGGTCACAAGGATCATGTCCTTCGGCGCATTTGTTGAGATCGCTCCCGGTAAGGAAGGTCTTGTACACATCAGCCATCTTGATGTAAAGCGCGTTGACTCGGTTGAATCGGTCGTTCAGGTAGGCGACGAGGTCATCGTTCAGGTTCTTGAAATAGATGATCAGGGCAGAATCAACCTTTCGAGAAGAAATGCGCTCATCGAAATTGAAGGTGCCGTTCCCGAAAACGAGGTCAGCGACACCCGCCGTCCTCCCCGCCGCCGCGACCACGGCGAGCGTAACGGCGACCGCAGAAGAAGATAATCGTTCGCCGCGCAAATCTTCGGTTTAAACTGTTTAAAACTCGGACACTCCTAAGGGAGTGTCCGTTTTTTGTTTTCCCACAGCGCCCGCCGAATAAAGCGCTTGACCGTGTTTATCTTATTTTGCCTGATATTAAATATTCCCCTTTAGCCCCCCGAGCAGGAGCAATGCCGCACAGCGTCGGTTATACCCCTGAGCATCACAAAAGGCCGATACGCAAGGTAATTCCGCTGCGCCCCAAAAACACGGCTGTTGTCGGGCGAAGTTTGCAACAATGCGCCCGTTCCAATGCGGCGGGCGATTTATTTTTTCCAAAGGCGCAAAAAGGCTCCCCTCTTAACGAGGAGAGCCTTTTATTAAGCTTTTATGCTACTGTTCAATTACTGAATTTCTGTAACCGGAGCGTGATTCTTGACAAAGTCGAAGAAGGTGTATGCGTCAACATACTGATAGGTTCCGGTCTCTCCGGTGGCCTCGGCAATGAAGTCTTCGTATGCGGTTACAAGCTTCTTGATTCCGATAGGCGACTGGCAGATAGTTCTGTAAGCCGAGAAGCCCTTCATGGAACGGTCATACTGCTTCATGCTCTTGAACATTTTGACCATGTTTTCGTTGCTGTAATCAACCTTTTCGGCGGTGGAGTTAATGTTGTTTCCGTCGTTGTCCTTGTCGGTAAAGGTGATCTCGTTGAAGAGGTATACGAAGGTGGTATCACCGTATTTCATAAGGCGCTTACCGTTGTCGTTGTGGAATGCGCCGACCGGCGAGAACTCACTGTATGCCTTGAAAACATCGTTAATCGGAATACCGCTGTTCTTTCCGGTTTCGATGATAAAGCCGGTTATATCGATATTAAAGAGATCATTGTACTTCTGGTTATAGGCAACCCACTTGCCCATACCCTCTTCATACGCTCTGGCTTCCTTGGTTTCGGCGTTTCTGAGGAAGTTCTTGGGCATGGTGTATCCGGCGCCTTCACCGGAGGAGATATAGTCGTTGGGGCTCATGTGCGAATATACATAATCCCAAACAATCGGGATGCGCTGAGAAAGGTTGGGGTTAAAGCACCACAGCAGCGGAATGTCGCTGTTGGTTCCGTCTCTCCAGTAGCTGGCAACATACTTCTTCATCCAAGCGGAGGAGTCATAGTCGCCGACATAAAGGGTGTAATAGGTTTTGTTGGCGTCATACTCTATCTTCTCGGCAGGAGCGTTGTTGTTTTTGAACTCTGTGAGAGTGGAGCGATATTTGTAAAGCATGGAGCCGTTACTCATGGCGCAGGGGGAAGCTGCGTCGGCCTCCATGGCGAGGTTGTAGCTGGTGCTGTACTGGCAGTAAAGCCACTCAATCTCGTTAGGAGCAAGGCGTCCTCTCGGCTCGCCGCCCGTGGGATTGTATGTGGTATATTTCTCCCACCAGGGGGGGAATCCGAGAACCTGGCCGATCTCGCCGTTTGCACGGTCGTATCTTGCCTTCATAATCTTGATCATGGTGTCGTGATCGGTTCCGGGCAACTGATCGGGATCGTCACAGACGATTTCCTTCTTGTCGGGATTGGGGTTAAGGTCGAAGCAGAAGGCGTGGCGGGCGATGAGATAGTCGACATTAAGAGTCGAAACATCGTCTTCAAAGTCAGCCTTATAGAATTCGCTGCCGGGAACAACATTGAGTCCGTCAAGGATGTAGGCAATGTAGTTGGCAGAGCATCTGTCCATATATTTTTCAAGAGCCCAGAGATAGGCGTCGCACTTCTTACTGCCCGAGCTGTCAATATTGGTGTCGGCAATCTTGGTGCCTTCGATGCCGGTGAATTTGTCGCAAAGATCAAGCTTGACCTCAACACCCAGCTCTGCAAGCTTGGTGTGAACCGTGCCGTCCTTCATGGCGGGGAGGTATCCGTCGGCGCCGCAAACGGTGGTGGCAACATTGGCGGTTGCGGGAACCTTGGGATCCCAAAGGGTCATTCCGCAATAAAGCAGCTGCTCCTTAAAGGTGCTGTAGAAGTCGTTCATGTCGTTAAGCTGCTTGACGGTTTTAATTTCGGCGGTAACGCCGGCGTTTCTCAGCTGTCTCGACCAAAATCCGTCGGAATCGTCGTTGGAAAGCATGAGCATGGTGGTATGCTCGCTGTCCATTCCGTAGGAACGGTTGATGAGTCCCTGAACGCTGGCAACAAGGCGCATTTCCTCGGCAGTCATGGTTCCGTTTGCACGGCTGGAAATAACATAGAGGGTGTTGCGATTGAGGTTGGAAATGTCAAGCACAAAGCTGTTGTCGGCGGTGGGATCCTCGGTGTAGGCTCCGTTGTCGAGAATGGTTTCGTTGACGGTGGGAGCTTTAAGCGGGAACTTGTCGATAATATCGACTATGTACTGAAGTATAAGAAGTGCGTCTTCGGTCGAAACCTCAGTGTTTCCGCTGACAAGAGCAAGGTTTTTCTGCTCGTTGTCCAGCTCGGTAATTCCGACGATAGACTGAAGAACAAGAAGGGCATCATTGGTTGTGATACCGTCTTTTTTGTCGACATTGCCGTATCCGATCTCGGCCGAGGCGTTCATCGCGCCGAAAGCCGAAACAACAATCATTACGGCAAGTAGTGTTGCTATAATTCTTTTCATATGTTTCCTCCTAGAGAATTTCTCGTTCGTATTATAACACATAAAAATACGAAAATAAAGAGGTTTTTTATAAAAAATTAAATAAATAAGCCCGCTCGGACTGTTTTTTGCAGGCTGTTTTTCCGTATGATGATAAAAAATTTTAAAATAAACGAAACAATTTGCTTTAGAGGAAATATAATAAAAGTGAAAAGGCTTTTTCCCCTTTTTCGAAGCCTTGAGATGTGCGGTTTTTCCCCCGCCTTCGGCACGGCAGACCGTTTTCGAAAAAAGCATTTTAAATTAAATTTTTAAAAAGATTGTCAAACTCTTGACAAAGCAGTCGAAAAGAGTTATTATATGCAGAGTGCAAAGGGAGCGGCTTAAAACCGCCTTTTAACATGCACATTATAAAAGTAAATATCTGATGTTCGTTGAACCCGTCGGGATTTTGCAAAACCGACGGCGGAGGACACTCTGGAGAATTCATTAAGTTGAATGCCGAAGGTGCAAGGTCTTAAACGGCCGAATCTCTCAGGCAAACAGACAGAGCAGAAAACATACGCTTATTTTTAATTCTGTTTTATCTGCGAAATCGTCTTCTCCGTGATGTCCGCCGAACGTCGGACAAAATTTATCGGAGGAGATTTTTTTATGCAAGCAATTCAGGAAGCACTGCTCCCCATAGTGCAGAAAATCAACGCCTACCTTTCGGATTATATTCTGATAATCCTTTTGGTGGGTACAGGTCTTTTCTTTTCCATCCGCACCCGCTTTGTGCAGGTCAGATGCTTTAAAGAAGGAATGAAAAAGGCCTTCGGAAGCATTTCCTTAAACGGCGGAAAACAGAAAAGCGGTCTTTCGTCCTTCCAGGCGCTCACCACCGCCATCGCCGCTCAGGTCGGTACCGGCAACATCGTCGGAGCCTGCGGTGCCATTCTCATCGGCGGTCCCGGCGCAATTCTCTGGATGTGGATAATCGCGTTTTTCGGAATGGCCACCATCTACAGTGAAGCGGTGCTTGCTCAAAAAACAAGGGTGGTTCACGAGGACGGCTCCATTTCCGGCGGCCCTGTTTACTATATAAGAACGGCCTTTAAGGGCGGTTTCGGAAAATTCCTCGCCGGATTCTTTGCCGTTGCAATAATTCTCGCCCTTGGATTTATGGGAACCATGGTTCAGTCCAACTCCATAAGCGAGGCCTGCCACAACGCCTTTAACATCCCCGGCTGGGCGGTTGGAATATTCCTCTGCATCGCCGCATTCTTCATCTTTATCGGCGGTGTTCAGCGCATCGGCTCGGTAACCGAAAAGATGGTGCCCGTAATGGCGGTGCTTTATCTCCTTGGCGGACTTATCGTGCTCATCGTTCGCATAAAATACATTCCCGAGACCTTCGGTCTTATCTTCAAATATGCCTTTAATCCCACCGCTCTCATCGGCGGAAGCATAGGCTATGCTCTTAAAACCGCAATCAGTCAGGGCGTTAAGCGCGGCCTTTTCTCCAACGAGGCCGGAATGGGCTCGACACCTCACGCCCACGCTCTCGCCAACGTCAAGGATCCCCACGAGCAGGGCGTTGTGGCAATGGCCGGCGTTTTTGTGGACACCTTCGTGGTGCTGACAATGACCGCACTGGTGGTCATCTCCACCCTCTTTACCGAGGGCGGCCCCCTTTACCAAACAACGCTTACAGCCGAAAATCTCACCGCTGCGGGTATTTCCAAAACAAATGCCGCTCAGCTTGCCTTCGGATCGGTTTTCGGCGAGGGACTCGGCAACTCCTTTGTGGCTATCTGCCTCTTCTTCTTCGCATTTTCCACAATAATCGGCTGGAATCTTTTCGGCCGCATAAACGTGCACTATCTGTTCGGAAAAAAATCCAACCTTGTTTATTCCATTCTTGCCATTGTATTTATAATGCTTGGCTCGCTGCTTTCCAACGACCTTGTATGGGAGCTTACCGATATGTTCAACAACATTATGGTCATTCCCAACGTTATGGCTCTTGTGGTGCTTTCAAAGCTTGTGGTCGACTCCTGCAAAAAGAAACGCCACGCTTTAAACTGATTTTATGATTTTCTCTCCCGTCGCAGGAATGAATTTCCCGCGGCGGGTTTTTATTTTTTCGTAAAACCCTTTGTAATTTTGAAATAAGGTGTTATAATACAACTAATCAGCCGATTTTGGGCCGAAAGAGGGTTATTTTAGATGTATAAAAACATTGAAAAACAGCAAAAGCTTCTTTTGAAAGACCTTGTGGAATACATGCCCGGTCAGGTCATCAGCAAAACGCTGGTACAAAACGACAAGGTCAGTATGACGATTTTTTCATTTGACAAGGGAGAGGAAATTTCCACCCACGCTGCCGGCGGAGACGCCATGGTGACCGTGCTTGAGGGCACAGGAAAATTCACGGTGGGCGGCGAGGAATTTATTTTAAACGAGGGCGAAACCCTTATTATGCCTAAGGACATTCCCCACGCTGTTTTCGGTCAGGAAAAATTTAAGATGCAGCTTATCGTATCCTTCTGATTTTTCTTTTTTGTCATATTCGAGCAAGCTAACCACCGCCGACCGCACAATCATCGTGTGCAGTCATCAATACTGCTTTTGCGGCAATCACACAGCCGCCGAAAAAGGCCTTCGGAATTTTCCGAAGGCCTTTGTTTTTGATATAAGCAAACGCTCATATACTTGATCGGTTGATTATTTGATTATTCTCGGCCGCTTTAGGGAAATATCAGCCTATCTCGGCAGGAAAAACGGTCCTGAGTCCCACCGAGTGCTGTAAGATCATCAATGCGTCCGCTGCGGTGACCTTTCCGTCGACATTGACATCTGCCGAAACCTTATGATAATCGATAAAATCGACAGTCCCAACGGTGTTGCAAAGCGCAAGAAGGGCATCCTTGGCTTCCACCCGCTCGTTCCAGTCAAGGTCGCCGTAAATGTGCTCTATCTCCTCGAAAGGAATTCCCATAAAGTTTGCATATTGTTCGGCCGCCGTGCCCTTTATGCCCTTTATAAGGGTAAGGTCGCTGTCCTTAAAGGCGTCGCGGTGTATGGTTTTGACGCTGTAAGGAATGGTGACCTCCGAAAGGGCGATACATCCGTCGAAAATCATGTCGGGAATATATTCGGGACCGTAGGATATTATCACATTGGTCAGGGCACTGCAATTTTTAAATGTATCGTTACCGTAGTTGGTCTCGGGGCCGAAACGCCGGAATCCGAAAGGGGTCTTGACGGTCACAAGGCCGTCGCAACCGTAGAAACATCCGGTCCCAAGCTCGGTGACACCCTCGAGAATATTGACCGTTTCGAGGCTGTCGCAGTCCGAAAAACACCCGCCTCCCATTTTTTCGGGGGTGTCGGGGATCGTTACCTTTTCAAGAGCGCCGCAATTCGTAAAGGCATTGTTGCCCAAACGCTGAAGTTTTTTCGGAAGAGTTATTTCAGTAATGGAATTGCACTGTGCAAAGGCACCGTCACCGATTATTTTTGTCCTTTCGGAAAGCTTAACGGTTTTAAGGTTTTCGCAATAGGAAAAGGATCCGTTGACCTCACCGTATCCTTTTCCGCCGTTCTCAATGACAAGGGATTCAAGACCCTTGCAGTACCCAAATCCCGACACCGAACAACCGCCGTTTTTGATCGTTATGGTTTTAAGGGTGTTGTTTTCGTTTATAGAAAAATTGCATACTTCTTCGACACACTCGGGAACGATCAAATCGACTATAACATCGCTTCCCCATGTATCTATATATCCTACGCCGACGCCCAGTCTTTTGACCTTTTTCCCGCCGAGGGTGGCGGGCACTTCGCAGGTGGGATTATATCCTATATATCCCGTGACAACTGCGCGGCCGTTCTCGATGAAATATTCGAAATCGCCGTCGGTCAGCGCAAAAGAACAGACCGGAAACGCACACAGCACAAGGCTGACGGTTAAAATAAATGCTATAAATTTCTTCATTCTGTTTTCCTCCTTAGAAATATTTTATTAAGCTTATATGTCAGTTGCGTATTGACGCAATTTTGTCACAGTAGATGTTATGTTGCTAATCTCAATATCCGTAGTACAACCGTTATATGTATAACTGATGTATTTAAGTCCTGTTGCATCGTCGTATTCATAGGTAGGCGTTCCGAGCACATAAACAACTTCGCCGTATGTACTGTTTCCGTTTATTCCCCCATAATTAAATGCCGTTTTGGAATTTTGAGTATAATCATATTCTAAAACATCAATATCGGGAGTGTACTGAACCACCCACCCTTTAATTCCTTTTTGGAAAGTAAAAACATTGTAATTATATATGCCTTGGGTAGAATCAACATATAAAATATCGCCGAATTCATCAAGAACATCGGAATCATAAGGAGTTTTTCCTAAATAATTTTTAGCCCGCAGATCTATACTTGTTTCGGTCGCCTGATAAGTCTGCTCGGTCGTGGCGGAACTTTCGGGTTTCGCCTCTTGTGCGCTTTCAACGGGTTGCTGTGACTCGCCGTTTTGGTTGGCGGAACCTGCCTTTTGCAGCTTTTCGGAATCCATGGCTATGCTCTGAACATACCACTGATCACCGTCCTCGCGGTCGACCGCAATTGAGCACACGATCGACTCTTTTCCGAAAATCAGCTTGCCCTTTCCTGAATTTCCGTAGCCGTCGTCGGAAAATTCAAAAGCGGCAATGTCGTCCTCAATCTTGGCAACGGCGCTTTGCAGGGTTGCATCCTTTTGTCCCGATACCGCCTTTGAAATCGAAAACATTATGGAATTTTCATGGGTCTTTTCAACTTTAAGGGTGACATCTCCCGAGGGGGTTTTCCACTCTCCCTCGTAAGCCGAATAATCCACTGCCGTACTTTCGTCCGAGTTTTCCTTTCCGCTTACCGAAGAGGGCTTTGCCGATTTGCACCCGGAAAGCAGACAAAGGGACAGGCAAAGAACCGCCGCAAGCACCCTTAAAACAACTCTTTTTCTTTCTTTTTTCATGACCTCTCTCCTTTCGTATTTCCCTATGAATGGTTAATTGCTTCACCCCGTAAATCCGATTGACCATATTTTACAACTTGTTTTTCGTTTTGTCAACGATTATCTCGTTCTTTTATATAAAATCCTTATATTTGCATTAAAATTAACGAGAATGGAGTTGATGAAATGACTTTTTCGGAAAAGCTTCGATTGCTCATCGAAGAAAACGATCTCACCCAAAAAGGGCTTGCAAATGAGCTTCATATACCCGTTTCCACCTTCGGCGGATATGTTCAGGGCACAAGCGAGCCGGATTTTCAGACCCTCGTTATGATCGCAAATTATTTCGGAGTTTCGGCCGATTATCTTCTGAGCAACTATTCGGACGATGTTAAAAGCGATGATGAAGCCGAGCTTTTGCGGGTCTTTCGCCGTCTTTCTCCCGAAGACAGAAAAATTTTTGTTGAGCAAGGAAAGATAACCTTAAAATTCCGAAAAGGCAAAATATAAAAGCCGTCACACCGCCCTTTCGCTTGTTCTGCGGGCGGAAAACACAGAAAAATCTTGTCGGTAAATCAAGGCTCCCCGAACACGGCGGGGCACTTGTCGGTTTAGCCAATTTTTTGTATATAAATTTGTATATTAAGCCTCTTTAAACAGTCGGGCGTTTGTGGTAAAATGTTTTTGTAAATTTTGCGCCGCCCGACGGATTTTTCGCCGACGCGACGGCTTCGGCAAAGGTATATATTTCAAAGCCTCCTTTTTGATATTGCTTTTTGCAATTTCTCCTTTAAAAGGCTTTGTTAAGTCACTGTCTCTGCCGCCGCAGGCGCTTTATCAAAGGATGATAGGAAAATGAAAAAAACGCTTTGCATGATTTTATGTATCGCACTTGTACTTAGCAGCTTTGCCTTTTCGGCCATTGCCGACGACGGCGAGGTTACCCCTCCTTCCCATAGACAGCTTTCGGCCGCCGAAGGCTATTTTTCCGATTGGGAATATACCGGTGCTGCCCGCTCTCTCGACTCGGTGGACTTTATGGAGGGCGAGGGCAGCTACAGCTTTGTGGGACAGGACATTAGCATTAAGCTTAATTTTACCGGCATTACCTGCGAGGGCGGAATTAAAAACGCCGGCTTTTTGGAATTTTGGTTTTATGTTGATGACCCCGAGCTTCTTTCCGATGCCTGCTCGGTCGTTATTTCAAAGAGCAAAATAAAGAAATTCAAGCCGCTTAAATCTCCCTTTGCAGATGCAAAGAAGGGCTGGAACAAGATTCTTATAAATCTGCGCACGGCAATTCCCTCCATGGATGAGGTAAACTCAATCGAATTCATCATTAAAGCCTCAGACAAGGTCACGGTAAAGCTTGACGACATCTGCCTTTCCAAGACCACCGAGCTTACCGACCGCTCGGCTCTTGACGCTACCCTCGAAAAGGCAGAAGCCTTTGACGCATCGGCCTTTTCGTCGGCCCGGCAGGCAAGCTTTTCGCTGTATATCGACCGCGGCCGAAGCGACGACCTTACACAGCGGGATGCCGACGCCATTTGCGACTCTCTCGAGACCTTTATGAACAAAACCGTAACAAAGGGTAAATTCGACGGCATAATCACCACCCACGGCCGCACTTTTTACGAAAACGACGAGCTGCACATAACCTATTCGGCCAGCGGATTTACCGTCAGATTTTACGGTACAAGGCTGACCGCCGACATGTACACCCTCACCGGCCGCCCCGGGGAATACGGCAGTCCCGGCAACCATTCCTACATAAACATGTACATCGACAACGACCGCAATATGTACGACTTTAACTGCGACTATCTTCCCACGACCTCTGAGGCCACCTTCTCCATGGAGGAGTCCCTTGCCGATTACAATTCCCGCTGCCCCCACCAGCTTATCGACGCCAAAAAGGAATATGTTTTGGCCGAAGACCTTCCCGAGGGCATACACACGGTGACCGTGCTCAGAAGAAACGAGGTCTGTCTTAACAAAGAGATCGTTATGACCGACCTTAAAACCGACGGAGAATTTTTAACTCCCCAAAAGAAATCCACCCGCCGCATTGAGGTCATCGGCGACTCCAACATAACCGGATACGGCAACATGGCCATCAGAAAATCCTACACTCCCGAGACCCAGGACGCCACCGTTTCCTATGCAAGCTACATTGCCGACGCCTTCGGCGCGGAGTACACCATAACCGCCCGCTGCGGCGCATACACCGAGCCCACGCCTCAGCCCAGTGTCGGCACTCCCGAATTTTACACCAACACCTATCTCTTCACCGATTACTGGAACACCGCTCTTGTGGACGGGGCAGGCAGACCTCTTCAAAACGAGGACGGAAGCTATGTCCAGTTTGATGTGTACAATCCCGAAAACACACCCAACCCCGATTCGCTGCAGTTCTACGACTTCGCCGAGGCCGACAACGACATTGTCATCGTAAACATGGGAGACAACGATGTTTGGACAAAGCCCAAGACCGAGGAAACGAGAACACACTTTGCCGAGGTCATGAAAAACTTCCTTTGCCAGGTGCGCCTTGCAAATCCCAACGCCTATATAATTTACGCCTTCTCGCTGAACACCGGCGATTTCCGTGATTGCTCCAAGGCCGCCGCAGACGCCTATGCCGCCACGGGCGACGACAGATTTACATATGTCGACCTGCGCTTTTATGACCAGCAGGGCGGCGCGGGACACCCCTCCATGCAGATGCATAAGCAGGCCGCAAATCAGGTCATCGCCGTTATCAAGGATAAGCTTGGCTGGGACGGCGTTCTCAGAGAGGTTTACACCGACCCCACCAAAGAAAGCTCCGACAAGATCCGCCTTTCGGACGACTATGCCCTCATCGGCGGCACCGTCAGCTTTACCGTTTCGGGCAAGGCCGAGAATGTTCAGGTGACAAGCCACGGAAAGCCGGTTGAATTTACCGAAAAGGATGGGGTCTATTCCTTCGTTATGCCCGAGGGAAGCGTTATGGTTTCGGCCGATGTTGCGCCGCTCTACGGCGATCTCGACTTTGACAACGCCATTTCCTCAAGCGACGCCCTTATCGACCTGCAGATCACGGTGGGCATTATCGACCCCTCGGAAGAAATGCAAATGCTGGGCGATGTGGACGGCGACGGCAAAATATCCTCAAACGACGCCCTTCTCATTCTCCAGCGCACGGTCGGAATTATCGACCTTTTCCCTGTCGAAGAAAAATAATCGGCCGATTTCAGCCGATTTTCCGCAAAAGCCGACCGGCAAGCCGTTGAGAAATCTGTCGGTCGGATGAAATGCTTTATCCCGTTAAAACAACCCGCTCGTTGCCAAGGCTGTTACAGCCAAAGCCATGGGCGGGTTTTGCTTTGATTTTTTCTTTAAAAAGCGGCTTTAAACAGAGGATCAAACGGGTCTGTGGCGAATAAAAAGGACTTTTAAAAAATAATTTCCGATTTGTCAATTGCCGTTTTTGGAAAAGGCCTTTCTTTTTTTGTGAAAATCCTGTAAAGTATAGTCGGAGAGGCTTTTAACCCGTTCCCGCAAATGATGGGCGTGCGACACGGCGGTCGTCGGATTGAGCACGGCGCAGCTATCGGTTCGGCAGCGACATGTCCGTGCGTTTTCATGGGCGGCGCATTGTGCCGAAAATCTGTAAGCACAATTGCGCAACAGCACCTGTGCCGTCGGCCGAGCCTTTGTTACGGGCGGGGAAGCGACATTCTGCAATTAAGGAGTGAAGAAATTGAAAAAGACCAAGAATCTTTTCGGCAAGCTTATCTGCCTTGCCCTGTCGGCAATTTTGGCGGCGGCGGTAATGCCCCTTTCGGGCTTGGCCGATGTTCCCGCAAACGGCGAGGTTCCTTCCGACGATGTGCCCTATGGGCTGAGCTACCGTTTTGTCACCTTCGACACGATAGAGATAACCGCCTATAACGGCTATGAATCCGAGCTGACCGTGCCGTCCTACATCGACGGCTTTAAGGTGGTTGGAATAAGGGATTTCCACACGGTATATCAATACAGCAACCACAGTCCCGGCCTTAAAAAGGTCATCCTGCCCGAGACGGTCACATACATCGCCGACGAGGCCTTTGAGGACGGCTATTACACCAAAGTTCATTCGGCGCTTGAGGAGATCGTGCTTCCCGAAAGCCTAAAGACAATAGGCAAGTATGCTTTTTCGGGGTGCGGTGCACTGAAAAGCATTCACTTTCCGGCAGGACTCGAGCAAATAGCCAAAGGTGCCTTTGAAAGCTGTATTTCGCTTGAAAATGTAACCTTCGGCGGAGACGGCACATACATTCATCCTACCGCCTTCGGTGCCGTAAACAGTTCACTCAGCGAGGGCTTTGCGAAATTCCTTTATGACGAATATTACGATTGGCTTTGGGACGACAGCACATCCGATTTCTTTATATGGAAAAATATTTTGCTGGCATATAAGGGTGAAAGCAAAACCCCTGTCATTCCGAGCGGCGTAACGGCAATCGGCAAAAATGTTTTTACGCGCTACGACATTACCGGCGTGACCATTCCCGAAGGGGTTGAATTTATAGCATTCAGCGCGTTTTATGAATGCACCGAGCTTAAAAGCGTGTCTTTTCCCAAAAGTCTTAAACAAATCGATTATGGTGCTTTTTCCGACTGTGAAAAGCTTGAAACGGTCAACTTTAACGAAGGGCTTAAGATTATCGGAGACAACGCATTTGCCGACTGTACGGCACTTACCTCGGCACTTCTTCCCGAGGGTTTAGAAGAGCTGGGCGAATGTGCATTTGAATATTGCGAAAACATTTCTCAGGTCAACATTCCCTCCTCTATTGTAAAAGCCGATAATGTTTTTTACGACTCAAAATGGTATAATGCCCTTCCCGAAGACTATGAGCTTTACTACGGAAGTGTTTTTCTCGGCATAATCGACAACGATTACAGCGACTATCCCGAGGAGCTGACCATCCGCCCCGGCACCAAAACGGTATATTTAGAATACGACTGCGACGGTCTTAAAAAGCTCAATCTTCCCGACGGGCTCGAGACGCTCATAATAAACGGCGGCGACGACCTGACCGAGCTTAATGTTCCTGAAAGTGTTAATTACATTGAGGTGAAAAAACTTTATAATCTCGTTTCGGCAAAGCTGCCGCAGACCTGTACCGTTGCCGACGCCTCTTTTGCCTATCTCCCAAAACTTAAAACCGTCAATATCCCTAAGGGCAATCCATATCTCAATGCATTTGCAGGCTGCGACGCCCTTGAAAACATCACAATTCCCGACGATGTTCTTGAGCTTGGCGCGATAGGCGGCGAAAATCTACGCACCATAAATCTCGGTAACATCCGTGTGCTCGGCGAAGGCGCTCTTTCCTCCTCGAATCTTATGACCGAGGTCACCCTGCCCGACAGTCTTGTGTCCATTGAGGGCGGTGCATTTTCGGGATGTACGGCTCTTAAAACCGTAAAGGGCGGAAAAAATGTCAAGACCCTCGGATACGGTGCATTTTCCGGCTGCGGCTCGCTTAACGACCTTGGCGAGCTTGAGCAGTCGGTCACCTGGACCGAACACGATTCCCTTGAAGGCACGGGTTGGTATTACAATCAGCCCGACGGCCCGGTTTATTTCGGCAAGGTAGCCTATTGCTATAAAGGCAAGGTGCCCGAAAACACTACCCTCGTTATAAAGGAGGGCACCGTGGCGGTGGCAGGAGCATACATCACCGACCAAATGGAAATGACACCCCACAACATGGCCAATTTTGAAACGCCCGGTCTTGTGGGAGTCGTGCTTCCCGAAAGCTGCAGGCTTGTTGATTATTACGCTTTTTGGGCCTGCGAAAAGCTGACATCCATAGAGTTTGGCGGAGCGGTGGTCATAGACAATATGGCCTTTAACAACCACGGCTGCAAGACAATAAATCTGCCCGACAGCGTGCGCTATATCGGCGACAACGCCTTTTCAAGCGGCGACCTTGAAGCTGTTCATTTAAACGACGGCCTTCGGTATCTCGAAAACGGCGCGTTTTTCACCTACGGCAAGGGCAAGGGTATGACAATTCCCGAAAGCGTAACATTTATCGGCAGTCAGGCAATCGGCTATTATCCTCCCGATCCCGACGACCCCTTCGGCGGGATTTTAACCATTGACGGCTTTATCATAACCGGCGCAAAGGGCAGCGAGGCCGAAAGCTATGCGGCTACCAATGGATTCACCTTCCGCGAGGGCGGAGAAAGCGCCTGCACCAGCCATTCCTTTGTATCCGACACCCTCTCCCCCACCTGCGTTTCCGAAGGATATACCCTTAAGACCTGCACAATTTGCGGGTACACCGAAATCAGCGACAGAAAGGGCGCAACGGGACAGCACAAGGAGGTTTCCGACGCATCTCTTGAGGCCTCCTGCTGCTCCAAAGGGCACACCGGGGGAAGTCACTGCGCCTCCTGCGGCAAGGTCATGTCACAGGCAAGCTTTACCCCCGCTTTGGGCCACAACTGGGTCATTTCAAGGCTCGACGATCCTTCCTATGTGGGCTACGGCGTTTTCGATTATGTTCACTACTGCCGCCGCTGCGAGCTTAGAATATATGTTAATTCCGCCGCTCCCTCCTCCTACTACGGAGATGTTGACATTAACGGCAAGGTCAATTCCGCCGACGCCCTTATGGTGCTTCAAAAGGTGGTCGACCTGGTGACCCTGACCGATGAGCAACAGACGAGAGCCGATGTCGACGCCGACGGGAATATCTCGTCCACCGACGCCTTGTATATATTACAGTTCACGGTGGGAATAATAAATTCCTTCCCCGCCGACCGTAAATAGCGGCGGCCGACGGCTGAAAATTTTTAACGGCCGACCTAAATATCGCTTTGACACTTTCACTTTGACAGACTTTTTAAACACAAAGCCCGATTTGCATTACAGCAAATCGGGCTTTGTGTTTATTTTAGTTTTTTCTTTGCTTAATTTTTGCTTTGTTCAAATTCCTCGAAAAGCTTTTGCGTTCTGACCGTTTTGACCCTTCTGAACACAAAGACCAGAATGAGCACAACCGCAACGACGGCAATGGCTATATAGGGGCCTTTCCCTATTTCCACCTTTTTAAGGTCGTTCCACCGCTCGTCCATAAGCGACTGTATATCCTCGGGAAGCCAGCGGAATTCCTCGTATGTATTGAGCAATTGATCGGAGGGGTATACAAGCTCATCGTCCTTGTAATAGTACTCGTCGCTGTGCTGTACAAGCTTGTTTGGGCTTGAATAGCCGGTGTAGTGGGCGTTGGCAAGGGCGGGAGCGTATGTGCACATAAAATCAATGTACCGCTCGGCGGCCAGCTTGTTTTTGGCACCTTTTGGAATACAGAAGGCGTCACAGAACTTGTTGGCATTTTGGTTTTGCAAAGGTGCAAAGCGCAGGTCGATTCCCTCGGCGGTATCGCCCTCCATAATGAGAAAGTCTCCGCAATATGCGGGGGCAAGGGATGCCTCTCCGTTCTGCATTTTTTCAAAGCATTCGTCGGTTACATAGGCCTGAACAAGGGGCTTTTGCTGCTCGAGATCCTCATATGCCTGCTCCCAGTCGTCGGGATTTGCCGAATTAAGGCTCTTTCCGTTTTTGGCCAGCGCCACGGCAAAGGTGTCGCGGGGGTTGTTCATCATAAGAATCTTCCCGGCATATTTTTCGTCCCAAAGAATGTCGAAGGAGTTTACCTCATCGGTAACGACATTTGCATCGTAAACAATACCGACCGTGCCCCATGTATATGTGACCGAGTATTCTCCCGTGGGGTCATACTGCCACGAGCCGTCCTTAAACTGGTCGTCGATGTTTTCGTAGTTTGGAATGTTTGAAAAATCAAGCTTTTCGAGCATTCCTTCTTTTATCATGCGGTTTATCATATAATCGGAGGGCACCACAATGTCGTAGTTGGCACCGCCTGCCGAAAGCTTGGCATACATAGCCTCGTTGTTTTCGTAGGTGGTGTATTGCACCTTTATTTCCTCGCCGTAGGTCTCCTTATAATACTCTTCAAAGGCGGAGTTGACATTCATTGTGGTTTCCTCGTCGATATAGCTTCCGTCGCCGTCCTCGCCTTTGCCGTCGTCCATATAAACGCCCCAGTTGTAAACATTAAGCACGGCGCCGCCGTAGCTTACCTCCTCGGCCGTTTCGTCATCCTCGTCGGCGGCGGGAGTACAGGAACAAAGAGACAGACAAAGCACTGTAAGCGCCGCAAAAAGGGCAAGAAATTTTTTTAAAGAGAGTGAATTTTTCATACCTTCGCCCTCCCCGCCTTTTTCCTGGCCTTTTCCTTCTTTTCGTTACGGGAGCTGTATATGTTAATTGCCACAAGCAGCACAAAAACCGTTACGAAAAGCAGGGTCGCAAGGGCGTTCATGCTCGGTCTGACCGGCTTTTTGGTCATGGAATATATGTGCAGCGGCAGGGTCATAAAGGAAGATCCGCTTGTGAAAACGCTGATGACAAAATCGTCTACCGAGAGGGTAAAGGCCATCATAAAGCCGGTGATTATTCCCGAGCTTATGGAGGGCAGCACCACCTTGAAAAATGCCGAAACGGGGGTACAGCCGAGATCTCTTGCCGCTTCGGAAAGGTGGGGATCTATCTTCCCGAGCACCGGTTGAACCGACAAAATAACATAGGGGATGTTAAAGGTAATATGGGCGATAAGCAGCGTCCAAAAGCCCAGCACATCAAGCCCCATAAGAGTTCCGGCAAAAACAAACAAAAGCAGCATGGATACACCGGTCACAATATCGGGATTCATCATGGGAATGTTGGTTACAAGATTAACTGCCTTTTGCTGCCA
This sequence comes from uncultured Eubacteriales bacterium, assembly GCA_934486455.1. GTDB lineage: Bacteria > Bacillota > Clostridia > Oscillospirales > Acutalibacteraceae > UMGS1484. Next base: position 31,355 of record CAKSPR010000007.1, read on the forward strand.
CTTCTTCATGTAGGATATTCCGACAGCCGCCGCCGTTCCGATAACGGTAGATATAACGGCCGAAAGTCCCGCAAGAAGCAGTGTGTTTTTCAGAGCCGACATGGTCTCCTCGTCGGCGAAAAGGGATGAATACCATTTAAGCGAAAAGCCTGTAAAAACGCTGGTCGACGCGCCCTTATTGAAGGAAAAAAACACAAGCACTATTATGGGCGCATACATGAGCAAAAAGGCGATAAAGAGGTATATGTTTCCGAGAGTAAGGCGTCTTTTTTTCATACCACAATCGCCTCCTCTTCTCCGTCGGAAAACCGATTCATAACAAGCATGCACAGAATTATCATAACCATAAGCACCAGCGACATGGCCGCGCCGACATTATAGTCGTTTTCGTTTATGAATTTATATTCTATGCTGTCGCCGATAAGAGTGAGGGTTCCGCCAAGCTTTCGGGAGATGTAGAAGGTGCTGACCGACGGAACAAAGACCATTGTTATTCCCGAAATGACCCCCGGAAGGCTCATGGGCATTATGACTCTGCGGAAGGTGGCAAATGCGCCCGCTCCCAGGTCGTTTGACGCCTCGATGAGGGGACGATCGATTCTCGACATTACGGTGTAAATGGGAAGCACCATATAGGGAATAAAGTTGTAAACCATTCCGGCTATAACCGCGCCGCGGGTATTTATCATATGCACCGAGGGCAGTCCGAGAAGGTTAAAGAGGTGGTTGATAAGACCGGTGTCCTCAAGGATTTTCATGAGGGCATAGGTTCTCAAAAGCAGGTTTATCCACATGGGAAGCATGATCAGTATGAGCATGAATTTTTGCGTTCTGCTGCTCAGCTTGGTTATAAAATATGCCAGCGGATAGGAAATGAGCAGGCATATTACCGTTGCCACCGCTCCAAGCCATATGGAAATGACGAATGTGTCGGCAAAGCCGGAAATAGCGGTTATGTTTGAAAAGGTAAAGCTGCCTGTTTCCGCGTCGGTAAAAGCGTAGTAAAATACCATGAGCAGCGGCACCACAATGAAAATTGCCGCCCACACTATGTACGGCGCCGAAACAAGGCGCTGGGTAAGAGTGCGTTTTCTTTTATTCATTTACCCCCGCACCTCCGTCGATCTCCTCTTGGTCAACCGCCTCGGGAGCCTCGTAGTCAGGATCGGAAATATGATCCATCTCATCACTGAAGGAGCTGTAATCGCCGAACATTCCTGAATATTCGGACTTTTTCATTATATGAATGGCATCGGGATTGATGATAAGACCGATGTTATCGCCGGTGTTTATGCAGGCGGTAGTCTGTATCATCCATTTAAAGCCGTTTATGTCGACGATGACTTCATAGTGAACGCCCTTAAAGGTGGAATTGGTGACAATTCCCGAAAGCTGTCCCTTTTCGGGGGAGGTGACAACCACATCCTCGGGGCGAATGACCGCGTCGATAGGCTCGTTTTTGTCAAATCCGCCGTCGAGACAGTCAAACACCATGCCGGCAAAGCGACATTTTTTATCTTCAAGCATAACGCCGTCTATGATGTTGCTTTCGCCGATGAAGTCGGCCACAAAGGCATTTTCCGGCTCGTTGTAAATGTCCTGGGGAGTGCCGATCTGCTGTATAATTCCCTGATCCATAACCACCACGCGGTCGGACATCGAAAGCGCTTCTTCCTGGTCGTGGGTGACGAAAACAAAGGTTATACCGAGGCTTTGCTGAATTTTTTTCAGCTCGACCTGCATATCCTTGCGAAGCTTGAGATCCAAAGCGGCAAGCGGCTCGTCGAGAAGAAGCACCTTAGGCCTCGTGACCACCGCTCGGGCTATTGCCACACGCTGCTGTTGACCGCCCGAAAGGGCACTTATTCGTCGCTTTTCAAAGCCCTTGAGATTGACAAGCTCAAGAGCCTCGTACACCCGCTCGAAAACCTCCCGCTCGGGCACCCTTCTGACCCGCAGGCCGAAGGCGATGTTTTCGAATACGTTCAGATGTTCGAACAGGGCGTACCTCTGAAAAATGGTACTGACCTGTCTCTTGTGGGGCGGAATTCCGTTGATCTGCTTGCCGTCAAAAAAAACCTTCCCGGATTCAGGTTCGACAAAACCGCCCAGCACGCGCAAGGTTGTAGTTTTACCGCAGCCTGAAGGCCCCAGCAAGGTCATAAATTCTCCGTCTTTGATTTTCAGCGAAATACCGTCGAGAATGGTTTCGTGATCGAATTTTACAGTTATACCGTCAAGGTATATGATCTCCTCGGACATTTATGCATCCCTTTCCTTAAATCCAAAATATTTGCGATAAAAAATCGCGGTAAACCGCAAAGCCGAAACTTCGACAGATTACCACGATTAATATAGTATTTTTGCACCCGAATGTCAAGAACATTTTTTAATTTATATAATTTATTTTTTTGTCCATGTGGATGGGGCAAGTGTTATTATGAGCGGGAAAAGCTCAAGACGGCCGAGAAGCATGGCAAAGGACAGCACGATTTTTGAAAGGGCGGAATAATCGGCATAGTTTGAAACCGGTCCCACGGCGCCGAGCCCGGGCCCGATATTGTTAAAGCAGGAGGCCGCCGCGCTGAAGTTTGTCTCGATGTCGAAGCTCTTTTCAAAGCAAAGAATAAAGAAAACGATGAGAAAGCAAATTATATAAAGGGCAAGGTAGCACTCCACCCCGCTGACGGTGCCCTCGTCGACATTTTTCCCCTCGAAATTAATTGTGGTGCGTGATCGGGGATGTATAAGACGGTGAAGCTCCCGCTTTACCGCCTTTAAAAGCAGAACGATTCGGGAAATTTTAAATCCTCCGCCGGTCGATCCCGCGCAGGCTCCGAAGAACATCAGAATGAGCAGTATTCCCTTTGAAAGCACCGGCCAGGTGTTGAAATCAGCGGTGGCGTAGCCTGTGGTGGTGATTATCGAAGCGACCTGGAATGCCGAAAGCCGGATGCTTTGAGAGAGGCTGTTATATATGGGCATGATGTTAACGGTTATTATGGTTGCCGCTGCAAGGATAATTCCGAGATATGCCCACAGCTCCTCACTTTTCAGCACCGATTTAAACCGTCTTATAAGGCAGAGATAGAAGATGTTGAAGTTTACGCCGAAAAGCAACATGAATATTGTTATTACCCACTGACAATAGCTTGAATATCCCCCGATACTGTCGGCCTTTATTCCGAATCCGCCCGTTCCGGCCGTGCCGAAGGAATGGACAAGGCTGTCGAAAAGAGGCATACCCCCGCAAAGCAAAAAGATAACCTCAATAAAGGTCATGACCATATATATGAGGTAAAGTATCTTTGCCGTCTGCTTTATTTTGGGCACAAGCTTGCCGACGACAGGCCCCGGCACCTCGGCCCGCATAAGGTGTATGGAGCGGTCGGAGGAGGACGGAAGAATGGCCATAACAAAAACAAGCACGCCCATTCCGCCCAGCCAGTGAGTAAAGCTTCTCCAGAACAGAATGCCGTGGCTCAAGGCCTCTACATCTCTGACTATGGACGAGCCGGTGGTGGTAAATCCGCTGACCGTTTCAAAGAAAGCGTCGATATAATTCGGGATTTCTCCGCTTATGACAAAGGGAAGCGCTCCGATGCCCGACATGATTATCCATGCAAGCGCCACCGTAGCAAAGCCCTCTTTGGCATATATGACATGGTTTTTCGGCTTTGAAAGCAGCAGTCCCAAGGCGCTTAAAACAATGGCAATGCCGATGGTTATAAGAAAAGCCTTCCACGAGTCCTCCCCGTATATAAGCGAAACGCAAAGGGGAAGCACCATAACCGCCGCTTCCACTCCGATAAGCTGTCCGATGGTGTAAAAAACCACCCGTCTGTTCATACTCCCTGACCTCTTTGTTATTTATTGCTGTCGGGTCTTTGCCGACACAATGCCGTGTTAAAGTAATGCCTTTTCATAAAACGCCGAGTCGTTATTCCACAATATCGGCGAGGGTGTTAAGCCGCTTTGCCGCCGCGATAACGATAACCTTGTCTCCCGAAAGAATGACATCGTCGCCGGTGGGGACAATGGGGCGTCTGCCTCTGATTATTCCGCCGATAAGCATGTTTTTCCGAAGGCGTATATCTTTAAGAGGAATGCCGAGATATTTAAACTCGTCGCTGACCGAAAACTCGGCCGCCTCGGCCTTTCCGTCCATGACCTTATAAAGGGTGTCCATGCAGCTTCCCACCGTATTTTTGAGAGCTCTGACATATCTGACCACAATGTCCGATACTATGTCCTTAGGGGAAATGATGCTTTCAATTCCCAGATCCTCGGCAATGGGAGTAAACTCGTCGCGGTTGACCTTTGCAATGACCTTTTGCACCTTTTTACCCAAAGCAAAATATGAAAGCAGGATGTTTTCCTCATCGATTCCGGTAAGTGCCACAAAGGCGTCCATGGAATCGATTCCTTCCTCAAGCAAAAGCTCCTGCTGTGCGCCGTCGCCGTAAATCACCGTCGCCCCGTGAAGATTATCGGCCAGCATCTGCGCCTTTTCCTTTTGAAGCTCTATGATTTTTACCGAATGACCGGCCGCAAGCAGCATTTTAGCCAGATAATAGGCCGATTTGCTTCCTCCGAGTATCATAACATCCTTGGCCTGTTTTTTAAGCATTGCAATGTTTTTAAGGAACTTTGTGATTTCGGCAGGGGCACCCACAATGCCTATGCGGTCGCCGCTTTGAAGCTCAAAATTACCGTCGGGAATGTAAACCTGCTCTCCCCTTTGGACGACGCAAATGAGTATCAGCGCCTTATACTTTGCCCGCAGATCGCAAAGCTTAACCCCCGCAAGACCCGAGTCGGCCTTCAGGCGAAGCTCTATCATTTCAAAGTATCTTCTCGAAAAGCTGTCCACCTTAACCGCCGAGGGCAGTTTTAAAATGTTAAACATTTCGTGGGCAGCCATCATCTCCGGGTTCAGAGCCATGGAAAGGCCCAGCTGCTGGCGCATAAAATCGAGATTTTCCCCGTTGTATTCGGGATTTCTGATGCGGGCAATAGTGTGCTCGGCTCCCATTTTTCTGCCCATAAAGCAGGCAAGCATATTAAGCTCGTCCGAGCCCGTGGCCGCCACAAGCAGGTCGGCCTTTTCCACCGAGGCCTCCCTAAGCGTTCTGCAATCGGCGCCGTTTCCGCAAACTCCGATGACATCGTAGATGTTGGTTACCTCGGTTATAATATCGGGATCAGTGTCCACAACCACCACATCGTGTCCCTCGCTTACAAGGCTTGAAACAACCGATGTTCCGATTTTCCCGCAACCGATAACAACAATATTCATACTCGCAATTCCCTCTTAATTTTAAAAAATAAAATGTTTAAGACCTGCGCTCGGCCGGGTGAAAAATGTTTTCCGTCCGTTCATGTTTTTCCCGCAGGCCAAAGCATTTTTGCCGCGCCCGACAAAGGCCTCGTCGGGCACAGCGGATGTTTCTTGAAAACAACCTTGACCGTTAAAAAAATCAACCCGTTACAACAGCATATTGTACTACTTTTTTTGCGATTATTGTTCTAAAAGAGAAATTTATTTCGGAATATACAGTTTTCCCACCGCAAAATTCACAAGGCTTGACGGAAGCAAGCGCTCCGCAAGGCAAAAAATCTTATATTTTGCCCCGACGGTATATATGTTTCCGACCCGTTTTTTAGACGCCGCCCTAAACATGGCCTTTGCGACGCTTTCGGGCGACATTCCCTTTTGCTCGTCCCTTTCCATAACCGCCACGCTTTTTTCCACCGCCCCGCCGTATTGCTCGTTGCCTGCAAGAGAGCCTTCTCTCGCAGCCGTAAAGCCGGTTGACGCATCTCCCATCTGCAGGGTGCAAACCGACACGCCGAAGGCTTTAAGCTCGTTTCTCAGGGCGTTTGACAGGGAATTCACCGCCGCCTTTGAGGCAGAATAAAACCCCTGAAATGGAATTGAAAAAACCGCCGCCGCAGAGGAGGAAAAGATAATTCTTCCCCTTGCCTTTTTAACAAGGGAAAGGGCGTACTTAACGGTTAAAAAGGCACCGAAAAAGTTGACATCAAATTGCTTTTTGGCGCTGTCAAGCTCGGTGAACTCCGCCGCCCCCGAAATTCCGAAGCCGGCGTTGCAGATAAGCACGTCTATTTTATCGGTCTGCTCGGAAATTTCTTTAAACGCGCTTTTAACCGAGCGTTCGTCCGAAACATCGGCGGTTATGTGAACAATGCCGTCCTCATCTTTTCCGTGACGGCTTAGCTCGAACACCCTGTACCCTTCGGCGCTGAATTTTTTTGCGGCGGCTCTCCCGATACCGTTTGAGCCGCCTGTTATGACCAGAGTTTTCATTTTATTATATCAAACTCCTTAAGCACGCCTTCGATAATATCGACCGCCTCGTCTATAAGCTCGTGCGTGTGGCTTGCCATAAGGCTGACCCGCAGCAGGCATTCGTTCGGCGATGTGGCGGGCGGAAGCACCGAGTTTACAAACACGCCCTTATCAAACAGGCGTTTTGCCACCGTAAGAGTGGTCTCGGCGTCGCTTATGTATATGGGAATTATGGGTGTGGGGGCGTCCTTTATGCGTATGCTTTTGGCTTTAAGCGTCGCGCGCATGTAGGCCGCAAGCTCGCTTAGCCTTTCGGGGAGAGAGGGCTGTTCCTTTAATATGTCGAGAGCCTTTTCGGCCGCGGCACAGCAGGCGGGCGGCATGGACGCCGAAAAGATAAATGGGCGGGAATTGTGCCGCACATATTCGCAAACGGTCTCGCTTGCGGCCATATAACCTCCGAGAGAGGCAAGAGACTTCGAAAATGTGCCCATGACTATATCGACCTTGCTTTCAAGGCCGAAATGGGAGGCGGTTCCTCTTCCGCCCTTTCCCACAACTCCGAGGCCGTGGGCGTCGTCGACCATAAGGGCGGCGCCGTATTTTTCTTTAAGCTCGACAATCTCGGGAAGCCTTGCGATGTCGCCGCTCATGCTGAAAACTCCGTCGGTGACGATAAGCGCTCCCGCTCCCTGCGGTACCTTTTTAAGGGCGTTTTCAAGAGAGTCCATGTCGGCGTGTTTAAACCTCAGCATTGTACCGTATGAAAGACGGCAGCCGTCGTAAATGCTGGCGTGATTTTCCTTGTCGCAAATGACGAAATCATTTTTTCCCACCACTGCGCTTATTATTCCGAGATTGGACTGAAATCCGGTGGAAAAGGTCATTGCATCCTCATAGCCGAGAAAATCCGCCAGCTTTCTTTCAAGCTCGAGATGAAGATTTAAGGTGCCGTTTAAAAATCTTGAGCCCGAACAGCCGGTGCCGTATTCTTCTGTTGCGTTTATTGCTGCTTTTTTAACCTCCTCGTTGACCGTCAGACCGAGATAGTTGTTGGAGCCGAGCATAATTTTACGCTTGCCCTCCATAATGACCTCGGTGTCCTGTTTTGATTGCAGCTCGTGGAAATAGGGGTATATCCCCTTTTCTTTCGCGTCACGGGCTACCGTGTAGTTTTCGCACTTTGCGAAGATGGATGGTGTCATATATATCACTCCTGTTTTTTCGACCGCATAGGACTATGTCGGTCGTTATACAAAAACCTCCGGCAAAAAAATTGCACCGTTGGAGGTATTGCTCGCTGAATTTAAAAAATCAGAAGGTATCTGTGACATGGTACGAAGGCGCCTGATTTATCGGGCGGTTGCCTCGCCCGAAAACGCTCGGCGGGCTTTGCCGAAAAATACCGATTTCCGTCCGCCGAAAAATACCGCGCACCCGTACAAGGTTACTATAACAAATATATCGCCGTATTTCAAGAATAATAATTGTATTTTTGTTTTTTGTATTGTATAATGAAGAAAATATCGGCTGAGCCGACACTCCAAGGAGGGCTTATATGAAAAAGAGCACCAAAATAACCATAATCAGCTGCGTGGCCGTTTTGCTTGCGGCGGGCATTACTGTGGGAATTATTTCGCTTAAGGGCAAAAAGGCCGATCCCGATAACGGCTCCTCAATTTCTCAGACCCTTCCCGATAAAGAAAATAACAAGGGCGGGCAAAAGCTTGTCTCCCCCGTTTCCCGGGACGACGATACCGTTTCCGACGCTGCCACCTCGGACGGCGCCAACGGCCAAGGAGGAAATAAAACCGTTTCCGATACTTCGGCCTTTCAGAATGTAGCCGATGCCGCCGCCTGCTTCTATTATCTCGATTTTGTTTCGACCGAAGCCATTTCCGACAGGGATTGTCTCGACGCGCTTGAGGCCATGACCATAGAACAGGATGTCAGCGGAAATCAGCGCTTTTTCCCGGTAACGAGAAGCGATAATATGACAAACACCATACCCGTTTCGACGGCGCGGCAGGTCATTTTTGAGCTTTTCGGAAAGGAAAACACCTCCATGCTCGACAAGCTTTCTTCCGACGGGCAGAGCGTTTCATTTATGCTTGCGGGAGGCATGGGAGCTCCCGCCGCCACCATTCAGTCGGCCGAAAAGATAACCGACGACCAAACCAAGCTGCTGGTTAAATTCTATCAGCAAAATGCCGGCGGAGATGTGACGGTTAACCAAACCGCCCTTATAACGGTGGAAAGTATAAGCGGGCAGTATTTTAATTACCGTATACTGAGCCTAACAAAGCTTGACGGCTGATTTTCGGCAAAGCGTGCCCTTCCCCGCCGACTCAGGGCCGTTTCCTTCCCGCAAACAGCACCCTGTAAGACCGATGCCCGTTTGTTAATATTAACTGCAAAAAAAATAAACCGGAAGGATTTTCCCTCCGGTTTATTTTTATGCTTTTTATCGGTCGGGCGTATCTTCTGCCGCGAGCTTTTGCAAAAGTGCTTCTGCCTTTACTTTAAGATCGTTTGCATTTTTATTTTTTTCGACCATGGTGCCGTTCACCTTTCTTATGCAGAAATACAGATTTTCCGGCAGACCGCTGTCGGCAAGGCTTTGTTGAAGACTGCTTCCCTTCCAGTTCCATGCCGTTCCGTTTTTATCGGGACAAAAATCATAGCTTTCGAAAACCTCGGTGGAATTGTCCGAAAGGTAGTCGTATCCGTGCTCGTCGACAATATACAGCACATATTCGGCGGTGGCAAGAGCCGAAAGAAGCTTTTCGGAATTGGTGACGGAATAATTGACTCCGGCCAGGTTGTTGCTGTTATAGGAAACATTGTTGACCCGATAAAGCACCTCTCCGTTACCGTTATAATCCTCGATGTATTCGCTAAGCCGATCGGAAAGGTCGTTTGCCGCATTGTCAAGCAAATTTTGGTTGACATAAAGCAGAGCCTTGTCGTCCGGTTTTTCCTTTGTCGAGCACTGGACAAGACAAACAAGCCCGGTGATTATGAAAAAAACCGTGATAACGGTATGCCATTTATAGTGATACCAGAAGTTTTCGATTTTCTGTTTAAAGGTCATCTTTCCGCCGCCTTTTCTTTTGCTGCCGATTGCCGAACACCTCAATTTATTAAGCCCCGCCGGCCTTTGATTTGCGACAATTATACCACACCTTTCCCGTTTGTTCAAGCCGTTCTGCCTATAATGTGCCTTTATTGCTGTACCGATCTTATAAATCGCACACGGGGATGCTTATCTCGGTTACATATTCGTTTTTATCGGTGGTAAAGCCGTAATCTATAAGTGTTATCTCTCTTGAAAATCCCGCAGCTTTAAGATTATTCTTCTTTATATAATCCATAAGCTTTGCGTACTGCTCGGGGGCCTCGGTATGGCTGCCCCTGAACCTTACCGTGACGCATGGCATTTCGGCAAACTGCTTTACCTCCCCTGCAAATTCATCTTCCTCGTCAAGCAGCAGAAATATTCCGTCATATTCACAAAACCCGCCCTTTGCAAGATGATCGGCCGATATTCCCACACCCACCTTTCCGAGAAAAATAACCGCCTCGGCCTGAGATTCGGCAAGATGTATGGTAGGGCCTTCAATATCCCGATAGTCGTTTATTTTAAGGGGCCGACTCACAAAAAACATCCTGCACGCCGGCAGAACCGATCTTTGAATTTCGTCAAGGCGGGAGCTTTTGGCATCCTCAATACCCTTTATGCGGTTTTCAATCTTTTTCTTAACCTTTTTAAGCTCGCAAAGCTTCTTTTCCACCTTTTGCTGCTGAATCCGCAGTTTCTGCTCGATCTTTTCGACCTCCCGCCCCCTCATAAAATCCGATATTTCATCAAGAGGCATATCAATGGCTCTGAGATAGCGAATGGTGTTAAAGGCTTCAAACTGGCGGGTGCTGTAATATCGATAGCCCGACCGCTCATCGATGTGTTCAGGCACGACAAGGCCCATATTTTCATAGTGGCGGATGCTGCTGACGCTCAGATGAAAGAGCTTTGCAATCTCGCCAATCTTAAAAAGCTTCATACCGTTGCCTCCTTCGGCGTTTTAAGGGGAGATCTTCCATTTCTGGTGATTATCAAAAACGCAGCAACACAAACAACCGATGACACAAAAGAGCCTGCCGACGACGCAAACCCCATGGGAAGCAGCGTATCCGCAAAAAATCGTGAAGCAAGAAATGCCCCCGGAACCCTGACCGTTATAATGGAGATGATGTTATGAAGGAAGGAAAGCTCCGACCGTCCGCAGGCACAGAAATATCCGCTGAAGCTGAATTGTATGCTTCCGATGCAGCTGTCCCACACATATCCGCGATAGTATTGTCCGCCGGCCGTTATGACTCCCGCGTCGGAAGTGAAAAGCGACACAATAGGCTCGGCGAAAAACTGCACCGCCGCTGCCGCAACGATACCTATACCGGTTGCCATCATAATGGCATATTTAAGGGTGGCATTGGCGCGCTCGGGCTTTTTGGCGCCGAAATTCTGGGCGCATATGGCCGAAACGGTGGAAAGCATGGAGGAAGGCACCAAGAACATAAAGCTCATTATTTTTTCGACAATTCCCACCGCCGCCGCATCGGTAAGACCGCGCCTGTTGGCGATGACCGTAACCACCATAAAGGCAACCTGGATAAATCCGTCCTGCAGCGTCACCGGCACACCTATGCGAAGTATTTCTCCCATAACCTCCCTATCGGGGCGAAAATGCGCTCTTTTGATGGGCAGATCGGTTTTCTTTTTCAGAATAAATATAAGGGAAATTACAACGCTTATGCCCTGGGAAAGGGTGGTGCCCAGTGCCGCTCCCACAGATTCCATTTTAAGGGCGCCCATAAAGAAATAATCAAGTCCGATGTTTGCGGCGCAGGCCACTGCCACAAAATACATAGGGCTTTTAGAATCACCTATTCCCCGATATATGGCAGCGATTATGTTATATGCCGTTATAAAGGGGATGCCGAGGAAACAGACCTTAAGGTATTTTATCGTGCCGTCAACCGCCTGCTCGGGAGTTTGCACCAGCGAAACTATACCCCCGCTTAAGAAAAACAGCAAGAGTGTAAGAACAACCGACAAACCCATAAACAGCGTAAAGGTATTGCCTATACCCTTGGCGGATTTTTCGCGGTCTCCCGCTCCTATCGCCCGCCCGATGGTCACGGTAGTTCCCATGGCAAGTCCCACTATCATAACGGTCAGCATATGCATTATCTGCGATCCTACCGACACCGCCGTGGTGGAGGCAACGCCTTCATACTGCCCGATTATAAACAGATCGGCCATACCGTATAAAGTTTGCAGAAAATATGAAAGAAGAAATGGCAGCGAAAACGAAACCACATTTTTTAAAACACTGCCGGTGGTCAGATTTTTTTTCATTAACGATCTCTCTTTCCTTTTAAACGGGGTTTTACCGCAACCATAAAACACCAATTCCCTGAACCGTACACATTTTTGAGGAGCATCACAGCAGGCTGTGTGTATTTAGCTGCTGCGGCCCTCCGCCCAGCCCTCACAGGGCAATGAGAGCATTTTCTGCCGATTAAAGCAACGGAATTTCTACAGGCCGTCTTTTGTTTGAATCTATTATAAACTCTACAACGGTTATAGTGTCAAGGATTTTTCAAAATTTATTTTATTGATTTTAGGGAGTTATAATATAAAAAAGGCAACAGAAAACTACTGCCGCAAATATAAAAGGAGAGAAAAAGTATGTGCACCGCCGCCACACTGAAAACACGCGATTTTTACATGGGAAGGATCCTTGATTATGAATTTTCCTTCGGCGAGGAAATAACGATCGTACCAAGAAATTTTGTTTTTAATTTCAAAAGCGAAAAATGCGAAAGCCACTATGCCATAATAGGAATGGCTCACATTGCAAACGGATTTCCCCTCTTTTACGATGCCGCAAGCGAAAAGGGGTTGCTTTTCGCCTGTCGGGAACCCGCAGCCGGGGCGACGCATGCTCCCGGCACCCGTATATTTCCGCTGAAAACGGTGTCCAAACCTTAAAATGCAGTCCGACGGCTTTTTTTCAAAAACAAAAAAGCTTTTATCTTATGGCGTCTTTCATGGTCTTTACATACTCACCTATATACTTCGGTGCGTCCTTGCCATGCTTTTCAAGCAGCTTAACAATTGCGGAGCCGACGATGGCGCCGTCGGAAATCCCCGCCATTTTCTTTGCCTGCTCGGGTGTGGAAATTCCGAAGCCGACGGCACAGGGGGCATCGGTATTTTCTCTGACCACCTTGACAATAGAGGCAATGTCTGTGTTAATCTCACTGCGTGTGCCTGTCACACCGAGGCTGGAAACGATGTAGATAAATCCTTCCGCTTCCTTTGCAATCATGGCAATGCGGTTTTCCGAGGTGGGTGCAATCAAGGAAATCAGATCAACGCCGTATTGCCTGCACAGCGGCTGAAATTCTTCCTTTTCTTCAAACGGGAGATCGGGCAGGATCAGTCCGTCTATTTCAATCTCACGGCAGGTTGATATAAATTTTTCGGCACCGTAGGAGAATACCACATTTGCATAGGTCATAAAAACCATCGGCACCTTTACATCGCGGCGAAGCTCTTTGACAAGGGCGAATATTTTGTCGGTTGTGATACCTCCGGTCAGTGCTCTCAGGTTTGCTCCCTGGATGACCGGCCCCTCTGCGGTGGGGTCTGAAAACGGAATGCCGAGCTCAATAAGGTCTGCACCGTTTTCCGCAGCGGCACGAACCGCCTTTGCGGTGGTTTCGGAATCGGGATCGCCGCAGGTAATAAAGGCAATAAATGCCTTGCCGTTTTCAAACGCTTTGCGAATATTACTCATGTATATCCTCCCCTCTGTAACGGGCAATGGCGGCGCAGTCCTTATCGCCTCTGCCCGAAACGGTGATAACAATGATTTGATCCTTCTGCATTGTCGGTGCAAGCTTCATTGCATGTGCAACTGCATGAGCCGATTCAATTGCGGGAATAATTCCCTCGGTCTTTGCCAGATATTCAAAAGCGTTTACCGCTTCTTCGTCGGTAACAGGGACATATTCCGCTCTGCCGATGTCATGCAGATAGGCGTGCTCGGGACCGACTCCGGGGTAGTCGAGTCCTGCGGAAACAGAATAAACGGGTGCAATCTGTCCGTCCTTATCCTGACAAAAATACGACTTCATCCCGTGGAAAATACCGACCCTCCCCGTGGCAATGGTTGCAGCCGTTTCAAATGTGTCAATTCCTCTGCCTGCCGCCTCGCAGCCGATCAGTCTTACATCTTTATCTTCAATAAAATGACGGAAGCTTCCGATGGCATTGGAGCCGCCGCCCACACAGGCAATGACGGCATCGGGCAGTCTGCCTTCCTTTGCAAGCATCTGCTCCTTAATTTCTTTTGAGATAACCGCCTGAAAATCACGGACAATGGTCGGAAAGGGATGCGGCCCCATAACAGAGCCGAGGCAGTAATGCGTATCGCCGATACGGGAGGTCCATTCACGCATAGCCTCGGAAACGGCATCTTTGAGGGTGGCTGTGCCTGTTTTGACGGGAACAACCTCCGCGCCGAGCAATCTCATGCGGTACACATTCAGCGCCTGACGGACGGTGTCCTCTTCGCCCATAAAAACAACACACTCCATGCCCATAAGAGCCGCAGCGGTTGCTGTGGCGACGCCGTGCTGGCCGGCTCCCGTTTCGGCGATCAGTCGGGTTTTTCCCATCTTCTTCGCAAGAAGCGCCTGACCGAGCACATTGTTGATTTTATGCGCTCCGGTGTGGTTAAGGTCTTCGCGCTTCAGATAAATTTTCGCACCGCCGAGGTCTCGGGTCATTTTTCCGGCAAGGTACAGTCTTGACGGTCTGCCTGCATATTCATTTAACAGCTCGGTAAGTTCTTTGTTAAACTCAGCATCGTTTTTATAATAATTATACGCTTTTTCCAGTTCAATGACCGCATTCATCAGCGTTTCGGGAATATACTGACCGCCGTGAATGCCGAAGCGTCCGTTTGGGTTTGTCATGTTCTGTCTTCCTTCCTGACGGCGGCAATGAATGCCGCCATTTTTGCTTTATCTTTTAATCCGTCGGTTTCAATTCCCGAGCTGACATCCACCGCAAACGGACGGAGTGCTTTGACTGCATCCGCCACATTGTCTGCATCAAGACCTCCGGCAAGGAAATACGGCCTTCCGATGCTGTTTGCGAGACTCCAATCAAACACCGTTCCCGTACCTGCGCCGGAATCAAGCAGTATATAATCCGCCGTGCTTTGATTTGCGGCTTTTATGTCATATGCGGTTTCAATACGAAAGGCCTTGATGATCGGTCTGTCCGTAAGCCGCCGCAGACGGGTAATATCATCTTCCGCTTCGCCGCCGTGAAGCTGCACCATGTCGATAATGCCGTTCTTTAACAGCTTTGCCGCCTCCTGCGGACATTCATTTACGAACACCCCGACCGCTTTAATTTCGGGCGAAAGCCGACTTTTCAGCTCCGCTGCTTTTCGGTATGTTACATAACGCTTGCTTTTCGGCGCAAAGACGAATCCGATATAATCCGGCTTTAGTTGGTTTACGGCTTCTATATCACAAGGTCGGGAAAGTCCGCAAAGCTTAATCTTGGTCATACCACGCCTCGCATTTCATCAAGCACGGCTTTTTTGTCGGGCGCCCGCATAAGGGCTTCTCCGATCAAAACGGCGTCCGCACCGATTTCGCGGAGCTTCGCCACATCCCCGGCACAGCGCACTCCGCTTTCGGAAACAAAAAGCACGTCGCGGGGAATCAGTTTTCTGAGCCTGCGGCTGTTGTCGGTATCCACCGAAAAATCTGCAAGATTGCGGTTGTTAACGCCGATGACGCGCGCTCCCGCACCAAGTGCAGTCCTCACTTCATTTTCATCATGCGCTTCAACCAATGCCGATAATCCGAGATCATCACAAATGCCGATACATGATTTAATCTGTTGCTCGCTTAAAACGGAACATATCAACAGCACCGCCGATGCCCCCAGCACCTTTGCTTGGTAGATCATATATTCGTCTACGGTAAAGTCTTTCCGCAGACAAGGTATTGAAACGGCGGAAGCAATTTCCTTCAGGTATTCATCGCTCCCCAAAAACCACCTCGGCTCGGTCAGCACCGAAATGCAGTCTGCCCCTGCCGCTTCGTACTCTCTTGCAATCTGCAAATAGGGAAAATCAGGGGCAATGAGTCCTTTTGAGGGGGATGCCTTTTTGCACTCACATATGAATGACATGTCCGAGGTTTTAAGAGCATTTTCAAAAGCAAAGCCTCCCTTTGGAAGAGATAAAGCCCTGCGCTTGATTTCTTCAGGCGGTATTTTCAGTTTTGCCTGTCTGACGCGTTCTACGGCGAAGTCGGCAAGCTGATCTAAAATCGTCATGCCTTCACCTCCGGGCGGTTGCTGACTTCAACGAGCCTGTTCAGTGTTTCAAGCGCCTTGCCCGAATCGATAATTTCTGCCGCAAGTGCAATGCCGTCCTTCATGCTGTCAGCTTTACCGCCGATATAGAGTGCCGCTCCGGCGTTCATAAGCACAGCATTTCTCCTGTGCCCTTTTTCGCCGTTTAGGACGGCAAGGGTAATTTCGGCGTTTTCCTCCGGGGTGCCGCCCTTCAGGTCCTCTTTGGTGCAGCGTTCAAAGCCGAAGTCCTCCGGCGTGATCACCGAGGATTTGAACCATCCGTTACGAATCTCACAGACGACGGTCGGCGCGCTCATGGAAATCTCATCCAGCTTATCGCGGCCGTATACAACCATGCCGCGCTTGATTCCGAGATTAATCAGAACCTGAGCCAGTGGTTCAACAAGGTAATCATCATACACGCCGAGAAGCTGCATGGATGGTGTGCCCGGATTTGTCAGAGGTCCGAGAATATTAAAAACGGTACGGAAACCAAGCTCCTTGCGGATGGCGCCGACGTATTTCATGGAGGTGTGGTATTTCTGCGCGAAGAAAAAGCACATGCCGACCTCGTTAAGCAGCTCGATGCACCTTGCGGGGCTTTGCTGAATGTTTACTCCGAGCGCTTCCAAGCAATCTGCCGTTCCGCACAGGGAAGACGCCGCTCTGTTGCCGTGCTTTGCAACCTTTATACCGCCTGCGGCCGCCACCAAAGCAGAAGTGGTGGAAATATTAAAGCTGTGAGCATTATCGCCGCCTGTGCCGACAATCTCAAACAACTCCATTCCCGTTTCAACCCTGGTTGCGTGCGCCCGCATTGCAGCCGCGCATCCGGCAATTTCGTCGGTGGTCTCGGCTCTTGCACTTTTTGTGGACAGGGCTGCAAGAAAAGCGGCATTTTGTGTTGCCGTGGTTTCACCGCTCATAATTTCGTTCATGACGGTGTAAGCCTCATCATAGGTAAGGTCTTCTTTATTTACAATCTTTGCGATAGCTTCTTTAATCATGGCTCATATCTCCTTTACAAAATTTCTGAGCATCTGTTTGCCGTCCGGCGTCATAATGGATTCCGGATGGAACTGTACGCCGTAAATCGGATATTCCTTATGTTGTACTGCCATTACCTCGCCGTCTGCGGTGAGTGCGGTTATTATTAACTCTTTCGGAACGGTGTCGGCGTCCGCCGCAAGAGAATGATACCGTGCAACCGGTGACGCTTTGCGGCAGCCCTTGAACAGAGGGCAATCTGTGTCAAACTTCACTTCCGACTGTTTGCCATGCATCAGCTCCTTTGCATAGGTAACGGTTGCTCCGAAGGCCGCGCAAATTGCCTGGTGGCCGAGACAAACCCCGAGTATGGGAATATCACGGACGGTTTTCACAACATCCATGATGACACCTGCATCCTCCGGTCTGCCCGGACCGGGGGAAAGAATGATGCGGTCGGGATTCAGGTTTTTAATTTCGTCTGCCGTCATTTCATCGTTGCGAATGACCTTGATATTCGGCTCGATCTCGCCGATAAGCTGAAAAAGGTTATAGGAAAAGCTGTCGTAGTTATCAATCAGTAAAATCATAATTCCGCCTCCTGTGCAAGCTCCAGTGCTTTAAGAGAAGATTTGGCCTTGTTCAGGCATTCGTTAAATTCCTTTTCGGGTACAGAATCCGCCACAATTCCCGCGCCGCTTCTCACAAACACCTTTCCGTTTTTCTTATAGGCGATGCGAATGGCGATACAGGTGTCCATGTTCCCCGTGAAGTCGATGTAGCCGATGGCGCCGCCGTAGATGCCGCGCTTGTTGTTTTCAAGCTCTCCGATCAGCCGACAAGCCCTGATTTTCGGCGCACCGGAAAGTGTGCCGGCAGGCAATACCGCTTCAACGGCATCCAGCGCATCGTACCTTTCACCGATCTCACTTCGCACCGTAGAGCCGATGTGCATAACATGAGAAAACCGTTCGACGGAATGAAGTTTTTCGACCTGTACCGTACCGAACCTGCTTATTTTTCCGAGATCGTTTCGTCCCAAATCAACCAGCATGTTGTGTTCGGCAAGCTCTTTTTCGTCGGCAAGCAGCTCGGCTTCGAGAGCCTTGTCTTCTTCCTCGGTTTTGCCTCTCGGTCTTGTTCCGGCAAGCGGGAAGGTGTGCAGCACACCGTTTTCCAGCTTTACCAGTGTTTCGGGAGAGGCCCCCGCAACCTCAACATCCGTTCCGGAAAAATAGAACATATAGGGTGAGGGATTGATGGTGCGAAGCACACGGTAGGTGTTCAGAAGGCTTCCTTCAAACGGCGCGCTCAGACGGTTGGAAAGCACAATCTGGAAAATATCCCCCTCGCGGATATGGTGCTTTGCTTTTTCCACCATGCCGCAGAATTGCTCTTTATCAAATAACGGCGTGACCTCTCCGAGCAGCTTGCCGCCGGGTTCGTTTTTCTTTTCACCGTGTCTCAAAAGCTCCGCAAGCTGCTTTAATTCCATAATTGCCTTGTTGTAACCGATTTCCGGCTCATTCAGCGACATGTTTACAATGAGAACAATTTTCTGCCGGAGATGATCGAATGCGATAACTTTGTCAAAAAGCATCAAATCAACATCCTTAAACGCCTCGGTATCTTCTGCGTCGCATTTGGCTGTCGGCTCGTTATAGGTAAGATAATCATATGAGAAGTATCCCACAAGGCCGCCTGTAAAGGAAGGGAGATAATCAAAACGGGGGCTTTTATAATCGGCAAAAATCCGTCGAAGGTAGTCGGAGGGGTTATCCGTCTTAACCTTGAGATTTCCGATTTTCATTTCGCCGTCAATACAGGTGATCTCTGTTTTCGGGTCAAATCCGAGGAAGGTGTAACGCCCCCATGTTTCGTTTGCCTGTGCCGATTCCAGCATGTAGCAATGAGTGGATACATTTTTAAGTATTTTCATCGTTTCAATGGGTGTGGTGAAGTCGGAAAGAATTTCAAGGCTAACCGGCAATACGCTGTAACAGCCTGTTGCGGCGATTTTTTTGACCTCGTCAAGGGTTGGCTGAATTTTCATGATCGGTTCCTCCAAATATGTATAATAAGGTTGGTTGTTTTTCGGGATGATTTAATTTCAAAATTCGGCGCTCGGTGCGCCAACGGCGTTTTGTACAAAGCATATCGCTGCCCCCTTGAAAGAAAAGACTCCTTTGAGCTTTTATCACAGCCAAAGGAGTCTTTTAAAGCAAAAACGCCCTTGACAGAGATAAACACTCTGTCAAGGACGAATAAAACACTTATCCGCGGTGCCACCTTGATTCACAGGAACGACCCTGTGCGCTTAGCGGGATACCAGTATATCCCCGGCAATTGACGTCTGCCTGCAACGTCGCAGAATACTCTGTGATAATCACATTTGACTGCGCCCTCGGCGGTCCATTTGACAACTTGTTTCTTACCCGACTCTCAGCATCACGGGCTCTCTGTAAAGGCATCATTGCCGTTATC
>CAKSPR010000008.1 GCA_934486455.1 uncultured Eubacteriales bacterium
CTTGCCTCTCGCTGAGTGCCCCGATATAATACCAAAATTACCGCCTCTTGTCAACCCCCTTTTTTGATTTTTTTCAACTTTTTTCGAAAAAATTTTAAATTCGGTTTTTTATTGTTGATACATCGAAAAAACAGAGCCTTAAAGTCGGTTGAAGGCTCTGTTTATATATGTTTTGCTGAAGGTCTTGCTTTGCTTTTCGGTTTTGCAAAGCCGTCTGTGCGTTTCGGCCTATTCGGTAATGTATTCTTTAAGCCTGCCGTTCTTTTCAACGGCGAGAAAAAGGAACACGCCCAGTGTAAACAGCACTGCAAGCTCTCCTATGGCCACAAGCCCGGCGTTTGTCCAAAACACCGCCCAAAAGGCCTGACCTTCGGAAAAGAAAAGTGCAATTTCTGCTCCGACAAGAAGTCCGTTTGAGACCGCCGGACAAAGCAATGAAAAGATCGGCAGCTTTAGTGCCTTTTTATTTCGCAAAAGATACATTCCGAGCGCCGCGAGGAAGGAGGCAAGGGGTCCGACCACAAGGTCGATTGCTCCCAGTCCCGCGAAGATATTACTGATTATGCACCCCACCGTAAGCCCCGGTATTGCCGCAGGCGTGAAAACGGCGAGTACACATAAAGCCTCGCTGGCACGGAACTGCACGGCGGCCGAGGCCGTTCCCGGAAGCAGAGCGTTTTGCAGCAGGGTCAGCACCGCATACATTGCGGCGATAAGCCCCGACAGCACGATTTTTTTAACATTCCCATTCATTTTTTTCACTCCATAGTTTTATTTATCGTCAGGATGGTTTCGAACTGACGGTATTAACATACTTGCGATCCGACAGACCGCCTTTTGACGGCATCTTTGCCGTTCTTTTTTATAACGGCCTGAATTTACCGATATTATACTGTATGCCGTTTCGGCCTTTATAGCATCATGTCGGAATTGATGGGGATAACATCCTCGAAAACGGCGGTGTGGACATTGGTTATAATCCTGTCCTCGTGCATACTTCCGAAATACCAGTGCCTGAATTTGCACACACGGTTGAGCTGTTCGAAATACCCGTTGAGCTTGTTTACACTGTCGGTTTCTCCGGCACGAAGAAGCATTGTGCTTTTAACAATTGAAGGCGGCTCGTGGGTTATGATGAAATCCACATCGCAATCGACCTCGTCAATGGCCTTTGCCCCTTCCTCAAGCTCGGCGGGCGTGGGCATTTCTTCCTTCCACCAGGAAATATGCTCGGTGCGCATTTCGCGATCGGTGCTTTCTCCGCCGCCGAAGGTGAATATACGGTATCCCTCGATGTTGAATATCTGACCTCTCATCATATGAAACAGATTTCCCGAAACACGGTGTACCTTTCCGCCGTTCCACACGGTCATTCGGCATTTTTCAAGCAGATCGAAATTCTCGTGGGTCCCGTCGATAAAACACACATTATATTTCCGGCTGCCCAGATATTCCAAAATCTTTTTTTCCTTTGCCGATCCGTCCCACACAAATCCGAAATCGCCGCAAACGATAAGGGTGTCGCCCTCGCTGAGCTTTTTCATACTGCGGGAATACAGGCGCTCTTCCTCGCCGTGCATATCTCCGGTCACATATATCATAAAATCACCTGCATTTTTCGAAAAAATTCTTTTATTTAAAGCGCAAATCTGTTATAATTAATTTAATATACATTATAATAACACATTCAAAGGGATATTGCTATGAAAAAATGCACTTTTTCGTTTTTTTTAATAATTTCGGTTTTGCTGTCAACCTTTCTCTGCCTTCCTGCATCGGCCTATACCCTTCCTGCCGGGGTGGAGATAGAGGCGCAATCAGCCATTCTTTATAATCTCGAGACCGACACGGTGGTTTACGAAAAGGAAGCCGACAGGCAAATGGAGCCGGCCTCGACCACCAAGCTTATGACCGCCCTCATCGCCGTCGAGCACATAACGAATTTCGACCTTCCCGTAACGGCCTATTCCACCGTTGAAAGCGATTTTGCGGGACTGGGTGCATCGGTCATAAACATAAAGGCCGGGGAACAAATTTCAAGCAAGGAGCTTCTTTATGCTCTCCTGATTCCCTCAGCCTGCGACGCGGCGAATGTTCTTGCCGTTCATGTTTCGGGAAGCACCGAAAAATTCGTTGAGCTTATGAACGAAAAGGCTCAGGCTCTCGGCATGACCGGAACGCACTTTTCCAACGCCCACGGCCTCGCCCAGGAGGGGCTTTACACAACGGCAAGGGATCTTGTCATTCTCGGAAAAGAAGCTCTCAAAAACCCTCTCATTGCCGAAATATGCTCCCAGACATATCACGAAATCCCCGCCACAAACATGAGCGATTTGAGAAAAATATACACCACTAATTATATGATGGAGGTCACCTCTCCCTATTATTATCGACGGGTAAAGGGACTAAAAACCGGATACACCGAAAAAGCAGGAAGATGTCTTGTGTCCTATGCCAAAAAGGACGAAACCGAATACATCGGCGTTGTTATGGGATGTAAGACCAAGGACGAAAACGGCAACGAGCATCACTATGAATTTGACGATACCGATGCCCTTCTTCGCTGGGCCTTTACCGATCTTTCCTATGCCTGCACCCTCACCGAAACCACCCCCGTGGCCGAGGTCAAGGTTAAGTTGGGAAAATCCGCCGACCACATTTTAGCCCTGCCGAAGAACGATGTTTATGCGATGATTCCAAACGGCTCAAAGGATTCGATAATTATTGAGCCTCATCTCGACAGTACAGAAATTGAAGCCCCCGTCGACAAGGGGCAGACCCTCGGATATGCCTCGATTCTTTGCGCCGGAGAGGAGATCGGCAGGGTTGATCTGGTGGCGTCGGAAGCCTGCGACCGCAGCGTGTGGCTTTCGTTTTTAAACGCCCTAAAGACCATTTTTACCTCCACGATATTTATAGTATTGGTCATAATCGTGGTTCTGGTAATTCTGTCGCTTGTTGCCTTCAGCGTTTATGACACTCGCAGACGCCGTCGGCTGTTTAATTCTAAAATGAGAAAAAGATAAATGAAGCTGCGGTTGCCGTAAGGTCTTTGGCCGCACCGCCGCAAAAGCGGGCGATTGATTGCGCCGATTTTTTCCCCCTCGACCGCCCAAAAAAGCTCAAATACAATTAAAACCGCAGGCGCTCTCTGATATAGCCTCCTTAAAGCAGTCTTGAAAACCTTTTGTTTTTTCAAGGGTCTGTTATGAGGTGATTATATATCTTTTGGCTACCTGCGGTCTTTTGTTTTTTATTGTTTAAAAAGCCTCTGCTCGGCTCACTTCCGTTTCGGTCGGTTATTCTGTTGCACAGACCTGCCGTTCTGCCGACGGATTTTCTTCCCAAAGAGACGGAAAAACAAAGGTCAGCACAATCTTGCCGTCCACATTTTCAACCGAAAAGCTCACGCTCCTTACAACAAGGTCGAAAAACGGCGATTTTGCGGAGGGTGTGTCAAGGGCGGGCAACATCAGCTTGCAACTGACCGCACCGTCGTCCTCAACCTTAAAGGCGACGCACTCGGCCCGATTATAATCGGCGATAAGATCTACGGCGTCGCAGTATTCGGTAAACATATCAAGTCGCTCCCGATCCGTCTTTGAAAGGTTATTATGCTCTTTTAAAAACCCGTCTATTGCCTCTTTCGCCGTGTCAAAGCATCTCATAACCGTCACCATCTCCGTTTTGCAGTGTCATGCGGATCGGTCGGAAAGCATTTTGCCAACCGACCGGCACATCCGCCGGGGCTCAACCCGTGTCCGTCATATCACAGCCGACGCACCGTCCGACGGCCGCCGATTCCGTCGGCAATCGGTCAGTTAAACTTAAAGCATATCCTTACCCTTCCGCTGAAGGTCCCTTCGATTTTTACGCCGTCCGAAAGGCGTCTTACCCTGTCGAGCATTTTTATGTCGCTTCGGTTTAGCCTTATGCGCTCGGCTTCGATTATAAGCTCGCCGCTCCCCGGAAACATCGGTGTAATTCTCTCGCGGATTATTTCAAATCTGCCGACGCATATTTTCTTCAGCAAACTGTAAGCCTTATAAAAGTTCATTGTTCGGTCGATGCTGCGCCTGCCGGCCGACGACAGAAAGCAGCTCTCGGGAATTTCAAGTATTTCTTCAAGCGCCCTTGTTTCGGCCTCCTCATCCATATTGTTCATCAAGTCCATGGCGTCCGAAAAATCGTCAAAATCCGTGCCTTCGCAAGCATTCTCGGTTTCTTTTCCAAGCCTCTTGTAATCCATAACAACATTACCTCTTTTGCATTGGATACATTTTATCACAAAATATTTTGGAATTCAATAATCTTAATATCGAAAACCGAGATATTTTCAATTAAAATATTTTTTGTGCTTTTTTCGTTCTTTGGCGAAGGGCTTTTTTTCACGGGTATTTTCCGTTTGCAGATTGCTTTCCGCCTTAATCTATGATAAAATTAAAAGGTATCCGCATTGATTATGAATCAAAAGGGGTTAACGCGCCGAATCCCGCACCTGCAAAAATCAGGCGCGGGATTCGTTTGAAACACGCTGTCCTCTTTGTATCGGCAATTTCCCCCGCCCGATAAGCAGAAAACGGCATCGGGCTGTTTTCGGACAGACATAGCCTTCTTATTTGGAATTATGCAGCTTTAAATATTTTTCTTTTGTTGCCATTCCGCCTCTTATGTGCCGTTGAGCCTTGTTGGTATCAAGCACCGATTTTACCTCGGTATAAAGACTCGGATCGATGGTTTTAAGCCGTTGTGAAACATCTTTATGTACGGTGGATTTTGAAATTCCGAAGCTTTTTGCAGCGCCTCTGACGGTGGCCTTATTCTCAACAATATACTCTCCCAAAATAACCGTCCTTCGGTCAACAGTACCTTTCAAAGGTGTCCCCTCCTGAAAAATGTCTTTGCTAAGATATATGCAGGAGCGGCCGTTAACATTCGAAAAAAAGGAAAAACAAATAAATCCGCAGCAAAATCCGACCCTAAACGCCTTTAAAAACGGCGGCAGTGCGGCATTCTTCGCCGCAGCGAAACGGATATATGCGCGGAAAAACGAAAAAGGAAGATGACGATATGAACAAAATAGAAAGCTTTCAGGTAGACCACCGAAATCTTCTGCCGGGGCTTTATCTTTCCCGAAAAGACACAAAAGACGGCCTCACCGTTTCCACATTCGACCTGAGATTTACCCACCCCAACCGCGAGCCCGCCCTCGACGGCGGCGCCATGCATACCGTCGAGCATCTTTGCGCCACATATCTTCGAAATTCCGAAAACAAAGAGGACATAGTATATTTCGGCCCCATGGGCTGCCGAACGGGATTTTATCTTGTCATGTTCGGAGATCTTTGCTCCGAGGATGTTTTACCCCTCGTAAAATCGGCCTTTGAATTTACCGCCGCATATGACGGAGAAATTCCGGGAGCCGCAGAGGCGGAATGCGGAAACTACCTTTACCACGATCTTCCCATGGCACGGTACTACGCAAAAAAATATCTTGCCGACCTTGAAAAATACAAGTCATTTGAATATTGATATTTGCAAAGCCGCTCCTCTGCCCCGCTTTGCAAAACCGAAACGGTTTAATTCCCTTTCGGTCAAATTATTCGGCCTGAAAAATGCCCGACCTAAACGGTCGAGCATTTTTGTTTTATGCTGTGTTTTATTCGTTTATGATTTCTCCCTGACCTGATTGAAGCACAAGGTCGAAGAAGGTATGAATATCAACATATT
Source organism: uncultured Eubacteriales bacterium (assembly GCA_934486455.1). GTDB lineage: Bacteria > Bacillota > Clostridia > Oscillospirales > Acutalibacteraceae > UMGS1484. The sequence goes on from CAKSPR010000008.1 coordinate 5,731, forward strand.
TGTATTCATATTCGGGAGAACGCTCCTTGGCATAGGCAATAAAGCGTTCGACAAGCTCCTTGGTCTGATCGGGAGAGTCACATACCGTGCGGTAGCCTGCAAAATTAAATTTGCCCATAAATTCGGTCATATATCGGTACATTTCGGGAATACTTGCCTCGATGCGCTCGGGCTTGCCCGAAACCTCATTTTGCAGATGAAGGTAGGGAGTACCGTTGTAAACGGTTATGGGACGGGCGAGGGAATTGTGGAAGGAGCCTTTTGGAGAAATCTCGTTAAAGGCGGCCATAATTTCGTTTGTTACCGTCTCGTTTCCGTTGATTATAAAGCCGGTAATGTCATAGTCAAAGCGCTCGTAATAGGGCTTTGAATACTTTGCCCATTCAAAAATTGCAGGGGGATTTTCGCGGTAATCGCAGGCTGCCGTCAGTCCGAAGGGAATTACATAGCCGGCACCGCTGTCTCCGGCGATGAAGAAATCGTTGTCGGTCTTATGCTCGTGAACATAGTCGAAAACCATGGGCGCACGCTCGGAAAGATTGGGGTTGAACGCCCAGTTTATGGGCAGGCTGCCCCTTGCGTTTTCGTGAGAGAAGAAGTTCCAAACATGCATACGAAGCCATGCTGCCGAATCGTAATCTCCGCCGTAAATGGTGAAGTATTTTGTGTTTTTATCAAACTCGAGTTTTTCCTTGGGGCGAGGCCAATGATACTCCTTAACATGGCTCTTATAGTTGCAATATGCGCTTGCATTGGGCATAGAGCAGGGGTGGGCGGCGTCGGCCTCCTTGGCCAGATTAAATGCCGAGCCGAGGCACACGCAATCCCACTCGAGAACGGTGGCAATAACACTGCCCGTGCCCGAATCCTTGGTATATTTCATCCACCAGGGCGGAAAACCGAGAAGCTGACCGATCTCTCCGTTTGCACGGTCATAGCGGCGGCGGAGAATTTTTATAAAGGTCTCCCGATCGGTGCCGAGCTTCTGCTCGGGGTCGTCAATAGGAGCCTCCTTGTCGTAACAGGTCAGATCAAAGAAGAAACAACGGCGTGCAATATAATAATCGTGGTTGTAAATGCAGTTTTCAAATACATTGCTTTCATAGCGCTCACGGCAAATGTTGCCTCTCGAGCAGGCGGCGCCGTCGAGAATATAGGCGATATATCTCGACGAGCAGCGGTCGAAATATTTGTCCATCGCCCAAAGGTAGGCGTCGCATTTTGCGCTGCCCGTGCCCATGTCCACGCTGCCGCCCTTGCCGAACATGCCGGTAAGATTCTGCTTTTCGGCAACGCCCATATCTTTAAGAAGGTTATAAAGGCTGCCCTCATTTTCATCAAATTTAACCGGCAGGTATCCGTCGAGTCCGCAAATTGTGGCGGCAACATTGGCGGTCGCGGGAACATTCTCGTCCCACAGCACCGTTCCGCAGGAAAGTATCTGCTCCTTAAAGGTGTTTAGGAATGTGTCAAAGCTGTCAATGTCGACAATGTTCAGGTGGGAAAAGCTTTTTCCCTCCCCCGTGATATAGTCGAGCCAAAATTCGTCCACGCCGTCGTTCTGAAGGTACATAAGAATGTTGCCGTTGGTTTCATAGTCGCGGTTAAGAAGTCCCTGTAAGCTGCATATAAAGCGGGCGGCATCCTTTTCAAAAAGGTTCTCCATGCCCTCAAAGAGCTTGTGCTGTATGCGGTAGAGGGTGTTTTTTTGAAGACCCTTTGTGTCCGTCTTAAAGGACATGTCCGGTGATGTATCTTTTTTAATCATTAGCTATCTTCCTTTTCTGAAAAAGGGGCCGTATCGGGTGATACGGCCCCTTTCGGAATGTTATGTCGGGAGACTGTTTAGGCAAGGTTGCCCGAATAGAACTCGTCAAGCTGAGACTGAAGCTGTCCCTGAACCTCTGCAACAACAGTGGAGGGATCGGTACCCTTACTGAGAACGGAGGTATCAACCTTAGCAGAAACGGTAGCGTCGATAGCTCCGGTTCTGTACTCGGCGGTAGCGTTGTTAACGGCATATTTGTATGCGGAAACAGCGTTCTTGTCGAGACCGTTTCTCTGCATCTCTTCGGACTTAGCGTTGATGATCTTACCGTTGGCATTGGCAAGCTGATTGAGGAAGGTTACCGAAATGCCGGCGGTGCTTTCCTTGTTCTTGGGAACGAGGAAGCCGTTTCCGTCATAAGCTCCGGTGATGTAGTTGCTCTGGTCGGGACCGATAGGCATAAGAACGAAGCCAAGCTCGAAGGTTGCGCTTGCGGCCATGGTGGAATAGTAATCCATGTTGGAAGCAAACATTGCAGCCTTGCCGGCGATAAAGTCGTTAACGCTGGTGCTGATGTCTGCATTGTATTTGTAGGACTTGTCGGTCCAGTAAAGCTCCTTCATGAACTCAAGAGCCTTAATACCGTTCTGGTTGCACATGGTGGCAACGATCTTGCCGCTGGAGTTTCTGGTAGCGGTACCGCCGGCCTCGGAGGTGATGGCCATACCGATGATGTTGGTGTTGGAGGTTACACCGTAGATGCCGTCGGCCTCGCTGGTGCACTTCTTGGCAACCTCTCTGAACTTATCAAAGGTCCATTCCTTGCTCTTATAAGCGGATGCAACAACGTCCTTACCGCCGTTATACTGCTTGATAAGGTCTTTGTTGTAGATAACGCCCATGGGAGTTGCGCCCATTGCGGGGAATGCTACTGCATATTTCTTTCCGCTGTAGGTGCAGGACTCGGTAAATCCGTTGGTATAAGCCTTACCGAGGGAGTAAGAGGAAAGGTCAACTGCACAGCCCTGCTTTGCGACCGCACGGAGAGCGGCAAGAGACAGCTCAAGAATGTCTGCCTGGCAGTTGCCGGCCATGACCTCGTTTACAACGGCGCCGGCGTCATCGGAATAGGTCTTGAACTCGACAGAGCAGTTGTATTTGGATTTAATGGTCTCGATCTGGGACTTGTAAACATTGCCGATGGTGGAGTTCTCGGTGTATTTGCCGGCCTGATGGCTTCCGAGAACAAAGGAGTAGCCCTTAAGAGAGTTGGCAGTTGCACCGCCGTTTCCGCCGCCGTTTCCGCCGTTGGTGTTAACTCTGTTGGGATCCCTGTTGGCTGCCTTCTGCTGTTCGATTTCCGCGGCCGAAACAACATTGATGTCGTAGGTCTCAACCTCGGTGTCTTCAGCGCCTTCTTCACTGGCAAGAAGGAAAACCTTAAGCTGCATACCGGTCTCAAGAACGGTGGATGGATGGGTCACCTCTGTTCCGTCGGCATTAAACATTTTAAGAGCATAGCCTTCGGTGGCAGCAACATCGGTGTTGAACTGCTCAAGGGTAGTGCCCTCGGCAACCTCAATGACCGTTGTGCCGTCGTCATTCTCTTTGAGAACAACTCTCTCACTGTTCTCATCGATGGTGAAGTAGTTGGTGCTGCCGGGATCAACCGACACTTCTACCGTGCTGAGGGTTGAAGTGTCTCCGTTATCTTCGGGCTTTTTCTTACAGGCAGAAAAAGAGCACACTACCATAAGCACTGCAAGCGTAATACTTATCAGTCTTGTGATGTTTGTCTTCATACAAGCATCTCCTTAAATTAAATTTTTATTATCTCGCAGCCGGTTAACCCGGCAAAAGATCTGATTGTTTGCAAAAGGTCATGCTTTGCAAACGGTCTGCACGGAATATCCTCCGCGGCAACCGTTTTTTGCGGAATACACCGACAGGCTCTCAAAAAGGCTTAAAAGGCTGCCGAAACAAAGCTTTTCTTTTGCACCGCATTATGATTATATCATGTTTAAAATCAATAATCAATAGTTTATTAGCCGACAATACCGCTTTGAGAAACACCCTGAACAAAGAATCTCTGTCCGAAAATGTAAACGATAACCAGCGGAAGTATCGAAAGCACGATACCGGTGTCGATTATGGCGTTGCGGAAAACCGTCGTAAAGGACGAAATGTTAACGCCGTAGGCTCTCAGGCTTATAAGGGCGTTTGTAATAACGGTATAGTCGCTGTGCCCGAGGAAGAGCTGAGAATAATAGTTGTCCGTCCACTGCCAGGAGAAGGCAAAAAGAATGATGGTAACCATCATGGGCACGGCGTTGGGCAGCATAAGACGGAAGAATATTCCCATGTGGCTGGAGCCGTCGATCATTCCGGCTTCCTCAATTTCGGTGGGAAGTCCGCGGAAGAACTGGCGCAGCATGTAGATGTAAAGCGAGTTTTTAAAGGCCACGGCCGTTGCCGAAAGAATGATGAAGGGCAGTATTCCGTTGGAAATATCAATTCTGCCGCCGCCTAACAGCGACACAAGCCCCAGGGGATTAACATGGGCAAAATTCATGTAAAGGGACGCCATAACGACCTGAGGCGGAATAAGAAGTATCATAATGACGCATCCGAAGATAAGTCCCCTTCCCACAAACTTAAAGCGGGCAAGACCGTATGCCGTAAGAGTACAGCTTAATGTCTGGAGCACGGATGTTATAACGCAGAGAAGAAGAGTGCGAAGCAGTGTTCTCCAATAATCCATAATTCCCATGGTGGTTATTATGGTGTAAAGGGAAAAGTGCTTGGGTATATACTGGACCGTCGTATCACTCAAATCCTCATAGCTGAGGAACATCGTGGCAATCTTTTGAATAAACGGAAACAGAATCAGGAAAATAATTCCGATAAGAACAATGTGACAAAGAATGTTTCCGCCGTGGTCAATATAAAACTTTTTGGTAAATATCGCCTTGGGCTTTTTCTTAGTATTTTCTGTCACAGCGCCGGCTTTTTTTACAGCTTCCATTAATAACACCTCCTGATAATTTTTCCGATTTTACTTGTTCTCATAGAAAACAAAGTGGTTGACGACACTGACAACAATGGCGATAAGAACGCCGACAAAGGCCAGATAAACGAAAGCTCTTGCCGAAGCATCCTCGTAAGCTCCCGAGGTTATACGGCCGAATATGTCGCCCATAACGCTGTTGCTGGAGTTTGTAAAGCTGTCGACTATGGTGTAAACCATGTTAACAAGTATGAGCGGGCTTATCATCGGAATGGTTATCTTCCAAAAGCTCTCCCACCAGGTGGCGCCTTCCACCGTGGCCGACTCGTAAATGGCGGGTGAAATGGACTGAAGACCGGCAAGGAAGATTATAAGCTGAACGCCCGAGTTTGTAACAATCGAATAGATGTTGTCAATCGCTCCCGAAACAAGGGATGTAAGCTGGGGGCTTATACTCAGCGAATTGAGCAGCAGCTTGATGTCGACCTGTGTAAACAATCCTCCGGCCACATTTCCGGCCTCGGTCGTAAGAGCCGCCGCCGAAACAAGTCCCATGTTCTCGGCGGTAACGATAACGCCGGTGGAAACAACAACCGGCAGGAAGAGCATGGCGCGGTAAAATCCCTTGCCGCCCAAGTTTCGGTTAAGAAGGGTGGCTATTATAAGGGCGTATATCAGAATGATGAAAACATTCATCAGCATGTTTCCCAGAGATTCGACTATTCCTCTGATAAAATAGGCGTCTCCGAAAATTGCGTCCTTATAATGAGCAAAGCCCACCGGAGTAAAGATGTAATTTACCTTTTCCACATCGCTGATACTGAATCTGAAGGACTCAATAAGAGCGGGAATGTATATGACCACAAGGCCCACCAGGAAGGGAAGTATAAAGAGGTATCCCATGGCGTTTCTTTTTGCGGTCAGATCCATTGTCTTCTTTTTTCTGGGAAGCCTCAGGGCTGCCTGGCCGCCGTTTCCGACGACATTTGAACTTGCACTTTCTGCTGTTTGTTTAATCTTTGTGAATTTCATTTTCAGCCCCTCCTTCCTATCTGTTGACCACGGCGAAGCCCTGTGCCGGAACGGTTACCCCGTCGACCGTGCTGTCGCTCGTGTTGTAGTTTACCGCAATCCTTCTGCCGTTTTCGTAGGTTGTCACATAAACGCCGTCGGCCACCTTGTCGTGCCCGGTGATGACGCAATTCTGAACCCCGTCGAGGGCTTCGGAAATCCGTTTATAGTCGGCAACGGCTGTGTCAAACCATCTCTCGTAGTTGGTGGAATAAAGGTCGGAATAGTTGGTATCCTTAACCATCTCGGGCTTGGCATAGTTCAGAATGTATCTGACGCCGGCGCCGTACTCCACCGATTTGAGTATGAGCATATTGTAGTTGTCGGCGAGATTCAAGGCGTCTCCCGCATATGATATATAGCCGTGAACAACAATTTGCATAAACGGAACGCTTTCGGTCGCAAAGGACAGTCCGCTGTTGTCCATGGGAATGTTAACAACATCGTCGGCATAGGGCAGTGCGTAGGCATTACCCACATCGACCATGATCTTGTTGTCGGCCGACAGCTTTTCGAGCAGCTTTTCGGTATCTGTTCTGACCTGCTCGCGGTGAACGGTGTTTTCCTCAAAGTCGGAGAACATGGTGTCACCGACGGTCGAGAGAGCTACCGCTCCGGTTCCCAGTTTCGACATTCTCTTCATAATGCTGTCGATATTCGAAAGAATTGCCGAGCTTTTATTGACTATCTGAGTAAAGGGAACGGCAATGGCCTTCTGGGTTATGTCGCCGGAGGTGTTGGCGTAGGTGACCAGCGTGCCCTCCATAAATCTTGCGTGGGTTGCCGCCGCTCCGAGACTGCCCTTGTTCTTTTCAAGCACAAGCTCCATGTTGGGATAAAGGGTGTCTCCGTTTTGCTTCATTTTCTCGGCAAGCTCGGCCACTCCCTTTTGGGTTCCGACCTTCGACTGTACATTGCCGATCTTTGAAAGCTCGTTTTCATATTTATCTCCGTAGAGATTGTTGTATCTTATTGCAATGTTTTTAACGCCGCTTGCGATAAGGCTGTCGTATATTTCGCCGCACTGGTCAACCGTCGTCAGAGCGCGGGTGGTATTGTAGGCATACCCTACAAAGGTCTCGCTTCTGAGCACGGCGCCGTAGGTTTCGTAATAGAACCTGGTTGAATCGTCCGAAAGCTTTTGCTTGTCTCCGAAGATTCTGTCCCTGACCTTTTCGGCCATGCCCACATAGTTGGATTTCTCGCCCGACAGGAAGTTGTAGCTTATGGTGATATCCTTGTCATAGGGCTTTGAAGCAAATTTGAGCAGGTTACTGAGGTTGGACATTCCGCTGGGCAGGTAGGAATCGAATTCAGCCAGCTGATATTCAGTGCCGATATATGCGTAGGGCGTAACATCCGAATAGACGGGATTGTATTCGATAAAGCCCTGACCCGATCCGTTGTCTACATAAGCCACAAAGGAGTTGTCTCCGTTTGTCAGACCGAACACCGGAAGCGTCGCCTGCTTTAATGTGCCGTTTACCGACTTTGTCCACTGGGTGTGGTCGGGACCGTAGAAGGGCATGGAAACCGAGTTTTTGGTTTCGGTTTTAATGTCAAAGAGCGAGCCGCTTCCGTCGGGAACGAAAACATATCCGTCGCTTCCGTCGGTGACCGTTCCGAAGTAAGGCAGAACCGATACCGAATAGAGCTTAAAGTTATCGTCGTCGTATTTGATTTTGTCGGCGGGAACATTAACATGCAGTCCGTCGTTGTCGAGGGTATATTCAACGGTGATGAAGAAGTTGGCCTCGGCGGGAGTTTCGGAAACATAGCCTACCTTCTTATATTCCTCCTCAACCTGTTCGAGGGTCCAGCCGGCAGGACGGAGTATCTCGCTGACAAACTTGGTCTTGCGGGTTTTTGCAACGCTTTGTATTATGTAAAGATCCTCGCTCTTGATAAGGGGATATTTACTGGCGATGGCCTGCTGCTGCTCCTTGTCTATCTCGTTGTATTTGTTGAGAAGATAGAAGGACTGAAACTGATTTCTCTGCGCCGTACCGAGCTTTTCGGAAATACTGTTGTATGTTTCAACCGTCAGGACATCGGGAAGCAGGTAGTAGTCGATGGTCTTTCCTATCTTATAGGCCACTCTTATACCGTTGTCCATAGCATAGCATTTAACGGTAGGAGCGTATTCGTTGTTGTTTAAAAGAGCGTCTCTGTAGCTTGTGAATATTGTGCTTTTGTTGTTTTCGTCGTAATAATTGAGAAGTACCTGGGACATGTATTTGTCCTTTGTGGAGTCAACGGTGGTCGAATCGACAAAATCGTTCTCGCCGAGATTGCTTCTCCAAATATATCCGGTACTCTTTACCTTGACGCATACGGTCATTGTGTCGGGATCTATCATCAACTGATAGCTGCTGTTGTCGGCAACAAGATCGTAACCTTCGATGTCGGCCGTTCCCCTTGAGGTGAATTCGGTTCCCTCAAGATTGTTGAGGTCGATGTCGAGGATGCTTTCCTCTTGGGCGGAGGTGTCGGCAGAGGAGGCGTCTTCGCCGTCGGTGCTGTCCGCACCTTTACAGCCGGTTATTGACAGTACGAGTGCAAGACAAAGCAGTATTACGCTCAAGTGCTTAAATCCGGTTTTCATAATTTCCCTTCCTTTTGCAATAGTTTATCTGCTGTTTGCGTTCGTTACATTCTATAGGTAAGTTCGATAACAATACTGTCAATGAAATTGTATATTCTCTGATAGGTTGTGATGATGAGCAGTGCGATAAACACAATGATCGCCATTCCGACAACGCTGAGCAATATGGAGAGAAGACTGCTGCCGACGGTGTATCTGTGTGTGACCGTGTTGCCGACAAAGAGCAGAATTCCGGTCCAGACAACTCCCAAGGAGGAGAAGAAGGTAATGTACATTGCCTCTTCAAGGATAAATATGTGGGACAGGCAGATGTTAAGCGCAGTCATAAGCACCATGGGCATAAGCGCATATCCGGTAAACTTGTATATGTCCTTTATGCTTCCTTCGCCGTTTGCAAGGGTGGTCACGCACCAGTTGGAAAGCACCCACAAAAGCATGGGAAGAACAACCAGAGATATTTCCTTGATGGGGGAGATCCGGGTTCCGTAGCTTCCGTTGAAGAGGTAGTTGGTAAACAGCTTGGAACAGATGTTCACCAGTGCGAGAAGTCCGACGATAAGCGTTGCGGCCGGCGCCGATCCGCGCTTTTCGTGTTTAAGATCCCAGAATCCGTCGAAGGGGTGAAGCATTATATAAAATTCGTAAAGGAAGGAATTCAGTAACCCTTCTCTTTTATCCTTATATTTGTCGTCACGGTTGCGCTTGCCTATCCATTTAAAGAGTCTGACAAGCAGGAAAATAATGACCACAAATATGAGCAGGAACCACACGAGATATTTTTCGATGAGCTGATTTCGGTATTCTCCGAGAGCCACCGAATATCTGGTCTGGTTGTTTGAGTATTTAAAGTTTTTAACCGCGTCGGTATAATCCTCGGTTCTTATCTGCGCGTTGCCTATTCCGTCATATGCAATGTCGAAGTTGGCATTTTCGTTAAGAACCTGCTCCCAGTACTGAACGCTCTCGTCATATTCAAATCTGCTGTAGCAATCGTATGCCTCGTCTATGAGCGTTCCGTAATTGGTTATCGAAAAGACGGTAAAGCTGCTTCCCTTTGCGTCGGCGTCAAGAAGCAAGAGATCCTCGTCCTTATATGCAATGGAAATCGGTGTTACCGAATTTCCCACCTGATTGCCCTTGCCCGAGAAGGCATAAAGCAATTCTCCGTCCACCGAATAGGTAAAGAGACGGTTCTTTCTGGTGTCCATTATGGTGTATCTTCCGCTGGGAGAGAGTGCCACATCGGCGATAATGGAAACCTGTGCCTGGCCGAGGGAGTTGTAGTTAAAGCTGATGTCACCCACCGTCGAATGGTATCCGCTTCTTACGAGAACGTCGTTGCCGGTAGGATTAAGCCTTTTAACGGGAGAATATTTGGAGTCCTTCGAACGGGAAGAAATGGTGGAGGAGATTTCGTCGGCGTTTATGGAGCTGGTGGTTGCATAAACGAAGCCCTTATCATCTATTCTTATGTTGTTGTACTCGGTAGGAACAAAGGATTGCATCTGGCTTTGCTGTTCCTTGGAAAGTATTGTTTTCCAAATGTAGTCGACAACATTGTAGCTAACCTTCTGTGCTCCGACAAATCCGCTGAACTCTCCGTCCCTGTCGAGGAGGAGAATACCCATGTTAACACTCTGGGCAACAACGAAAATATTTTCCGACTGGTCAACCGCAAGCTTTTTGGGACGGTAAACATAGTCGCTGTCCATAAGGCTCTTGAGCTGGCTGTCCTCGGTGTTAACGGGGCTGTCGTAGGTCTTTATAAATTTTCCGCCGGGAGTAAAGCGCACTATACGCTGGTTTTGAGTGTCGGCGACATAAATGGTGTTATCGGGTGCTATGGTGACGCCCTCGGGACGGTTAAAGGAGTCCTCTTTGCCGTTGTTATCGAAGGTGGCTATGACAAACTTGACCGAATAATCGGGATTGAGCACCACGAGACGGCCCATTTTGGCGTTTGTGTCCTCAACCACATCGGACGGGCTGCTTTCGGTGCTGCTGTCCGAAACCTCACCCGAAACAACCTCTCCCGAGGCAACCCCGGCCACGTCGTATCCCGTGTCGACAATATAAACGTTTCCGCTCTTGTCGACCTCGATGTCCTGCGGCTCGGTGAAATTTCCCACCCCGAGGTCCTCACCGGTAAAGGTGTAGCTCGGAATATAAGCGTGGGGGGTGATTATGGGATTTCCGTTATAGTCATACATATATGTGTCGTATGCCACCGATGATGACTCTACCGTTTTTGCCGATGCGCCCACGCAAAGGACGCCCGTAACCATAATCGCCGCTATTGTTATACTAAGTATTTTCTTAAATATTCGCATTTAATTATCCCCTTGTTACAATATCGGTTTAAACGGTCTTACTCCTTAATACCGGAGGATGACATTGTTTCCACGATGTTACTCTGTGAAAACATAAATACGGCAATGGGCAGTATCATCATAAACACCACCGAGGCGGCGCCTGCGCCGGCTCGGGAAATACCCGCCGAAATTATCTGGGATATTGCATAGTTAAGGGTTTTTAACTGCTCGGTATAGATGTATGTTGCGCCGGTGGCATTCCACAGCCCCTGGAAGGAGAAAACGATAAGCGTCAGCCACGCAGGCTTAACCATCGGCATAACGATGGTCCAGAAGATTCTCATTTCTCCGGCACCGTCTATTTTCGCGGCCTCGATTATGGTGTCCTTGACCATGGATTCCATGTGCTGCTTCATGAGGTAAAGTCCGAGGGTGGAGGAGAAGGCAGGCAGGATTATCGACCAATATGTATCAATGAGTCCGAGCTTGGACATGATGATGAAGGTCGGAATGGCGGTCGAGCCGCTGAACATAAGGGATGTAACTATGACCTTAAATATGGTCTGGGATCCGTAAAACCGCTTTTTTGAAAGGGCATATGCCGCCATGGAGGCGATTATAACATGGCCGAAGGTACCGACCACCGAAATGAAAACGGTGTTGAAGATGTATCTTGAGAAGGGTACCCAGGAGTTGCTGAGGTTTGAGAAAAGGTCGGCAAAGTTTTTAAGGGTGGGCTTTGCGACCCAAAAGCGCGGAGGGAATATCCAAAGTTCGTCAAGAGGCTTCAGAGAGGTAATTATGGCGTAGTACATAGGAAGAACCATAAGAAAACCGAAGATAAAGAGAATTATGAAAATACCTATGTCGCCGCCGGTCGAACGGTTAACGCGATTTCTTGCCATATTAGTTACCCACCTTTCTGAGAAGCTTCTGAATGACCTTATTGGTGATTATCATAACGAGGAAGAGTATGGTGGCGATGGCCGACGCATAACCCATCTCATAACGCATCCCGCCGTAATCCTCAAGGTGGTGCATTATTGTATGTACGGCATATCCTGTCGAGGGGAAGCCGCAAAGGCCGGTGATAACGCCGCCGACGCCGAAAGCGCCGGTGATGCTCATTACGGCCGAGAACATCAGCGACTCACGCATAAGGGGCAGGGTAACAAACCAAAGCTCCTGCCAACGGTTGCGGACACCGTCCACTGCCGCCGCCTCGTAGTATGTGCGGTCAACGCCCTGGAAGCCGGCGATAAAGGCGAGGAAGGAGGTGCCGAGACTGGTCCAGAGAATAACCACGATACAAAGGGGCATCATGTACTGGGTGTTGGTAAACCAAAGTATCGGAGAATCGATGATTCCGAGCTTGAGCAGGAAGGCGTTTACAAGGCCGTAGCTGTCGCTCGAGAACATCAGAGTAAAGATAAGGAAGGCGTTACCCGAAATGGACGGCGCATAGAAGCAAAGGGTGATGAACGCACGCACCTTCGGAGAAAACTCGTTTATACACCATGCGAAGAAGAAACAGAGCAGGTATCCCACGGGTCCGGTAATGCCGGCCAGGATGACCGTGTTTCTTACGGCAATAAGAAATATTTCGTCGTGCAGCAGCAGTCGCGAATAGTTTTCAAGTCCGACAAAGTTGGGCCACTGGAGCATGTTGAAGTCGGTAAAGCTGAAAAACATCGAAACAGCAACCGGAAGCACCGTAAAGATGGTGAAAAGTATGACATAAGGCGCGCTCATAAGATAGCCGACGCGGTCGTCCCAAATCTTCGCTAACTTTTGCTTGCCGGTCAGTTTCTTGCGATCCTCCCGAGGCTGCCTTTTAAAAAGCTTCATAAAAATATTACTCCCTCGTAATAGAATTGGGTAAGTCTAATGCTTACTTTTTATTTTCGTTATCTGCAAATTCCTTTTGCTTTCTGGTAAGCTCTTCGTTGATAAGTCTTACATTATCAAGGAGTTCTTCGCCCGGGTCGGCGTCCTGATTGACGACGGCCTGGAAAGCAAAGCTCAGATAACGGCCCAGAATGTAGCTTCCGGGATACTCGGGAAGAGATCTTGCAGATTGCCACTGGTTGTATATTGCTTTATAATCGCTGGACGACCAGGGAAGCTGTGCCACAGCCTCGAGGTTGGCGGTGTTGTAACGGGCGGAAGTGCCGAGGATGCTTTCAATTTCCTGACCGTAAGCAACCTGGGTATCGGTGCTGGTCCACCAGCTCAGGAAGTCCCAAGCTGCCTCGGGATCCTTGGCATTGCTTATGATGATCGAAGCGCTTCCGGCCGACAGGGCGGTGTGGTCGATGGTGCCGTCCTCTTTTTCAATTCCGGGAATATCGGTAAATCCCCAAAGTCCCTTGATTTCGGGGGCGAAAACGCTGAGCTGGTTATAGGCGGTGTAGTCGGCAAGGCCGAGAGGCATTTCACCGGTACGGAAGCGGTTGGAGAAGTCGAAGGTGACAAGGCATCCGTAAGAAGTGAAGAACTCGGTGTACTGCTTAAAGCAGCTGATCGAAAGGGCCGTATCAAGTGCCGATGCCGAGCCGTCCTCATTATAATATGAACCGCCGTTCTGATAAAGCAGGGTTCCGAAAACGTCTGTAATTCCGAAATAGAGGCCGTTCATGTTGAGCTTAACGATACAGTCGTAAACCTCTGTCCATGTTTTCGGTATTTCCATTTCAAGCTCGGACAAAACATCCTTTCGGTAGAAGAGCATTCCGAAGGAGAAGGTCTCGGGAATACCGTATGTCTTGCCTTTATATTGGTAGGGCGTATATGCCGTTTTGTTAAATCTCGACATGACCTGGTCGAAGGTCTGGTCGACCTTTTCGGGGTCGTTGAACCGGGAAATATCCATAACCGCGCCGCGGATGGCGTAGTTAAGGGGCTCGGAGTTTCCGACGCCCAGCACGACATCGGGTCCGATACCGGCCGTTATCGAAGGAAGTATCGTTCCGGCCGAAACAAGTTTAAGGTTGACCTTCAGGTCGCTTGACTTTGACAGCGAGTTATCTATCAGTCGTCTGATTATCTGAGACTGGTCCTGGCTGGTGGCCACCCACACGGTAACGTCGCGGGTGTTCTCACGGGCATCGGCTGCGCGGCCGACATTGTTATAGTCCATATAGAAGGAGGACGCAAACATCTTGCTTTGGTGAACAAGATTTTCCCAGAAGTTTGCATTGGCGCGGGGAAGCTCCTCCTCGACGGGGGTTATCTGAATCCAGTCATAACCCACCGGCTGAGCCGTGGCGTTGACAAGCCAGGTGGAAATGGTACCGAGGTTGGATTTGAAGTTTTCAAGCTTCTTGGCAATGGTGGTGGGATTTTGAGTCATTATTTCGAGGTCGTTTGTAAGGGTGTTGAAGGAGCTGGTGAAGGAGCTGTTCTTCTCCCCTGTCAGATCCTTAATCTTTGAAACGACATCTTTAAGCACCTCAAGATCCTCTGCCATTTCGGAAATGGTCTCGGGAATCATGGTCTCGAAGCTGTAATCACGGAAGGTGTCGGGAGAAGATCCGGTTATCATCATAATGCTGCGGTAGCAGTTGTTGAGGCTGTAAATGGTATTGTCAACTGCGGCAAGAAGATCGCCGAATTCGCCGAGAGTGACCTCAAGACGAATGGTATTCTTGCCTTTATTAAAGTAGAAAAGGAAAGGAGTTCCGTCGGGAGTGCAAAGATTTGATACCTGCCAGCCGTCCTTATAGTCAAAGTGGACATACTTTGCTTCCTCGCAGGGAATGACGCCGTTAACATAAACCGAACGGTTGCAGAAGGCACCGTCGCGGTCGGTCTGTTTAAAGCGGGTGGTTATGTTGTAAAGCCCTGCCTCTTCAACATCGAATTCCCATTCGATCCACTGATATGCCGAGCTGAACTTATCGCTCTTTATCTGGTTGAGCTTGATAACATCAAAGGATGTGGGATATGTAAGAGGGGACGTACGGTCCCATTCGGGATAAATGGTTGCAGCCGATTTAAGGTGCATATCCTCGGCCTGGCGGCGCATGGGGTTGTCTCCCATCTCTCCGTCGAAATCGTTTGCACTGGAGGTTCCGAGCTTGTAACCCTTCTGCTCGTATTCCTTCTGAAGATCGGCGTAAGAAATAAGAGTGGGAGCCTTTTGGAGGGAGATGCGGTTGAACACCACAGCCTCCTTCTGGGATTCCAGCTTTATGGTATGTGTTCCGGCGGTAAGGTAGAATTTAAAGTACTCACCGTACTTACCGCTGGTATCGATACATTTTCCGTCATACCATCCGTTGACCTCAACCGAGCTTGCGCGGATGTCGTTTCCGTCCTGGTCGAGGGTTATTCCCTCGTCGCTATCTCTCCACACTCTGGGGAAAACAATACCGCCCGCCTCGGTAAAGGGAGATTTGCCGTCGATGTAAAGCGAGCGTTCAATGGAATTGTTCTTTCCGGGAACGGTGTAGTAAAGCATATCAATAACGAAAAGTCCGTCGTTTTGTACATTTACCGTCCAGGTTGTCGAAGCGTTTACGCCGTTATCAGAATCGCCCATATAAAGCGACTGACCCTTGATTCCCGCCTCGGGCAGGGTGTCGTCGTAGGTGGCGTCGGCTCTGACATCTCCGGTAGACGCGGTAAGATAGGCCGGATCGGCCGCTCCGAAGGTTATGGTCTCAGAAGCGTCGGGCACATTGGAATACTGTGCAATATATTCGGTGTAGGTGAATTTGGAAAAGACCGTGTTTTGCTCACGAGCCTTTAAATATTCCTCTACGTTTTCCGGATCGGCGGCACCGGTCGCTTGCTCGGCCGAGACAGCGCCTGCCGTTTCGTTATCCGCGACGGCACAGTAACCCGCCGAAGAAATCAGCATTATCGCGGAAAGTATTCCTGCGATAACTCGGGAATAATGTTTCATTGTGTAAACGCTCCTTCTTAACGCTTAAAGTGGTAGGTAAAAATTCTTTGGACTTTTTGCAATAATTTTTCCGATGCGAAATGTACAATTTAACCAAAGTTATGTGTAAACCCTACAAAACGGAATTTGTTTTTTTGGTAGTTTTACACCCTATAATTTTATCTAAAACCGATACTAATGTCAATGAATTTATATGTTTAGACACACTTTTTCCACCATATAAACAATATCGTCTTTCAGTTTTTGTGCAACTTTCACATAATATATGCCAAATATTACATCTTCGCACAACGCACAGAAAATTTTGTGTTTTAATTTAGAAAATAACGCCTACTGCAGGCGCTGTTTAAGAGCCTTTATTTCGCCGGTAAGACGCTCTATTTCCCTTCTCGCTTCCTCACCGTCGAAGCGTGTGCAGGCAGAATCTTCCACGGCTTTTTTAAGCTGAATGCGAAGCTGCTCGCATTCCCTTTCGCTTTTCTCAAGCTCGTCGCACATACCGAGAGCCGTAAGCACCGCCACCATGGTTGTCGAAAGACGGGGATTTGCTTTTTTTGTCTTTTCAAGCTCTCCGTTAAGGCGGGCGCCCACCTTTCTGACCTGAGCCTCGTCGTCGTCGGTTACTACCATATATTCTATGCCGCCCACCGAAAGTTTAATTTTATTTGGCATGTTCTGCCCCTCCTTTAAAAAATTATATCTTTGTACACACTATGTTACATTATATTATACAACACCTTTCGGCAAAAATAAAGAAAAACTTTGCTTTTACGCCTTTATTTTTAAGTATAAGCAACAGACGGTCGAACACCGTACGGTTTCGCTCGTCTATTGCTTAACCATAACGCACACATACGAACACGATTTTGGCAAAGAAAAATCCCCGCACACTGCGTTAAAATGCTCGTTAATCCGACAGGATGAGCTGCGTTTTTGCCTTGTCTGTGGATTTTTTTCTTGCCGACAAAATTCTTCGACCTGAAATGAGGGCAGTAATGAGGGATTTTCGGTGCGGAGGAGATCATAAGGCTTACGCCTATGTGCGACGACAAGCCTAAAGGCACCGTTAACAGGCCATTTCAGGCGCGTTCGTATGTGTGCGTTATGATAACTGTCATATCTTTCGGATATGTATAATCAGGACATTTAATACTGTTTTTAAATATATTATTTTGGAGGAAATTAAAAAATTTAAAATTAACGGTTGACAAACGGGAATGAAAGAATTATATTATCCGTGAGTAGTTGAAAAATAAATTAGTTGCTTGTTGTAACACTGATATTTAAAGCTAAATAAGAAAGGGTTTCGATTATGGTTTTTGAACAGCTGAGAAATATTATCTGCGCCCAACTGGAGCTTCAGCCCGGGCAGGTCACAATGGAATCTTCCATGGCCGACGAGCTCGGTGCCGACAGTCTCGATCTCGTCGATGTCATAATGTCGGTAGAAGATGTTTTTGATGTTGAGATACCCGACGAAGAGGTTGAAAAGCTTCGTTGCGTCGGCGACCTTGTCCACTATATCGAAGAACATCAATAAGTTCGGGAACCGCCGCAAAGCCGGCGGTTTCAGCTATTTATTCGGACAGACGGCTTGTTTTTCAGTTCCTCTGACATGCCGGTAAACGGACCGGGGCAAAGCAAAACGGACGGATTTTATTTTAAAAACCCGCGGCGGTGAAGACGGCCGCCGAAAGACAGATTAGGAGACGGTTTTATGGACATAAACGATGTTTCTGCCATACTTAAACTTGACAAGGCTCTTCGTGAGGATGTCAGAAAGGCCGAGCAGCAACGGGATGAAATAGATTCTCACATAACCGAGCGGGTCAGCGAGCTTCACGACAGCCGATTTTCAAAGCTTAACGACGAGCTTAAAGCCTATGAAGAAAACAAAACGGCCGAAACCGACCGCCGCATTTCCGATCAGGCCGATCGGTACAAAAAACAGCTCGATGCCATAGACGCCAAATATAACGCCGAAAAGGACAAGTGGCTTAAACACATTGTCGGCGCGGTAACGGAGGTGTAGACTTCATGTCTGCCAACTTAAAATCCGAAATTGCCGCCGCCCAAAAGGCGCGGGCACGATACGGAAAATTCTTTCAAAAGGAACGGCTTTGCCAAATGGCCGCTCTTTCGAATCTTCAGGAGCTGGCCGCTTCCATAAGGGAAAATCCCTTTTATGCCGACGGATTCGGAAATGTCAGCGACGCCGCCATAAACCGCGAGTCTCTTGAAAGAATACTCAAGGAACGGCTTTACACCGACCTTGCCGAGCTTTTCGGCTTCGATTTCGCCTTGGGCTCCAAGCTTTACCGCCTTTCGGTTATAGATTGCGAAAAGGAGCTTGTAATGAGCTTTGCAAGGCTTCTTAACGCGGGAAAATCGGAATTTTTCCGTCCCTCCCTTCCGGATTTCCTCGAACGGCATCTCGACATCGACCTTTCGGCCATGCGGGCGGCAAAGGATTTCGACGACCTTCTGGGCTGTATAAAAAAGAGGGATCTGCTCCTCATGGTTTCCCTTTGCCGTCCGGCGGAGGGTCAGCCTACGGATCTTTCCCTTCTCGAATTTCTTCTCGAGGACTATTTCTGCAAAAAGGTCGGGGAAATTTCCGACGGAGACGAAAAAATCGTTGAAATTTTCGGTATTCGGGCCGATTTTCTGAATCTTCAGATGATACTTCGGCAAAAGACATATTTCGACGCCTCCCCGAGCGAAATAAAATCGCGGCTTCTTACCATTAACGGCATTTTCAGGAAAAAGACTCTTGAGGGGCTTTGCGACGGAAAGGCCGAGGATGTTAAAAGCTTTATAGAACAGTCGAAATATTCGGAATACTTTAAAAACAGCATTTCGGCGGATATTGCCGCCGGGCGGGCAGTGAGAGACATCTGCCGCAAAACCATGCGGTTTGAGACCTCCCCCTCGTCTGTCCTTTCGGCGTATATGCTGCTTGCGAAAAACCAATACGACTGCCTGACCACCCTTGTGGAGGGGGTAAGATACTCTCTTGGCAGCGAAAAAATTACGGAACTTCTTCCCGTTTGATTTGAGGTGATATAATGTCAGTTGAAAAAATGGAGCTTGCAACGGTCAGCGGAAGCTTTGAAAAGCTTGACGAGACCCTTGACCTCTGCCGTGACGCAGGGTGCTTTCATCCCGAAAACATGTCGCTTATAAGCGGCGCGTCCCGACTCAGCGAGGACAACCCCTACAAGGCTCAGCTCGATCGTTTGAACGGTCTCATAAAATCTGCGGGAATTGCCGTCCCCGAGGGCGAATATGACGATCTTCCTCTTTCGGGAGAACAGG
Source organism: uncultured Eubacteriales bacterium (assembly GCA_934486455.1). GTDB lineage: Bacteria > Bacillota > Clostridia > Oscillospirales > Acutalibacteraceae > UMGS1484. The sequence continues at coordinate 24,721 of CAKSPR010000008.1, forward strand.
CAAGGGCTCAGGTTGACAAGATCGAAAAGGATATAAGCGGTTTTCAAAAAGAGCTGGCTATGATAGAAAAGGAGCAGGAATACTGTAAATCCTGTATACACATTCTCAGACACTTTGAAACCATCGACATTCCCATAAACGACTTTTTTGAAACGGAATTTATATCGGTGAGGTTCGGCCGCCTTCCCCTTGAAGGGTACAGAATGCTTGCGGCATACGCCGACAATCCCGATGTGATCTTCTACCCCTTCTCCCACGACAGCGACTATTACTGGGGAATGTACATCGTGCCCACCGAATATGCCAAAGAGGTCGACAAAATATTCCTGGGACTGCTTTTTGAAAAAATATATATACCCGGTGCCGTCGACTCTCCCTCCGAGGCCATAGAGCTGCTTAACGAACAGCTTGCAGAGGATGCCGAGCGGGCCGAGCAGACAAGAGCCGATTTCAAGGCATACTTCGAGAACCGCACCGACAGCATACAAAGCTTTTACTCCAAGCTCTGCATGCTCAATACGAGATTTGAGCTGAGAAAATTCGTTTCCCGCCACGGCGACCATTTTGTTATGATGGGCTGGGTGCCAAAGCCCGACGCGCAGCGGCTGACAAAGCTTTTCGACGGCAAGGACGACATGTCGGTCTCCTTTACCGAAAACAAAAACATTTCAAGGCTTTCTCCGCCGATAAAGCTCAGGAACACCGCCCTTCACCGTCCCTTTGAGTTTTACATAAAAATGTTCGGAATGCCCAAATACGGCGAGATCGATCCCACAGCCTTCGTGGCCGTAACATACACCCTGCTTTTCGGCATAATGTTTGCCGATTTCGGCCAGGGGCTTGTGCTTTCGATTGTCGGCTACTTTATGTACAAGCTTAAAAAGATGGATCTCGGGAAGCTGCTCATTCCCTGCGGAATAGCGGGTTCCTTCTTCGGACTGGTATTCGGTTCCTGCTTCGGATTTGAGGAAATATTCAATCCCCTCTACTATAAGCTGGGGCTTGTGGCCTCCCCCGAGCATAAACCCATCGAAATAATGTCCAACATCATGACCATCCTTTACAGCGCCGTCGGAATAGGCGTTGTGCTTATGCTTCTTGCCCTGATACTCAACATCTATTCAAAGCTCAAGCAGCGGGAATTCGGAGAAGCGCTCTTCTCGGAAAACGGTCTTTGCGGTCTGCTCTTCTACGCAGGGGCAATAACCCTTGCGGCAAACGCCGTCCTCTCGCTTAACATCCCCTCCCTTCCGATAGTTTTGGTCGGAATAGTCATCCCCATAGCATGTATATGGCTTAAAGACCCCCTTATAAAGCTTTGCGACGGCGAGGAGGACTGGAAGCCCGAAAGCTGGGGCGGCTATATGACCCAGGGATTTTTCGAGCTGTTTGAAGCCATTCTTTCCTATATCACCAATACCGTTTCCTTCCTTCGTGTGGGCGCATTTGTGCTTGTCCATGCCGGAATGATGAGCGTTTTCTTCTCCCTTGCAAATATGTTCGGAGAGTATTCGGTGGGATTCTGGATAGTGGTCGTTTTCGGAAATATCTTTGTGCTTGTGCTGGAAGGACTGCTGGTGGGCGTACAAAGCCTGCGTCTCGAATTTTACGAGATGTTCAACCGTTTCTTTGAGGGCTCGGGACATGAGTTCAAGCCCATTAAATATTAATCTGTTGACCCTAAAACCTTTATTAAAATCTTCGGAGGTATGTTAAAATGTCTGTTTTTTCTGTTGTAATGTTCCTTATTCCCCCTGTGGCAATCTTTTTTGCAATCTATAATGCCCTGCGCTGCTATAAAAAGGGCGCAGCTCCCACAAAGGCCATGAAAATTCACTTTGCGACCCTTGTTGCCGTAACCGCCCTTTGCATAACCGGAGCGGTCACCGCATTTGCCGACACCGGCGACGCCGCCGCTGCCGCTGCTGCCGTTACCTCTAACGGCGACGGTCTTAAATATCTTGCCGCAGGTCTTTGTACCGGTATTGCCGCCATCGGCGGCGGTATAGCTCTGGGCGCCGGCATCCCCGCCGCAATAGGCGCCACCACCGAGGACCCCAAGGCCTTCGGTAAATCCCTTATCTTCGTTGCTCTGGGCGAAACCCTTGCCCTTTACGGAGTTATCATCTCCTTCATGATAATCAACGCCTGAAATCGACTCGAAAGGAGGTACCGGCAATGCGCTTTGCCCTTATCAGCGACAATCACGACACCCTTTTAGGCATGCGCCTTGCGGGTATCGAGGGGGTCATCGTCCACGACAAAGACGGGGTGGTCAAGGCTCTTGAAGACGCCACCGCCGACAAGGAGATCGGTGCGGTGCTTATAACCGAAAAGCTTGTTTCTCTCGCAGAGGAGCAGATTGACGATTTTAAGCTTCGCAGCCCAAAGCCCCTTGTTATAGAAATACCCGACCGTCACGGCTCGGGCAGGTCGGGCGATTCCATAACAAAATACATTCGAGAGGCAATCGGAATCAAGATTTGAGGTGTTTAAAATGTCAGTTGAAAAAACAGACGCCATAATGAAAGCCATGAGCGACAGTGCCAGGGTAAAGGTCGAACAGACGGTCGGCGGCGCTCAAAAACGCCTTGAAGAAGCCCTCGAAAAGGCGAAAAAAAGGCTTGATGCGGAAATAGCCAACACAAAACGCCGGCGCATTTCCGAAATAAATACGGCGGCGGGAGTTAAGATCTCGGCTGCCGAAAACCGGGCTCGTGCCGATCTGTTTAAACGCCGCGAGCAGGTGCGCCTTGAGATTTTTGAAAAGGCCAAAGAACAAATTAAAAGCTTTACCGAAACCGACGATTATAAGCAGCTGCTTATCCGTTCGGCAAAAAACATAAGACAGCAGATGGAGGGTCAGTGCGCCGAGCTTATTTTAAGAGAAGCCGACAAAAAATATGCCGCCGAAATCTGCTCATATCTCGGCAATTCCATAACGCTGCACATCGACAACTCCATTGAACTCGGCGGAATAATCGTCAAGTCGGCCGACGGAGAAATGATGATCGACGACTCCCTTGACGAGAGGCTGTCGTCCCAGCAAAAATGGTTTATGGAAAATTCGGGACTTGTTATTGAATAGTCCTTTACCGGAGGCGAAAATTTTTGAACAAAAAGGTTATTTACGGAATAAACGGTCCGGTTGTCACGGTTAAGGAAACCGAAGGCTTTTCCATGCAGGAAATGGTCTATGTGGGCAACGAACGGCTGGTCGGAGAGGTCATCGGAATTAAGGACGACACCACCACCATTCAGGTCTACGAAGTGACCACCGGTCTTAAACCCGGCGAGCCTGTCGTTACCTCGGGAAGCCCTTTGGCTCTCGTGCTCGGCCCCGGAATTTTAAGAAATATATTCGACGGTATCGAACGCCCTCTCCCCGAAATCGAGGAGAAATTCGGTCCCTTCATACAGCGCGGTAACGCCACCGCTCCCCTCAACACCGAAAAGGAATGGGATGTGACGGTGACCGTAAAAGAGGGTGATTTCCTCGAGGAGGGTCAGGTGTATGCCACATGCCCCGAGACGCCCGCCATTGTACACAAAATAATGCTTGCTCCCGGTCTTTCGGGAGAGGTTACCTTTGCCGCCAAAGACGGCAAATACAAATTAAACGACCACATTGTCACCATAAAGGACAGAATCGGCAACGAAAAGAAGCTTACCCTTTGCCAGTTTTGGCCCATCCGTCAGCCCCGCCCCACAAAGGAGCGGCTTACGGTGGATAAGCCCCTTATAACCGGCCAGCGCGTTATCGACACCCTCTTCCCGGTTGCAAAGGGAGGCGCCGCCGCAATACCCGGAGGCTTCGGCACCGGCAAGACCATGACCCAGCATCAGCTTGCAAAATGGTGCGACGCCGACATCATAATCTATGTCGGCTGCGGCGAGCGCGGAAACGAAATGACTCAGGTGCTTGACGAATTCGGCGGGCTTATCGACCCGCGAACCGGCAAGGAGCTCAGAGACCGCACCGTGCTTATCGCCAACACCTCCAACATGCCCGTGGCCGCCCGCGAGGCTTCTATCTACACGGGCATAACCCTGGCCGAATATTACCGCGATATGGGATACGATGTGGCCATGATGGCCGACTCAACCTCCCGTTGGGCAGAGGCGCTTCGCGAAATTTCCGGCCGTCTTGAAGAGATGCCTGCCGAGGAAGGCTATCCCGCCTATCTTCCCTCCCGCCTCTCGGCCTTTTACGAGCGTACCGGCAACTTTATGACCCTTTCGGGAAAGGAAGGCTCCATAACCGTTATCGGCGCCGTTTCACCCCAGGGCTCGGACTTTTCCGAGCCGGTTACCCAGAACACCAAGCGCTTCACCCGCTGCTTTTGGGCGCTGGACAAAAGCCTTGCCTATGCAAGACACTATCCGGCCATCAACTGGATGGAAAGCTATTCGGAATACGACGGGGATCTTTCCAACTGGTACAATACCAATGTTGATCCTCTCTTTATGAAATACCGCGGCGAAATACTGGCCATTCTGCGTGAAGAAAGCTCCCTTATGGAAATCGTCAAGCTCATCGGCTCGGATGTTCTTCCCGACTATCAAAAGCTTATCATGGAGATCGCCAAGGTCATCCGCGTGGGCTTTTTGCAGCAAAACGCCTATCATAAGGATGACACATATGTGCCTCTCGAAAAGCAGTTTCTTATGATGAAAACGATACTGAAGCTCAACGAAAAGGCCAAAACCGTCACCGATGCGGGTATTCCTCTCGCAAGGCTTACCGAAACCGGCATTTTCGAAAAGCTTCTTAAAATGAAGAGCGACATCGGCAACAACGACACCGCCGCGTTCGACCGTCTCAACAAAGAGATCGACGAGACGGTTGCCGCCGTAAACCGTTCCAAACGCTGAAGGGAGGTCGATTTTTTGATTACCGAACACATCGGACTTAAAGAAATAAGCGGTTCTCTTATCGCCCTCGAGGGCGTTGAAGGGGTCGCAAACGAAGAGGTCGTCAGAATATATACCGCCTCAGGCGAAGAGCGTGTCGGCCGTGTTGTCGAGCTTGCGGGAGACAAGGCGGTGGTGCAGGTTTTTGAAGGCACATCGGGAATTTCACTTAAAGATACCCGCCTCATCTTTACCGCCCGCCCCATGGAAATGACCCTTGCTCCCGAAATGCTCGGCCGTGTTTTCAGCGGCGCCGGAAAGCCGAGAGACGGGCTGGGAGAAATATATTCCTCCGCAAGAAGGGATGTCAACGGCTCACCTATCAACCCCGTTTCGCGAGAATATCCGAGAAACTTCATTCAAACCGGAATTTCCTCAATCGACGCCATGTCCACCCTTATCCGCGGACAAAAGCTTCCCATTTTCTCGGGCGCAGGTATGAAGCATAACGAGCTTGCGGCCCAGATCGTCCGCCAGGCCAAGCTTTCTTCAAAATCGGGCAAGGACGAGGAATTTGCCGTTGTTTTCGCCGCCATGGGCGTTAAAAACGATGTTGCGGAATATTTCCGTCGCTCCTTCGAATCCTCCGGCGTTTTAAAGCGGGTGGTCATGTTCTTAAACCTTTCAAACGACCCCATCATCGAGCGTATTTTAACCCCCAAGCTTGCCCTGACCGCCGCCGAGTATCTGGCCTTTGACCTTGGAATGCACATTCTCGTGGTCATGACCGATATGACGGCCTACGCCGAGGCTTTGCGCGAATTCAGCTCGTCAAAGGGCGAGATTCCCAGCCGCCGCGGCTTCCCGGGATACCTCTATTCCGACCTTGCCTCTCTTTACGAGCGAGCCGGAATGATCAAGGGCAAAAAAGGCTCGGTCACCCAGCTGCCCATTCTCACCATGCCCAACGACGACATCACCCACCCCGTTCCCGACCTTACCGGATACATCACCGAGGGACAGATCGTGCTCGACCGTACCCTCGACGCCACCGGAGTTTATCCTCCCGTGGGCGTACTTCCCTCCCTCTCCCGTCTTATGAAGGACGGCATCGGCGCCGACATGACCAGAGCCGACCACGCCGCCGTTTCCAACCAGCTTTTTGCCGCCTGCGCCAAGGTTCAGGATGCAAGATCCCTCGCCTCGGTCATCGGTGAAGACGAGCTTTCGGATGTGGATAAGATATACATGGAATTCGGTAAGCGTTTTGAAAAGGAATTCCTCACTCAGGGCGAAAACGAAAACCGTTCGATAGATCAGACCCTCGATTTGGGCTGGAAGCTGCTTTCCATTCTTCCCCGTTCCGAGCTCGACCGTATCGACGACAAGACCCTCGACGAACACTACGGAAAGCACTGATCTCAAGGGCATTTTATTGCTTTTAAAGCCCTGTGCTTTTACCCATTAATCAGAAAAGGAGGCTCATACAATGGCAACCGCAGTAAGCCCCACAAAAGCCAATCTTATGGCGGCAAAAAAATCGCTGACCCTGGCTCAGACCGGATACAGCCTGCTCGACCGCAAAAGGAATATTCTCATACGGGAAACTATGGGCCTTATCGACTCGGCAAAGGACATTCAGCAGCAGATCGACCAAAGCTTCAGCGAGGCGTATAAGGCGCTGGAAAACGCCAATGTCACCCTGGGTCTTTGCGACGATCTTGCAACGGCTATTCCTGTGGAAAACGGCCTTTCCATAAGCTCGAGAAGCGTTATGGGCGTGGAAATTCCCACCGTCACCCTAAAGCCCTCCTCCCCCATGAAGAATTATTACGGCTTTTATTCGACAAATTCCCTGCTTGATGAGGCCTATTTTAAATTCGACCGTGTCAAAAAGCTGACCGCCCGATTGCTTGAAATCGAAAACAGCGTTTACCGCCTGGCAACCGCCATCAGCAAGACCCAAAAGCGTGCCAACGCCTTAAAAAACATTGTCATCCCCCGATTTCAAAATCAGATAGCCACCATTTCCGAATCCCTCGAAGAAAAGGAAATGGAGGAGCATTCCCGCCTTAAAATGATAAAAAAGCAAAAAGGCGAGCAATAACCCGACGGCCTGACAACGGCCAAACCCCGTCGGCTTGCTTAAAACATTTTAACCGACCGAAAAATTAACCGACCGAAAAAGGAGCGTAACCGCCTTTGGTACACTCCTTTTTAATTTGCCGCTTTTTAAGCAGGCGGTGGTCAGACTTTTTTAAACCAAAATCCCTCCCCGAAAAGCCGAAGCCCTGCGGGGAGAAAAATCTGTCATTATTCGTTTTTGAAAATAAGGCGTTTTATCGAAACCAACCGCGGCCGCGGTCAATCGGCCTCAAAGGGAAGCTCGGTGCGGATGTTAACAACATACTGCAAAATTCCCAAAGCGTCGTTTGTGTCTGTCCTTCCGTCTCCGTTAACATCGGCGCATTTAACGGCAACGCCTTCATAAGCCTCAATGTTCCATTTGTTCGACTATTGTTTTTAAGCTTAAAAAATCCAACACCCGTTTTTGCGTTTTATTGCGTTTTTGCCTTGAAACCCGCGAAATTGCGGGGAATGGGCGTTTTTTGACGATTTTCGATGTCTGATATTTTTATATATATTATATTGCAAAAATGTGCGATTGCCACTTGATTTTTGTGTTGTTTTGTGATATATTTGTTTTGCAATGATTAAGCTGTTGCGGTGCGGCTTGCCCGTTTTTTCTTAAATTGTCTTTCATCGGGCGGCAGCCGAAAGCAGTCGGATTGCGGCCGCACACAAAAGCAACACATTTTACGGAGGTTTTAAATTTGAAAAAATCACTTTCTGTGATTCTTGCCATGGCCATGGCTTTTTCGGCGATAATTTGCCCCGCCGCCTCGGCCGAGCAAGAATCCAAACCGCAAAAAACAGTTTCGGTCGCCGCCTGCGACGAAGCGGGAGAAGGCTGGCGCAACTCCGCCGCATATGAATCCACCTTTTCGGTGGACACCGAAAACAAGGTGGAGGGCGACGCCAGCATTAAGCTTACTTCGACCAAAGCCGAGGCCGACGCCGACGGAATTCGCGGAAGATGGTATATCCGTACCGCCGAATTCATCAACCTTGAGGAGTGTGACGCTCTCACCTTTAAATTCTATGTCGACAACTTTGTTTTCGGCAACGAGAGCCTTAAAATCACCCTTGTGTCGGAGGATGAAAAATTCACGGGATACACCTTCACCCAAAGCATGAAGCTTTGGAAGGACGGATGGCACGATGTCTCTGTCGATTTAACCTCTCTCCCCGAGCTCGACGCCGGCGCAGTGGTTGACAAAACAAAGATTAAGCGCATCGTATTTTCCTGGTGCAACTCCAAAAAAAGCAACAGCTTCACCTTTAATATCGACGACATACGCCTTGTTTTAAACGACAAGCTTCCCACCCTCGACAGCGTTAAAACAAAAGAAAACGCCCTTTTCGGCGACATCGACCTTAACGGCTCGCTTACCGCCACCGACGCACTTCTTGCATTGCAGGCGGCGGTCGGAAAAACCACCCTCAGCGAGGCCGGTGCCGTCATGGCCGATGCCGACGGAGACAAAGCAATCTCGGCAAACGACGCCTTCCTTCTGCTTGTTCGTTCGGTTAAAAAGGATATACAGCTTGACGGTGAAATAATGTTTTACCGGTATCTTAAAAAATCGCTGACCGCAAAGCACAGAATTCAGTTCAATTCCGACGGCAAGCTGAAAATCCTTGAGATCAACGACATACACAACAACCGCAACAACGGAAAGCTTCATGCCGAAACCGCATCTGCCGTAGCTCAAATGCTCGACAAAACAAAGCCCGATCTTGTAATCCTTAACGGTGACACAATAATGGATCAGTTCGTCGGCGATCTCAATCAGCGAATTGAAGACATTAGAAGTATACTGACCGACTTCAACAGCATACTTGCCGAGCGCGACATATACTGGCTGGCCACCTTCGGCAACCACGACGCCGAGCACTGTCTGGTTTCGAGAATCGATCAGATAAAGGTATATGAATCCCTCAGCCATTGCCTTTCCTTTGAAGGATATGAAGTCCCCGATACATCCTGGGAGGTACTTGTTCGCTATAATCATTCAAGCCGCGTGGGCAACACCGTAACCCAGATCTACGACAGCACCGGCAAAGAGGTTAAGCTCAACATTTGGTGCATCGATACGGGAGTCAGCGAATATGCCGAGCCCGAAAGTAACATCAGCGGCGACGGCCATGCCTACATTCTGCCCTCTCAGATCGAATGGTACAAAAACACATCGGCCTGTCTTGAGGCGGCTGACGGACGCAAGGTTCCCGGAATGATGTTCGGCCACATTCCCCTTCCCGAATTTAAGCTTATTCCCGAAAATCCCGAAAAATATCAAATGATCGGCACGCTGGTCGAAGGTATTTGCTCCGCAACCAAAAACACAGGTATGTTCGACGCCATGAAGGAAAGAGGAGATATCCTTTCCTTTAACGCCGCTCACGACCACAACAATGCCTTCTCGGGAATAATCGACGGCATTGAGCTTTCCTATCCCGGTTCCCTCGCCTACGACTCCTACGGCGGATATTACGGTTTGGCACCCAATAAAACCTATGCCGGCTGCCGTCTTATTACCGTGGACGAGTCAAATGTTGAGGCATACAAGTCAGAATTTGTTCAGTATGTTCCCCAAGCATAAGAATTGCAGCAGCTTCACCACAACAGGTCTTTGCGGCGAATGCCCGAAAGCACACCGTGTTAAGGCGGCGCCGCTCAGTGAAAAGCTCACAATTCAAAAGACCCGCGGTATATAAACCGCCTGTCAATAATCCTTAACCCCATAAAACCTATAACAACCGCTCCTTTACGGCATTTGACTTCCCATGCTTTGCCTGAAGGGGCGGTTTTCTGTTTTTTCGATAGATTCGGTCGGCACAAATTTTTAATAAATTTTTAACAAAGCGTGTCATTTTTTGTTGCCTTTCGCTCTCATTTGTGCTATAATGCCTTAAGTCAATCCTGTTGCAGGGCTGACACAAAAAGAAAGGACTATTATTTTATGGAGAGAGAAAAATTAGGCTCGCGGCTTGGTTTTATCCTGCTTTCGGCGGGATGCGCCATCGGCTGCGGAAATGTGTGGAAGTTCCCGTGGATGACCGGTCAAAACGGCGGCGGCGGATTTGTTTTGGTTTATATACTTTTTCTTCTGCTTCTCGGCCTTCCGGTCATGACAATGGAATTTGCCATGGGTCGCGCCGCTCAGGCAAGCCCCGTCCGCATGTACCACAAGCTTGAAAAGCCCGGCACAAAATGGCACATTCACGGATATGTTTCGCTTATCGCAAATGTTTGCCTTATGGCCTTCTACACCGTGGTTACAGGTTGGATGATATATTATTTCTTTAAATTCCTTGTCGGCCAAAATCAGGGACTGGGCTTTGTCAACATGATAACCGACCCGAAGGTCAATGTCATATTCCTTGCCATCGCCGTGCTTGTGGGCTTCGGCACCCTTTGCTTCAAGCTCCAGGGCGGTCTCGAGAGGGTCACCAAATACATGATGATTATAATGCTTCTGCTTATGGTCGCGCTGGCGGTATACGCCTCCACTCTCAGCGGAGCAAAGGAAGGCTACAAGTTCTATCTCGTCCCCGATTTTTCAAAGATCGACGCCGGCGTGGTTGTTTCGGCCATGAACCAGGCCTTCTTTACCCTTAGCATCGGTATCGGCTCCATGGCCATCTTCGGAAGCTATATCGGTAAAGAGCGCTCGCTGCTCGGCGAATCGGTCAATGTTATTATTCTCGATACCTTTGTGGCTATCGTTTCCGGCCTTATCATATTCCCCGCCTGCTACACCTACGGCGAAGAAGTAACCGCAGGCCCTCCCCTTCTTTTCGATACCATGGCCACCGTATTTAACGAAATGGGCCCCCAGGGAAGATGGTGGGGCGCCGCGTTCTTCCTGTTTATGGTCTTTGCCGCCCTGTCTACCGTTCTCGCCGTTTTTGAAAACATTCTCGCCTGTGTCAGAGAGCTGACCGGCTGGAGCCGTCCCAAGGGCTGTCTCATTTGCGGTATCGGCATTTTCCTTCTTGCCCTTACCACCGCCCTCGGCTACAGCGTGCTTCATTTTCAGCCCTTCGCCGAAGGAACGGCGTGGCTTGACTTCTGGGACTTCCTTGTCAGCACAAACTTCCTGCCTCTCGGTTCCCTTGTTATTGCGCTCTTCTGCTGCAACAAGCAGCTTGGCTGGGGCTGGGACAAGCTTGTGGCAGAAGCCAACCAGGGCAAGGGCATGAAGGTCAAGAGCTGGATGAAGCCCATATTCATGTACTTTGTTCCGGTTGCGATTATGATCGTTTATGTGGTCGGTCTCATCAACTTCCAGTGGAGATGATCTGATCCGCCCTATACAGCTTCAATAAAGCAAAACAGTCGAATCCCCCTGTGTCGTTTTACCGAACGCAGGGGGATTCTTTTTATGAAAAACTTTTGGGGAAAACGATTATCTGCCGCAGCGATTGCGTATCGCACATCGCATATCTGCGGAATGCCGTTGTTACATTTCGTGACTTCCCTTGTGCACGCCGGTTATGGAGAACTCCACCCATTCGGCCACATTAACGGCGTGGTCGCCTATGCGCTCCAAATACTTTGCAATCATAAGCATATCAATGGCAAACTCACCGTCGGCACCCTCTTTGGCAATGTTCTTTACAATCTGTTCCTTGACATTTATAAAGAGAGCATCCACCTCGTCGTCGGCTTTTATGACCTTTTTGGCAAGCTCGCAGTCCCGTTTGACATAGGCCTCGATACTGCTGTTGACCATTTTTATTACCGCCGAAGCCATTTGCTTTATCTCGTCGAACTTCATCTTGCTTTTGCCGCCGAGGAAAATGATTATTTCGGCAATATCGGCTGCCTGGTCGCCTATTCTCTCAAGATCGGTTATCATTTTAAGAGCCGCCGAAATCTGTCTCAGATCCCTCGCCACCGGCTGCTGCTGTAACAGCATTTTAAGGCAAAGGGACTCGATGTCCCGCTCGAGATGGTCGATCTCATCGTCCCGGTCATAAACGCCCCCCGCCATTTCGGTATTATCCTCTATAAGGGCGGTAACGGTCAGGGCTATGGCCTCCTCGCACATTACTCCCATCTGGGTCAGCTTATCGTTAAGCTGCAAAAGCTGTCTGTCGAATCTGTTTCGCATTATCCGAACCTCCCTGTGATATAATCCTCTGTCCGTTTGTCGTTGGGATTGGCAAAAATGGCCTCGGTCTCGCCGAATTCGATAAGATCCCCCAGCAAAAAGAATGCCGTATAATCCGAAACCCTGACCGCCTGCTGCATGTTATGGGTAACGCAGACTATGGTATATTCCTTTTTAAGCTCGGTCACAAGATCCTCTATCTTTGTGGTGGAAACAGGGTCAAGGGCGCTGGTCGGCTCATCCATAAGAAGCACCTTGGGTTTAACGGCCAAAGCACGGGCGATGCAAAGACGCTGCTGCTGGCCTCCCGAAAGGCCGAGAGCCGATTTTTTAAGTCTGTCCTTAACCTCGTCCCATATGGCCGCCCCTCTGAGGGAGCCTTCAACGATGTCGTCAAGCTCGGATTTGGGGACGCCGTGGGTGCGGGGGCCGTATGCCACATTGTCATATATACTCATGGGAAAGGGATTGGGCTTTTGAAAAACCATTCCGATGTTTTTTCTCAGCTCGTTTACATCAAAGGAAAAAACATCCTTTCCCTCGTATTTTACATCTCCGGTTATCTTGATCCCGGGGATGAGGTCGTTCATGCGGTTAAGAGTCTTTAAAAATGTCGATTTTCCGCAGCCCGAAGGGCCGATAAGAGCGGTTATGCTGTGTTCCTTTATGTGAATGTTAATATCCTTTAGTGCCTTGGTTTCGCCGTACCACAAATTAAGGTTGTCGACCGTAATAATGTCGCTCATCTGTCTCTCCTCCTTTTAAACATTCTGCCGAGAAAATCGGCAAGGAAATTGATTATGAGGATCATTATCATAAGAATTGCCGCGATGGCAAAAGCCACATCAAACTCGCCCTGTTCCTTTGCGTAAACATAAAGTGCAACGGTCAGGGTACAGCCCGAGCTTTTAAGTCCGTTTATAAGACCGTTTAGGCTGTGGGCAAAGCCGGCTGTGAAAAGAAGTGCGGCCGATTCTCCCAAAATCCGTCCTACCGACAGTATGCAGCCTGTAACCACACCGTCGATACATCCGGGAAGCACCACCGTGCGTATGACCCTCCACTTTCCCGCGCCGAGAGCAAAGGCGCCCTCGCGGTAGCTTTGCGGAACGGTTTTAAGGCTTTCCTGGGTGGTTCTCATAACGGTGGGAAGGTTCATTATGACAAGGGTCATTGCGCCTGCGGCAAGAGAGGTTTTCATATCGAGAAACTGACAGAAAAACAGCATACCCACAAGGCCGAAAATGACCGACGGTATTCCCGAAAGGGTCTCGGCAGCATATTCTATGATCTTGACCATACGCTTGCTTTTTGCGTATTCGTTAAGATAGACCGCCGCCCCCGCGCCCACCGGCAATACCACGATAAGGGTGGCAAATATCATATAAAGGGTGTTTAAAATATCGGGAAGTATACCGATGTTTCCGCCCAGATAACTGGGCTTTGTGGAAATGAGGTTCCAGCTTATGCAGGGCACCCCTTTAACGAGTACAAACACTATGATAGCCGCCGTTATAACGCAGGTTATACCCGCGCAAAGCAGCATAAGAAATTTCATTGTCCCGATGTAAAACTTGCGGGCGGGACTTAAAGCTTTTTGTTTCATTTTTTCTCCTTTCCCGGCATTAAAGAATTTTTAATGACATTTTTGCATATTTCAAAACCGAGAAAATTTCAGTCCTTTTCTTTTTTGCCTTTAAGAAAAAAGTTTAAGGCGGCGTTTATAAGCATTATGAATAAAAACAGCACCAGAGCAATGGAAAACAGGGCCTGCCGCTGAAGTCCCGAAGCGTATGACATTTCGCTTGCCACGGCGGTGGTCAGAAATCTTACGCTTTCAAAGAGGGAGGGCATATTTGGTGCGTTTCCCGATACCATTATGACCGCCATTGCCTCGCCGATGGCCCGTCCCACACCCAGCACGACCGCCGCGGTAATCCCGCTTTTTGCGGCGGGAACCGACACGCGGAAATATGTTTCTATGGGGGTGGCACCGAGTGACAGCGATGCCTCCTCGTACTCCTTGGGCACGGCCTCAAGGGCGTTAAGCGACACCTTTATAATGGATGGAAGCACCATAATCGCAAGCACGATAATGGCTGCGAGAAGTCCCGATCCGTCGGCCACGCCGAAAATGCTTCTTATGGCCGGAACCAGCACAAGCATACCCACAAGACCGTAAACCACCGACGGTATTCCCGCGAGCAGTCCCACGGCCGATTCAACCACCCGCCGAACGCCCTTGGGCGCAACCTTTGCAAGAAAAACGGCGGTAAAAAATCCGACGGGCGTGCCCACAAGCACCGCCCCTGCCGTTCCGTAAACGCTTGTTAAAATAAAGGGGAGAATGCCGTATTTGGGATCGGCCGCCGTCGATTGCCATTCCTTGCCGAAAAGGAAATTAACGAGGCCTATTTTTCTTATGGCGGGAATTCCCGATACTATAAGATAAACGCTGATAAGCAGCACGGCCGCCACGGCAACAAGCCCCAGTATGAGAAATATTCCGTGTATAACATTTTCAAAAACCTTTTGCCTGCTCTTCATTTTTTCACCTTTTATTATCAGATGAAAGCAGACCTGAAAAACAAGGCCTGCTCCCTGCATTTTTTAAGTGATTTTTATTTTACGGGAGTTGCTCCTGCGGCGGCGATTATTTTGCTTGCCTTTGCCGAGGTGGCATAGTCGAAGAAGGCTTTTGCCGCTGCCGACAGCTCAACGCCTTTTTTAGTTACCAGTACGAAGGGGCGCTGAATTTTGTAGCTTCCGTTTTTGACCGTTTCCTCAGTGGGGGTAACACCGTCCACATTAAGAGCCTTGACGGTGTCTTTGACCGATGCGAGGGATGCATAACCGATAGCGTCGGGGTTTTGGGAAACTGCGGTGATGACATCGCCGGTGGAGGTCAGCTCCTGACGGTATTTGCACTTTTCGGCGGTCTTGGTGATCGACTCAAATCCGTCTCTTGTGCCGCTTCCGGCCTCTCTGCCTATAACAACGATCTCGGCATCCTTGCCGCCGACATCCTTCCAGTTGGTCACTTCGCCGGTATAGATGGAGGCAATCTGCTTAACGGTCAGATCGGAAACGCCGTTCTGAGGATTGACGATCATTGCGATACCGTCGAGAGCGAGGGTGGTGCCTTCAAGGCCCTTTGCCTTTTCTTCGTCCTTCAGTGCCCGGCTGGAAAGACCGATGTCGCATCTTCCTTCGCTGATGGCGGTGATTCCGGTGCCCGATCCGGTGGGATTGTAGGTGAAGTTTACGCCGCTGTTCTCGGTGGTGAAGGCTTCGCCCAGTGCGCCGATGACCTTTTCCATAGAGGTGGAGCCGTCGGTTGCAACCGTTCCAGAAAGGGCGGTTTTGGTCGACTCGGCGCCGTCGGCCGAGGTGGTAGAGGTGTCGTCTGAAGAATTGCCGCATCCGGCAAAGCTCATTGCGGCAACCATAACTGCCAGAACAAGTGTAATAATCTTTTTAGCTTTCATTTCAATCTGCTCCTTTTGGCTTTTGATTTTGATTTGCTTTTTATTGACTACGCCTATATCATATCTCCCCCGTGTTAAATCCAAAATCTCAAAAATGTAAAATGAAGGTTAAACCGCCCGACGAAATATTAAGATTTTATAACAAAAAACAACCCCGCCCGAAAGTGATGTAACTCTTGGGCGAGGTTGTTAATTTAATTGTCTCTGTCTGTTTTCAGTGCCGCTTGCACTTAAAACGCGCAAAAGCTTTTCCCTACTGCTGCTTTATAAGGCTTCTGTAAAGTCTTATATATTCTCCGGCAGAGCGTTTCCAGCTGTTGTCGCACTCCATTGCTCTTTTTTGAAGGGCGGCGAATTTTTTCCTGTCGTCGTAATACATCGAAAGGCCTCTGTAAAGGGCGGCGGTCATGTCTCCGGCGTTATAGGTTTTAAAGGTAAAGCCGTTTCCGCCCGCATTTCCGCAGTCGGTTATGGTGTCCTTGAGGCCGCCTGTCTCGCGGACCACGGGCACTGCACCGTATCTCAGGGCTATCATCTGCGAAAGGCCGCAGGGCTCGCTTTTTGAGGGCATAAGGAAGAAATCCGACCCGGCATATATCTTATGGGCAAGGGATATGTCAAAGCCGATTCTTAAAGCAAATTTCTCGGGATATTTTTGCGCCATTTCATCGAAATAGCTTTCAAAGGTCCATTCTCCCGAGCCGAGAATAACAAGCTGAATCTTGCTTTGCATAAGCTCCTCGAAGGCATATTTAACAAGATCAAAGCCCTTGTGTCCCACAAGTCGGCTGACCATTCCCACAACAGCCACATCGTCCCTTTCGGGAAGCGAAAGCTCCCTTTGCAGCTGCTTTTTGTTTTCGGCCTTTCCCAAAAGATCGTCGGCCGAATAGGGCGCATATATCATATCGTCGTTTTGAGGGTCGTAAACCGCCGTGTCGATGCCGTTGACAATGCCGTGAAGCTTCCAGCTTCTCAGCTTTAATATATCATGAAGTCCGTGAGAAAACCAGGAATCCATAATTTCTCTCGAATATGTGGGGCTGACGGTGGTGACCATCTGAGCCGTTTCGATTCCGCCTTTTAGGATGTTGACATCTCCGCCGTATTCAAGCAGCGGTTTTTTGTCCATGGGTATCCCCAACACATCCTCAAGCACTTCCATGCCGTATTTCCCCTGATACTGAATATTATGAATGGTCAGCACGGTTTTTATCTTCTCATATCCGGGATTTTGATTGTAAAAAAGGCTGAGATATGTGGGAACAAGGGCGGTCTGCCAATCGTTACAATGTATAATATCGGGATAAAACCCTATGACCGGGAGCATTTCGAGGATGGCGCGGGAGAAAAAAGCAAATCTCTCGGCGTCGTCGAAATAGCCGTAAAGCCCGTGGCGCTTAAAGTAATATTGATTATCTATAAAATAGTATGTCACGCCGTTGTGCTTGGCTTCAAAAATCCCGCAGTATTGCCTCCTCCAGGATACCGGCACGGTTATACTTTTGATGAACGTCATCTTTTCCCGGAATTCATCCTTTATATCTTCATAAAGCGGCATAACCACCCTGCAGCCGATGACCCGCTCTCTGAGGGCGGCGGGAAGAGCCGATGACACATCTCCGAGCCCTCCCGACATTGCAAAGGGATATGCTTCGCTTGTGCAAAAAAGTACCTTCATTTTTTCCCTTCCATTCTGTGCTTATTGTGTTCCTTTTCGGAAAACGGCCGTCGCCAAACGGTCGCCCCGTATGCTTTCTGCTTTTTATACCACCGAGCCCTTTTCAATAAAGGCCGGATAGGATTCAAATCCCGCGAGAATTCTGGTAGGCGAAATCACCGCGTCCTTGTCGATAACGATATATGACAGGTCGGCCCTTTCACCGATTTGAGAGCCCTGCATAACAACGCAGTTTTTAAGCTTTGCGCCCCTTGCCACCTTAACTCCGCGGAAAAGCACGCAGTTTTCAACCTCTCCGTCGATTATGCAGCCGTCGGCGACAAGGCTGTTTTTGACCGAGCATCCAATACCGTATTTTGCGGGGCATTCGTCGGCAATTTTGGTGAAAACGGGACGGCGCTTGTCAAAGAGGCAGTCGCGGATGGATTTGTCGGTCAGCTCAAGGTTATATTTAAGATAATTTTTCATGGAATCCATTACCCTGATATAGCCGTCGAATTTCCAACCGTATATTTTAAGGCTGTCGATGTTGCGCTGGAAAATATCCCGCCCGAGGCTTGTATAGTTTCTGCTCAGTGCGTCCTTTATAATGTCTATAAGCAGCGGGCGGTTCATTATGACCACATTTACGGCATAATCGCACACATCCCCCTCGGGGTCGATCAGAATTTCCTTTATGCGGCCGTCGCCGTCCGCAGAGAGCACCATTCTTTCCCCGCCTACCCTCGGCTTTACACCGTTTGTATAGGCAACGGTGACTTCGGCATTCTTCTCAATGTGGCTTTCGGCCATTTGTTCAAGGTCGATGTTGGCGGCAAAATCACAGTCGCTTAACACGACATATTCCTCGATTGATTTCTCGAGAAACGGGAGAAGCGACGCAAGCTCACCTATTCTGGTGGAGTTGCTGCTGCCCACGCTGTTTATGTAGGGCGGGAAGAAATATATTCCGCCCTTCTTTCTTGAAAGATCCCAAGGCTTTCCGCTTCCCAGGTGATCCATAAGCGAGCGGTAATTCTGCCTTGTGGTAACGCCCACCTTGGTAATGCCTGCGTTGACCATATTTGAGAGCGAAAAATCTATCAAACGGTATCTTCCGGCAAAGGGTACCGAGCCGATACACCTTATGTCGGTCATTTCACGAACAAAATCGTCCCCCATGTTGGGGAAAAGAATCCCAAGCAGATCCTTACGCATTTTTATCCACCCCCGTCACATCGCTGTCTATCATTTCCTTGGGCTGCACCTCCGCGCCTTCTCCCACCGTGACATCGGGTCCAATGACCGCAACGCCCCAGTCGTCGCTTTTTTCCGTCTCTTCGGGTGCCTTACCCACGGCGGCCTTTTGCCCGATTACCGAATTTTCACCGACAATCGCATACTTAACAACGGCATTTTCCTTTATGACCGCGCCGGGCATAACAATCGAATAATGCACCTGCGCCCCCTTTTCCACCGTCACACCCGGGAAAAGCACCGAGAAATCTATAAAGCCTTCCACCTCACAGCCCTCGCTGACTATGGAATTCTGAACATCGGCTTCCTTTCCGATATAGTGGGGCGGCATTACCGAATTTCTCGAATATATGCGCCAGTTGCGGTCGTTTAAATCGAGTGATGAATTGGGATTAAGTATATCGAGATTGGCGTCCCAAAGGGAGTTTATCGTTCCGACATCCTTCCAGTATCCGTCGAAGGGATAGGCCATAAGCCGCTGCCCGTCCGACAGCATGTTGGGAATGATGTTTTTACCGAAATCGTTGGAGGAGTTTTTGTCCTCCTCGTCTCTGATAAGGTATTCCCTGAGCTTTTTCCACGAGAAAACATATACTCCCATAGAGGCTTTTGTGGATTTCGGGTGGGCGGGCTTTTCCTCAAATTCATAGATATGGCCGTCCTCGTTGGTGTTCATTATTCCGAAGCGGGAGGCTTCCTCAAGGCTTACATCAAGCACGGCGATGGTGCAATCGGCCTTTGTCTTTTTATGAAAATCTATCATTTCGGAATAATCCATTTTATAAACGTGGTCGCCCGAAAGCACCAAAACATACTCGGGGTCATACCGCTCTATAAAATGAATGTTCTGATAAACGGCATTGGCAGTGCCCTTATACCAATCTGCGCCCTTGTTGCGCTGATAGGGCGGGAGAATATGCACCCCGCCGTTTAAACGGTCGAGATCCCAAGGCACGCCCGAGCCGATGTAATCGTTAAGCTCCAGCGGTTGATACTGGGTCAGCACCCCCACCGTGTCTATTCCCGAATTAATGCAGTTGGACATGGCAAAATCGATTATACGGTATTTCCCGCCGTAGGGCACTGCCGGTTTTGCCACGCTTCTTGTAAGTACACCCAGCCGGCTCCCCTGGCCGCCGGCAAGCAGCATCGCCACGCATTCCGTTTTATAATACATAAAGCTACCTCCTGTTTTTTTCCGAGAAATATCTTTAAAGTCTTACACTGCGATTGATATTTTGCACGAAAAGTCTTTTTCAAAAGCCCTCGGCCGTCCCCGCAAAACATTTTCGGCCGCTTTTGTTCCCTGACCTTTCGGCTTTTCACCGTTCCCCCGCTTCTCGGTCCTGCTTCTTTTTGCGCTTTACCCGCTGAAGGTAGATAACGCTGTTGCCCGCAAGGGAAATAGAAACGGACTGTTCAAAGCCGTGCATGGGTATTTTTTCGGCCCTGACCGTTTTCTTTTTAAAGTATCCCTTTCCTCCGAACATTTTTTCGTCGGAGTTGAAAACCACCTTATAGCTTCCGCTTTCGGGAACACCGATGCGATATTCCTCTGCGTCGTTTTTAATAAACCGGCAGACCGAGATAATGTAGTTTTCTTCCTCATCCCGCCGCATAAAGGCAATGGTGCTTCCGGCGTTATCGTCGTTGGCTATCCATGAAAAGCCCTCCCAGGAATAGTCGATCTGCCAAAGCTCCCTGTGGTCGAGATAGAATTTGTTGAGCTGTTTTACATACTCTTTAAGCTGTCTGTGCTTTTCGTAGTCAAGCAGCAGCCAATCAAGCTCCTTTTGATAATCCCATTCGATAAACTGGCCGAATTCCTGCCCCATGAAGAGCAGCTTTTTGCCCGGGTGGGACATCATATATCCGTAAAACGCCCGAAGAGAATTAAATTTGTCGTCGTATTCTCCCGACATTTTGTTTATGAGCGAGCATTTTCCGTGCACCACCTCGTCGTGGGAAATGGGAAGCACAAAATTTTCCGAAAAAGCATAAAAGAAGGAAAATGTCAGGGCGTCGTGATTGTATTTGCGGTATATTCCGTCCAGCGACATATACCGTATCATATCGTTCATCCAGCCCATATTCCACTTGAAATTAAATCCCAGTCCTCCCGAGAAGGTCGGCTTTGTTACAAGCGGCCACGCTGTCGATTCCTCGGCAATCATCATGGCGTCGGGAAACTCGGCAAACACCGCCTCGTTAAGCTTTTTTAAAAAGGCAACAGCTTCGAGATTTTCGTTTCCCCCGTAGATGTTGGGAACCCATTCCCCGTCCTTTCGGCCGTAATCGAGATAGAGCATTGAGGCCACGGCATCGACCCTAAGCCCGTCGACATGGTAATTTTTAAACCAATTGACCGCTCCGGAGATAAGAAAGCTCTGCACCTCGTTTTTGCCGTAGTCAAAAACCTTTGTCCCCCATTCCCTGTGCTCACCCTTTCTCGGGTCGGTATATTCATAGCAAGGGCCGCCGTCAAAATCGGCAAGTCCCTGTTCATCCCTCGGGAAATGGGCGGGCACCCAGTCGAGAATAACCCCGATGCCGTTTTCATGCATAATATCGACGAACTTCATAAAATCCGTGGGAGTGCCGTACCTTGAGGTGGGGGCAAAATATCCCGTCACCTGGTATCCCCAGGAGCCGTCGAAGGGATGCTCCATAATGGGCATAAGCTCAATATGGGTATAATTCATCTCTTTGACATAGACGCAAAGCTCTTTTGCCAGCTTTTGATAATCGAAAAACTGGCCGTCCTTATATTTTCTCCAGGAGCCGGGATGCACCTCGTATATATTTACCGGGCTGTCGTATATCGACATTTCCCTGCGCTTTCGGAGGTATTCCCCGTCGGTCCATTCAAATTTTTCCCTCTCAAGAGGAAATATTTTGGAAGCGGTACCCGGGCGGGTCTCAAAGTGGGTGGCATAAGGGTCGCTTTTAAGAACGGTTTCCCCGTTTTTCCCCGTAACGGCGAATTTATATGCGTCGAATTTTTTTACAAGCGGAACAAAGCCCTCAAATATCCCGCTGCTTATCCTCTCGCAAGGGTGGGCGTTTTCATCCCAGCCGTTAAAATCGCCGACCACCGAAACACCGACGGCATTTGGCGCAAAAACTCTGAAATACATTCCTCTTTTTTTATTTTTGGTGCCCGGATGAGCTCCCATAAATTCAAAAGCATGATAATAAGAGCCCTCGTGAAAAAGGTGTATGGCTGTTTTTTTATTCAAAGCTTTTCCCATAAGTTTCACCGCCTGAAATTCTCTTTATTATATTATACATAATGCTTTCCAATAAATCAAGCATATTTTGGTGTAAAATCATAATTACTATATTTATTTAACAAGTTATTTGTGCAAACTTTATAAAGGCGGCGGCATTTTTTTGTGTTTTCAAGGTTTCACCGTATTTTTTATGCTTCGTGGGACAAGATTATGTATCTTTTTGCTTTTGCGGGACAAAAATAGTAAGGCACCGTCGGCTTAAAAAGGCGTATAAACTGCCGACAGCCGACCTTTATTTTTTTAAAAGAAAAACCGTTTAAATCGCAAAAGGAGATTGTAATATGGAAAAGATAAAAAACTCTTGGGAAAGCAAGCGGCGTTCCTCCGACCGTGCCGCCCTTATAACGGCACTTGCCGTAACCCTCGGCTGTTTTGTGCTTCTTGTTATAGGCTTTGTGGTGACAGGCAGTCTTATAGGTCTTTTCTGATGAAAAAAATTTTCATTTTTATTTTGAGCGTTTTACTGGCGGCCGCATTTTGCTCCTGTAACGGGCAAAACAATAATATTAACACGGGCAGCGCCGACGGCGGCGCAAAAGGAGGCGGTATTGCCGCAAACAGAGGCGATACCGCCCGCGGGCAAAACACCGAAAGCGGCGGAGTCAGCCTCATCGAGCGTGCATACAGCTACGGGGATTTTTCTCTTCCCTCGGCCGGTTCAAATCCCAATAATAATGTCGGATAACCGTCGGTACACGGCTTAATACCGTAACGGCCTCCCAATGCTTGAACTCCTTAATTGAACGGTTACTGCTTGTTTTTTTTCTTTTTTTGTATTACAATGAAAAAAAGGAGGGTAACGGTATGAAAAGGCTGTTATGTTTGTTGATTCCGCTTGCTGTAATAATATCCTTTGCGGGATGCAGGGAGGTCATCGGATCTGCCGTGCTTTTTTATGCGGTATTGACCGACAAGGATGAGCGGGCAGACAAACAGGATATTTTCAATTTTGTCGAAAACAATTACGGAACTCTTATGTCCTGTATAGAGTCAGGCGATTATTCCCCGCTTGAAAAAGAGAAGATTATAAAACAAATTCGACCGAACGACAAATCTGTGGATTTCTACTGCGGCGGATGCGGCTTCGCATCATCCACGTCATACCGCGGATTTTTCTATTCTGAAAACGACGATGTAAAGGACATCTGGTGCGCTCCGCCGTACGACGCTCAACTGAAAGAATCCGATCCGGGTGATTCGTGGTATTACACAACCCCCGGAACCGACGACACATTTTTCGGCCAAAGAATCAAGGATAAATTTTTCTATTACGACGCATCCTATTAACAGCAAAAAAGCGAGGGCGCAAAACCCTCGCTTTTTCATTTGACTTTATAAACCTTTTTGTACAGCGTGCTTTTGATGTCTTCGAACTGTTCTTTTGAAATTCTTTTTCCCGACGACATTATTTTAAGAGGCAGGGAATTTTGTCCTTGTGAGAGCGGCGGCTGAACATAATCGAAATCGTTAAAAAACATACCGTTGCGCTCGTAAAAGGTTATGCGACGGACGGCCGTTTCGGTTACGGGCGGCTCAACCTCAAGACAGACGGGCATATCGTAGCTTTTCATAAGCTCGCTTAAAATGTCTGCACCTATTCCGCCGCCCCTTTTTTTCGGGCTGACGGCAAAATGCTCGACATACAAAAACCTTTCGAATTCCCAAACCGCAATAAAGGCGATTATTTTTCCGCCTTCTCTGCGAACAAAAACCTTATATTCGGGTACCGAAAAAAGCGCCCTTTGCTCCTCCTTTTTGCGCCGCTCGTCCTGTGGAAAGCTTTGGTCCATTATTTCAAAAATGCCTTCAAAGTCGCTTACATTTATCTGTTCCATGTTTCCTCCTATTTTCCCACGCAGAAGTTGTGAAACACCCTGTCGGCCACGGCTTCGGTCACCCGCTCGCCGCTAAGCTCCATAACCGCCGCAATACAGTCGTCGATACAAACCGACACGGCGTCAAGGGTTATGCCCGATTTGAGAGCGGATATGCTTTCTTCAAGCCTCTTTAATGCTCTTTTTGCACATTCAAGCTGCCGCTCGTTTGAAAGCATGGCCGCCGAGGGATCAAAGCTTTGAAGGCTGAATATTTTTTGTATGGCCGTTTTCAAAAGGCCGAGTGAATCGGGATCCTTCGCCGAAAGACTGACCGTATTTGAAAAGCCGTCTCTGATACTCTGCTCGTCAAGCCTTGCCTCGAGATCGGTTTTGTTTATAACCGCCACCGACGGGCGTTTTTTGCAGGCGGCAATAAGCTCCCTGTCCTCCTCCGACAGCTCCTTTGAACGGTCGAAAACGGCAATGACAAGCTGTGCCTGTCCCATTTTTTTCTTCGCCCGATCTATTCCGAATTTTTCCACGGGGTCGTTTGTCTCTCTCAGCCCCGCCGTATCGGAAATTTTAAGCACCACATCGCCCAAATTCACATACTCGGTTATGACATCTCTGGTAGTACCCTCAATGTCGGTAACAATGGCGCTTTCTCTCCCGCAAAGCAGATTCATCAGGGTGGATTTTCCTGCGTTTGTGCGGCCGACGATAACCGTGTCGACCCCGTTTTTGATTATCTGCCCCGCATCAAAGGAATTTATAAGCGAAGCAAGGCGTGCTTTGGCCTTTTCAAGCCGTTTTTCAAGCTGTTCGTTTTCCACCTCGGGAATGTCCTCCTCGGGGAAATCGGCCCATGCTCCCAGCCATGCCGCCGCGCCTACAAGCTCCTCCTTTATGTCCGAAAGCTCTCTCGACAGCGCTCCATCATGGGCAAAAAGCGCCGCCTTGGCCGCGTCCTCGCTTTTAGCCCCGATAATGTCCATAACCGCCTCGGCCTCGGTCAGATCCATCTTTCCGTTTAAGAAGGCTCTTTTGGTAAATTCACCGGGTTGCGCAATACGGGCACCGTTTTCGACGCACAGCCTGAGTATTTTTCTTAAAACCACCGTTCCGCCGTGAGCCGAAAGCTCGACAACATCCTCGCCCGTGTAGCTTTTCGGCGAGGCAAAAACCAAGGCAATGGCCTCGTCCACCGGCTCGTGCCCGTCAAAAACACGGCCGTAGAGGGCGTGATACCCCGCCGTTTGTTTAACCGTTTTACCCGATTTTGATTTGAACACTTTATCGGCCACAGCTCTTGCCTTTTCGCCCGAGATACGCACTATCCCTATTCCGCCGGCTGAAGGCGCGGTGGATATGGCGGCGATGGTATCTGTCATCAATTTATTTCTTTCCTTTCAAAAAGCGCTAAAAGCCGCGCAAAAATCTCAGGGTCGGCAAAACAAGCATATTTTCAAAGCAAAAACGCCTTATGACGCCTTATGCTTTTTTACCCTGTATGATGGTGCTGAT
>CAKSPR010000009.1 GCA_934486455.1 uncultured Eubacteriales bacterium
TCTGCCGAGCCGGCAAAGCCATAGTTGAAATAGACAGCCTGAGACTGCGCGCCAGTCGCTGTGTAGGCAACCGTCAGATTCTGCAGCACAGAGCCCTCGCTGCCGGCGCCGAAGGTGAGCATACCGAGGCTGTAATCTTTAAGAATGTCGAGAGCCGACGCCTCGTCGGTGTCCGCAAGCTCCTTCAGGGTATAAAAAAGCAGGTATGAGGAAATGCCGTCGCTGCCGTTTTTCTTTATAACCTCGGCCGCCCGTTCCTTTTTAATAAGGCCTGCCGCCGACATAAAGGCCGCCGTCTGCTTTTGCCCCTCGTGGTCGCCGGGAATTTTTTTAATTTTTTCGGCCTTGTTTCTGCAAAGCTCACAAAGCTCGCCGTCATTTAAAAGCTCCGAAATAAGGGCGCCCTTTTCAAGGGCGATTTTAAGCAGCGCCCTTACCCCGCTTTTTTCCGAAAGCTCCTTTTGGTGGGTCGGCCAATCGAGAAAATAGTTGCCCACACTGTCGCTTCCGTCGTCGTTCACCTTGCCGCAAAACAGCCGCAAAAGCGAGAGGATATACTCCTTTTGTTCGGTCAAAAGGCTGCCGTCTCCCGAATAGAAATAATAATCCCAGGCAATAATCAGCCACCATATGGAATAGGAGGCCATGCCGTTCATATAAAGGGGAAGCGGCGCCTGAGAACGGGCAAATTCGAGGCTCCTGTTTATTATGCCGAGAGGGCCGAAAACCGTCCGCGCCGTCAGCATTTCGGGGTGCATATCCCCTATCCACACAAGGCGGTCCCGCTTTATGCCGTCCCACACCATATTCTGAAGATTAAGGTGGCAGGTGTATGCGGCGGTGTCGAAAATGCGGTTAATGTCCTCATCGTCACAGCGAAAGCTGCCCTTATATTCAAGCTCTCTGTATATAAATACCGCCGGAGCGGTCTTGATTGCGATTTTAGCTTTTGGCTCGGTAAGCTCGATCTTAACAAATCTGAAGCCCGTCTGTCCCCATTCCTGGTCGCTGTATGAAGGAACGGGAATTTCAAAATCCCGAACGGCGTGGTCGTTACAGGCACCCTTTTGCCCGATTTGCGACATTGCCTCGGTCAGGGACTCTCCGAAGGTGAGCCGCACCTTAGGATAGGCCGTTATTTCAGAAACGAAATTTAAAAGTCTTATTCCCCCGTGAAGCTCCCTTCCGAAATCCAGCACCGCAAAGGCGTTTTGCCCGTCCCCGTCGTTAAAAAGCTCGGTCAAATCGGTTTCGTTTAAGCCTATTTGGAGGGTCTTTGCCTTGAGAAGGGCTTCGGGATTTTTAACATTTCCTCCGAAGGCCGCAATTTTTACGGGCAATATATATTTTCTTACCCGCTCGTCCTTTTCCAAAAAATCAAAACTGTCTATTATGCTCATAGTTTTTCCCTTAAAAATTTTTGATAAACCTTTTTGTTTATGCATTAAAAGCATGGGGTTAACCCCCCGTCGGCTTTAAAAAAACCGCCGTGGAAGCCCCGCGGCGGTTTTTGTTATAAAAGCATTCCCAAGCGCAAATTATTTAAGCTCGGAGAAATATTTGATGGTGCGAACCATCTGGCTGGTATAGGAGTTCTCATTGTCGTACCAGGAAACGACCTGTACCTGGGTGTTGCCGTCCTCCATGGGAGCAACCATGGTCTGGGTTGCGTCGAAAATGGAGCCGTAGGTGGAGCCTACGATGTCGCTGGAAACGATCTCGTCGGTGTTGTAGCCGAAGGACTCGGTAGCGGCAGCCTTCATGGCGTCGTTGATCTGCTCCTTGGTTACCTGACCCTTAACAACTGCCACGAGAATGGTGGTCGAGCCGGTGGGGGTGGGAACGCGCTGTGCCGAGCCGATGAGCTTGCCGTTGAGCTCGGGGATAACAAGGCCGATAGCCTTTGCGGCGCCGGTGGAGTTAGGAACAATGTTGACAGCGCCTGCGCGGGAACGGCGAAGATCGCCTTTGCGTTGGGGACCGTCGAGGATCATCTGATCGCCGGTGTAGGCGTGGATGGTGCTCATGATACCGCTCATGATGGGGGCAAGGTCGTTAAGAGCCTTGGCCATGGGAGCGAGGCAGTTGGTGGTGCAGGAAGCGGCCGAAATAACGGTGTCCTCTGCCTTGAGGATCTTGTGGTTTACATTGTAAACAACGGTGGGAAGGTCGTTGCCTGCGGGAGCAGAGATAACAACCTTGCGGGCGCCGGCCTTAATGTGGGCGGAAGCCTTTTCTTTAGAGGTGTAGAAACCGGTGCACTCGAGAACAACATCAACACCAAGCTCGCCCCAGGGAAGATTTTCTGCCTTGGGCTCTGCATAAATGGTGATCTCCTTACCGTCTACGGTGATGGAGCCGCCTGCGGCGCCTTCGTTTTCTTTGTAGCTTACGGTGTCGGCAAGAGCATATTTGCCCTGCGAAGAATCGTATTTAAGAAGATGAGCCAGCATCTTGGGGCTGGTGAGATCGTTGATAGCCACAACCTCATATCCTTCTGCACCGAACATCTGACGGAAGGCCAGACGACCGATACGGCCGAAACCATTAATAGCAACTTTTACCATTTGGAATTCCTCCTAAAAATTTTTACATGTGTTATTTTAATACCGCGAGGGCAAAAATGCAAGCCCTTTGTTAAAAAATTAACGCATAATTTGCAATTTTTCCGTTTCGCACAGTATTTTCAGGTTATAAATGCTTTTTTATTACTTCAACGACACGATTTCCGACTTCTCTTATGCCGTATTTATTAAGATGTACCTTATCCTCGGAAATATACTCGAAAACATGGGGCTTCAAAAAGGAATAAAGGTCGTTAATTTCCGCGTCTTTTGTTTTGAGCCATTCGGTTACGGCCCTGTTATATTCGACAATGTCCTCCTGACGGCGGTCGGCGTCGTAGGGAGAGGTGGGTGTAGAGGTGGCAAAGATTATCTTCGCACCGGTCTGCTCCATTCGGGCATACACCCGCTTCATGTCGGCAAGATAATCGTCAAGAGGGGTGAGAATGTGCTCCCCGTCGTAGCGGAAAACATCCCACAGTCCGTTGTTCCAGTGGATTATATCGGGCTTTCCGTATTTTTCTACCCAGTGTCCGAATTCACAGAGGGTATATTTTGCAAAGCGGCTGTTTTCCTCCGGATAAACCACCTCGCAAAGGTCGGAAAGTTTCATATACACAATGGGGCAATAGTTCATGCGAATGGAATCGCCCACAAGCATTACTCTTTTCAATTTGTTTCCCTCTCACGGTTTTCTATTTCGGCAAGAATACTTTCTATGGAAAAATCATCGAAGGAAGGGTCCTTCTCCGAAGGGCTTTGAGAGCTGCCATTTTCAAGATGTCCGTTTGATTTCAGGACCGCATCTTCTTCGCTGTCGGCCTTATCCTGCCCGAGGGCCTTTGCGGTATCGTCGACGGCATTATCTGAAGCGTTTTCGGTAATATTTTCGGTTGCGTTTCGGTCGGCATTTGCGTCTGTATTTTCGTCAGCGCTCTTTGGTAAAATCTCGGCGGTATTGCGGTCGGCGCCTTGGGCGGTGTTTTCATAAGGGCTTTTGTTTTCCCCGTTATCGGCCGTCTCCCCGTCGGAAATTTCGCCGAACTGCGGCTTATATTCGTCCTCGCCGTCGTCGTCATCTTCGACGAAAACAGCGGCGTCGTTGACCGTGTCTTTTGATGTCATGTAGAAAAGCAGGGCGATTATATAAGCGGTGACAAACAGGTTTGCAAAGCTGGGATTGGCCGAATGTGTCAGGGCGCTTTGCTCGTTTGCGGCAAGCAAAACAATTCTCGAAACGGAGGTTACGGCACTGAAAAGGGCGGCGATAAGGCCGAAAAAGAAAAGCCGCGCCTCGGATTTTTTGGGTGTCATTCCGGCGTATATGTGTGCGACATAAAGAAGTGCCATCATAATTGCACAAAGGGCAAAAATATCGAATACATTTTCCGAAATGAGCGCAAGACCGTTAAACTCGAGGGTATATCTTACAAAGAGGCGTATAAGCGCCCATGCCGAAAGCGAAACGGTAATCCCCGCAGAAAGACCCTTGCCCGAGGCAAAGTTCTTTGACTGGACAAAAAACACGACGGCCGCTATTACCGACACGGCACACATAAGGTATATAACGCTTTCGTCCTTGACCTCGGTGACATTGTATTTTGCCTTAAAATCCACAATATCGGTTTTAATTTTAACGGCGATGTCGGCAAGTATGCCCGCCCCCGCAAGTGCCGAGCAAACGGCAAGAGACATGCTCTTTTTCGGGGGTGTATGAATTTTCTCCGCGTCCCTTGCAAGCCTTCCGCCGAGCAATAAAACAGCGGCGGCAATAACAAAAAGAACCAGGACGGTGGCATAAAGAACAGCCGTTTGGTCGGTTTTGAAAAATCCGTTGGCCGAATCGATGCAGTTTATCATTTCATAGATTCGCAGTCCCGACAGTATGGGAAGCAGGACAATAAACGCCGTGAGAAGGGTTCTTCTTTTCATTGGAAAGGCTCCTTTGATTTTTCGTTTATTATTGGTTTGCTTTTGGTTATTATCTCTCGTTTATGGGTATGTACTTTTCTTTTTCGTAAACGGCACGGTAGGCGGGACGCATTATCTTTCCGCCCGAGATGAATTCCTCCACCCTGTGGGCCGACCAGCCGGCAATACGGGCAACGGCGAAAAGCGGGGTGAAAAGGTCGTCGGAAATGCCTAAGGTGCGGTAAACAAGGCCGGAATAAAGGTCGACATTGGCGCACATGGGCTTGTCTATTCCCTTTTCCTTTGAAAATACCGCCGGAGTGAGCCGTTCGACGGCGCGGAGCAGGTCAAAATCATCGCCGAAGCCCTTTTCGTGAGCCAGCTTGTCGGCGTGATCCCGCAGAATTGTGGCGCGGGGATCGGAAAGGGTATAAATGGCGTGTCCCATACCGTATATCAGGCCGCTTTTATCCCCCGCCTCCTTGCGAATGAGCTTGGTCAAAAATGCGGCGACCTCCTCGTCGTCCTTATAATCCCTTATACCCTCTTTAAGATAGCCAAGCATTTCCACGGTTTTGATGTTGGCGCCGCCGTGGCGGGGGCCTTTAAGCGAGCCTATGGCCGCCGCGATGGCCGAATATGTATCGGTTCCCGAGCTTGAAAGCACGCGGCAGGCAAAGGAGGAGTTGTTTCCTCCGCCGTGCTCGGCGTGAAGTATCAGGCAGGTATCGAGCAGGGCAGCCTCCTCGGGTGTGAATTTACGGTCGGCCCGCATGGAGGAAAGTATAAACTCTGCGGTGGAATGGTTTTTATTTATGGGGTGGAAATACATGCTTTTGTGGTCGTATTGACGGCGCTTTACCTGATAGGCGTAGACCATAATGGTGGGCAGGCGGGAAATAAGCTCGATAGACTGGCGGATGATGTTGGTTATGGAGGTGTTGTCGGGATTCATGTCGTAGGAATAAAGAGCCAGCACCGAGCGGGCAAGCTTGTTCATAACATTGGGGGACGGAGCCTTTATGATCATGTCCTCGGCAAAATATTCGGGAAGCTCTCTGCATTCGCCGAGAATTTCGCGGAACCCGTCCAGCTTTTCTCTTGTGGGAAGCTCGCCGAAAAGAAGCAGCCAAATGACCTCTTCAAAGCCGAAATGGCGGTCGGCCTCACAGCCTCCGACAATGTCGGAAACATCTATTCCACGGTAGGTCAGCTTACCTTTGTCGGGAATTCTTTCGCCGTCGGAAAAATAATATCCGTGAACATTACAAATGCGGGTAAGCCCCGCAACAACTCCCGAGCCGTCGGCGTTTCTGAGTCCTCTTTTAACATCATAGGTCTTAAAATCCTCGGGGCTGATATAGTTATTTTTCTTATACTCTTCACATAAGGTTGAAAGTGAGCGCATTGAGATTTTCGATTCATACTGAGGCATTTTATGTCCTCCCTTTCATATGAGTATAGTTTTGGCGTCAGCCCCTTGCGCAACAAACCGTCCTGCAAAGCACAGCGCCTGAAAATTCATTTTTTCTTATACATGTTGAATGTTTATTTTACTACAAAATCGGTTTTAAGTCAATAAGGAGAAGCAATGAAAAAAGGATATTTAATACTTTTCTCGGTTATTTTTTGTCTGATGATACTTTTCCCTCTCCCCTGTTTAAAAAAAGCCGACGGTCGGCGGGATAATTCCCGCAAAACCGACAGCGAAAACGAAAGCTTCAGGGTCATTTTCCCCGATGGAAGCATATGCGAAATATCGGCAAAGGATTATGTTTTCGGCGTTGTGGCAGCCGAAATGTCGCCGAGCGCACCCGAGCAGGCTCTTAAAGCTCAGGCAGTCTGCTCTTATACCTTTGCATCAAGAAAAAGGGCCGACCGAAAAACCTCTCCGCTCTCCCGGCTTCGGGGTGCCGATATTTCGGCCGACTATCACATTGATCAGGGCTTTTTAACAAAAGAGCAGGCAAGAGAAAAATGGGGAGAAAAAGCCGACGAATATGAGCAAAAGCTTAACAAGATCGTTGACGAAACGGCGGGTGTATCGGTCAGATACGACGGCGGCTTTGCGCTGACATTATACCACGCCGTATCGGCCGGAAGGACAGAATCGGCCAAGAATGTTTTCGGCGAGGACATACCCTATCTTGTCCCCGTTCAAAGCGTGGGGGACATTCTTTGCGACGAATGCTGCTCGTCGGCCGAATTTTCAAAGGACGAATTTTCACAAAAGCTAAAAAGCATTTCAAACATTTCCGAAACGAATTTTTCCGAAGACTTTATCGGGCAAAAGCAGTGCTCGGACAGCGGAACGGTGCTTTCCGCAGAGCTTTTCGGACAAAGCTTTTCGGGTAAAGACATAAGAAACGCCTTTTCACTTCGCTCGGCTAATTTCGACATTGAATATGACGAGGATAAAGGCCTTGTCAGATTCTCGGTAAGAGGTTACGGCCACCTTGTGGGAATGAGTCAGAAGGGGGCGGAAATTATGGCCGAGAACGGCTCGGATTACAAAGAAATTCTGCTTCACTACTACCCCGGATGCGAGGTGTGGGATTGATTAGACCGTCCCGTTCGCAAAGACAGAATGACCGCACATACCTACCTGTCGATACTCCGCACCGCATCCATTTAACGGTCTGTATTATTCCCTGTTTTACCGTACTCACGGTTGACAAAAATCTGTGTAAGTGGTTTAATATTTGTGACCCTACGGGGAATTTCCTTAAATCACAGCGAGGTAAAAAAACATGGACGAACGCGAGGCCGTTCTGCTTAAAAAGCGGCTTATGGAGCTTGATAACAAGGCGTCGCAGGGCTATTTTGAAGGATACTCGGATTTTCTCGACCTTTACGGGCAGGATATTTTTCTTTCTTTGGGCCTTAGCGGTCGGCTTTCAGGCGGATACAACGACGCCGAAAGAAGGATAGCCTGCTTCGGAGGCTTTGACCCTCCCATAAAATTTATAAAAACAGAACCGAAAAGCAAAAGGTTTTCCGACCCCCTTTGTCATCGGGATATTCTCGGGGCGCTTATGTCCCTCGGAATAAAGCGGGAAACGCTGGGAGACATTCTTATATCAGAAGATTTTTCGGTGATCATATGCCTTGAAAAGGTGGCCGAATATATTTGCGAAAATCTCGAAAGTATCCGTCATACATCGGTAAGATGCACCCTTCTTGACAGGCTGCCCGACAACATCTTAAGCGAGCTTTCGGAAAGGTCGGAAACACTGACGGTTTTCACCTCCTCCCTTCGCACAGACGCCATGATCGCCGCAGTTTTTTCTCTTTCCCGAAACGACGCACAAAAAATTATCGCCTCCGAAAGGGTATTTTCAAACGGAAGGCTTATAACCTCGCCGTCCTTTACGGTGACCGAAGGGGCACAGATCTCGGTAAGAGGATTCGGAAGATTTTATCTCGACCGCCCGCCCACCGAAACAAAAAAGGGTCGGCTGAGATGTACGGTCATAAAAAAATAGCAAAAGAAAAAGCCCGCAGACTGCTTTTTAAAGCTTCTTTGCGGACTTTTTTCATGCAAACGGCCTGAGAGATAAATGCCTGTTTTTTCAGGCTGCCGTCGGCGTTCTTCGAGCCGCCGTTATCACCGTTTACGGGCTTCCCGGCAACATCCGTCTTCGACCGTCATTTAACGGCCTCAAAGGCGGCGTCAAGAGCAGCGATAAGGTCGTTTGCGTCCTCGATGCCAATGGAAAGCCGAATGGTATTGGGCTTAATGCCCTGCTCGGCAAGCTCGGCCTCGCTTAGCTGAGAGTGGGTGGTGCTGGCGGGGTGAATGACCAGAGATTTAACATCGGCCACATTTGCGAGAAGCGAGAATATTGCAAGATTATCTATGAATTTCTGCGCCGTTTTGTCGTCTCCCTTTATTTCAAAGGTGAATATGGATCCGCCGCCCCTTTTGAAATATTTTTTATAAAGCTTGTGGCTCGGCTCGCTTTCAAGGGAAGGGTGATGAACCGCCTCGACCTGTGGGTGCTTCGAAAGATAATCGACAATTTTAAGAGCGTTTGACACATGGCGTTCGACCCTTAACGACAGGGTCTCGAGCCCCTGGAGGAATATAAACGCGTGGAAAGGCGAAAGGGTCGATCCGGTATCTCTGAGAAGTATTGCACGGATGTAGGTCACAAATGCGGCACCGGGAGCGGCACCTGCAAAGGATACGCCGTGATAGGAGGGGTTAGGCTCAGAAATCCAGGGATATTTCCCCGAGGCCGCCCAGTCGAATTTGCCCGATTCGATTATAACTCCGCCGATGGCCGTTCCGTGGCCGCCGATGAATTTAGTGGCCGAATGAACGACAATATCGGCTCCGTATTCGATGGGACGGACGAGGTAAGGTGTTGCAAAAGTTGAATCCACGACAAGAGGAATACCGTGGGCGTGGGCGATTTTTGCAAGAGCCTCAATGTCGACGATGTTGGAATTGGGATTGCCCAAAGTTTCGACATAAATCGCCTTGGTCTTTTCGGTTACGGCCGCTTCAAAAGCGCCCTCCTCCTCGGGATCGACAAAGGTGGTGGTTATCCCCGAGGTCAGGGGCAGGGTATGTGCAAGAAGGTTATAGGTTCCGCCGTAGATGGTCTTGGAGGCTACGATATGCTCCCCGCTTTTGGCAAGAGCCTGAATGGTGTAGTTTATGGCGGCGGCACCCGACGAGGTTGCAAGGGCGGCAGAACCGCCTTCGAGAGAGGCAATGCGGCGTTCGAAAACATCCTGGGTGGGGTTGGTCAGTCGGCCGTAAATGTTGCCGGCGTCCCTTAAACCGAAGCGGTCGGCAGCGTGCTGAGAATTGTGGAAAACAAAAGAAGTGGACGCATAAATAGGAACGGCTCTTGCGTCGGTGGCGGGGTCGGCCTGCTCCTGTCCTATCTGTACCTGGCGGGTTTCAAAGCCCCAGTTGGCGGAATTTTTAATATCTTTAACATTTGACATGATGACAATCTCCTTTGATTTTTAAATGATTTTTTATTCTTTTGCAAACGGCAATCGGGGCTTTTTCCCCTTTTGCTCTTTCCGCTCGTCCGTCGGCGTTTTAACCTTGTACGGCGGAAAATTTCATTTTAAGATTTTAAACAAAGATGTCGTCACATTCGTATGCAATATATCAGGGTATAAATGTTTTTTCTTTTGTCGCTCATTTATATCGCCTCCATGGGTGGGGTCGGTTTAAAACCTACCTTGTATATATGTTTTCTGTATTATAGCATCTTGATTTCGTTGTGTCAAGGTTTTTTGCGGATTTTTTTATATTTTTTTATTTTGCGGTTGCAAGCCTACTAAATCTATGGTATTATAGTATTATGAAAGGAAATGAGAAGAATGAAAATTTCCACCAAGGGGAGATACGCCCTTCGAATGATGCTCGATCTTGCCGAGCATCAGGGAGACGGCTGCGTTGCCCTCAAAGACATTGCAAAGCGCCAAAACATCTCTAAAAAATATCTTGAGCAGATTGTGCCCGTGCTGACCTCAAACGATCTTCTCATAACAAACAGGGGCTATCGGGGAGGCTACCGTCTCGCCCGCACCCCCGATAAATACTCGGTGGGGGAAATACTGCGGCTGACCGAGGGCGGCCTTGCGCCGGTCTCCTGTCTTGAGCATTACCCGAATCTCTGCGACCGCGCCGAGAAGTGCGTTACCCTTCCGGTTTGGCAGGGGCTTGAGCGTGTCATTTCGGAATATCTCGACGGCTATACCCTTCAAAAAATCATAGACGATTATAACGCCCGCAAGGCCGACGATTATGTCATATAACCGCGCCGTGCCGAAGGACGGTACAAACGGCGGCACGCCGGGGAAAAAACAAGCTCCGAAAAACCGCAGACAGCCGATTTTTAAAACAGTTTACGAGGTGTAATATGGCCGACACAAATCAATTTTCCCGCAGTGAGATACTTTTGGGAAGCGATGCGCTTTTAAAGCTTAAAAATTCAAGGGTTGCTGTTTTCGGCATAGGCGGCGTGGGCGGATATGTTGTCGAAGCCCTTGCCCGCTGCGGCGTCGGGGCTCTCGATCTCATCGACAACGACACGGTAGCTCTTTCGAACATCAACCGTCAGATAATTGCCCTTCATTCAACGCTCGGTCGGTATAAGGTCGACGCGGCAAAGAGCCGCGTGCTGGACATAAATCCCGACATTGCCGTAACGGTGCACAAATGCTTTTTCTGCCCCGAGACGGCCGACGGATTTGATTTTTCAAAATACGACTATGTTGTCGACGCCATCGACTCGGTAACCGGAAAGATCGAGCTGTGCGTTAAGGCCTTTGAGCAGGGCACGCCCATAATCTGCTCCATGGGTGCGGGAAATAAGCTTGATCCCACTGCCTTTGAGGTGGCCGATATTTCAAAAACCTCCGTCTGCCCCCTTGCCAGAGTAATGAGACGGGAATTAAGACAGCGGGGGATAAACCATGTTAAAACGGTTTATTCCAAAGAGCCGCCCGTCCCTGCGATAAAGCCTGCCGAGGAAAAAACCGCCGCCGGAAGACTTGTGCCGGGCAGTGTGTCCTTCGTACCCTCGGCGGCGGGGCTGATAATCGCGGGAGAGGTCATAAGGGATCTTATAAAATAAATTAAGGTTTTGAGCAAGGATCAAAAAGCATATAAAGCGTTAAACCGCCCCTCCGCCCGAGAAATCGGGAGGAGGGGCGGATTTATCCCAAGGCCGTGCTTTACCGCCCGGCCGTTTTATTTTATTTCCAAAAGCTCCATGCCTTCGGGAAAATCATTTACGCGGCTGCAGGCGGCGTATTTATATCCGTCGAAAAGCTCGTATTCCTTAAAAAAGCAACCGTTATCGAGGGTGGTATTTGCACATTTAAGACGGCTTATTCCCGCCCCTTCAAGCTTTAAAAGGCTCTCCTTAATGGTCCAGATACGGCAGAATTCGGCATCCCTGTTCCCTGCGTTTTCGATGCTCTCAATTTCATTTTTAAAAAAATACTTTTGTGCAAGATTTTTATTATACAATTCAATTTTTTGACAGTCACACGCAACCGCATTTTCCGAAATAATACACATCGCCCTTTGTCCCGAATGGGAAAGGTTAAAATACACATTTCCCCTTGCGACGCAGGGCTTGCCGCCGTCGTAAATGACCGCGCCGTCCGACAGACCCCTTCTCTCCAGCGCTTTAAGGAGCAAAAAGCCCGCCGCCAGAGATTGTATTTTTGCTTCTTTTGAAATAAGGCGGTCGACCTTTTGCCTTCTCCCCTCGCAAAGCTGCCGATATACTTTCGAAAAGAGCCGCTCATCATTAAGAGGGTCGGTTTTGGTGAAAAAAACCTCGGTCATTTGCTTCTCCCTTCAAATAATCCCCTTGCCGCGCCGACGGCATTAGCACGCCGTTTTTACAGTTCTCTGCGCTCTGTTGACAGTGTCGGTCAAATCGGTTTATCTTTTAAAAAGCTCAGCCTTCCTCGGCGCTGACAGCCGAGATTTTGACCGTTCCGGTAAGCGAGCCGAGGCAGGAGCCTTTAAGCTTTATTTTTTCCATTTTCCCGGGGAAGACCCTTTCGCGGTATTCGGCCGCAAGCTCGACTCCGTTGCTTTCGACCGTCAGCTTGACCTTTTGCGACGGTCTTCTGACCCTGAACAGAAGAACCGTGTCTCCCGTCGAATCGGTACAGATGCGGTGAGGAATAACATATGCCACATTTTCCCCCGCCTCGGTGGAAACAAAGTTGGAGCCGAAATCTCTGTGCTGTAAAAACTCCGCCGCCGATTTTCCCGCAAGCTCGGATTCGTTGGAAACATAGTCTACAAGATCGTGTACATGAAGCACATTTCCGCAGGCAAAAATACCCTTGAAATGGGTCTGTCTGAACTGGTCGACAATCGGTCCCTTTGTTATGGGGCTTATGGGAATTCCCGCAAGCTCGGTCAGCTCGTTTTCGGGGATAAGACCGACCGAAAGAAGCAGAGTATCGCACTCGTAAAATTGCTCGCTTCCCTCAATGGGTTTAAGATCGCTGCCCACCCTTGCCACGGTCACGCCCTCTACCCTGTTTTTGCCGTGTATTTCGGTGACGGTATGGCTGAGCATAAGGGGAATGTTGTTGGCGATAAGACACTCGTCCATATTCTTTTTGGTGCCGTTTGAATAGGGCATGAGCTCGCAAACGGCGATAACATCGGCTCCCGTCCTTTTAAGGCGATCGGCCATTATCAGCCCTATATCTCCCGATCCCAGTACAAACACCTTTTTACCCAAAGAATATCCTTCGCAGTTAACGAGCTTTTGGGCAATTCCGGCGGTATACACCCCCGCAGGGCGGCTTCCGGGAATGGCGATTGCACCGCGGCTGCGCTCGCGGCAGCCCATTGCAAGGATTATGGCTCCTGCCTCGATGGTGAAGAAGCCGTTTTGATTTTGATATGTGACAAGCCTGTCCTCGGTTATGGAGGTTACCATAGAGGAGCTGTGTATTTTAATGCCCAGCTCCTCTAATTTCTGTTCGAATATGGCGGCATATTCCGGCCCCGACATTTCCTTTCCGAAGCGCTCGTAGCCAAAGCCGGTATGGACGCACTGAAGAAGTATCCCCCCGGGTCTTACCTCGCGGTCGATCATGACAATGTCGTTTACCCCGTTGCTGTGAGCCGAGGCGGCGGCCGCCATTCCCGCAGGTCCCGAGCCGATTATAACAAGATCGTGCTTTTCCATCATTTCACCGTCCGTTCTTTAAGTATTTCCGAGCCCGCTCCCTTTTTGGTTATATGCTCCATGGGAGTCTCGTTTACCGCGGCAATAAGATGCATAACATGGGGCGTGCAAAAGCCTCCCTGACATCTTCCCATGCCCGAGCGGGTACGCCTTTTCACCCCATCCATGTCAAGGGCGGGCGGGTTGCGTTTTAAGGCGTCGATTATCTCCCCCTCGCTTATAAGCTCGCAGCGGCAAACAATGTGTCCGTAGGAGGGATGCTCCTTTATATACAGGTTTTTGTCCTTCGGGGACATTTTTCTGAAGGCGTGAATGTCGGGTCGAACGGGGTTGTAATCCCGCTTTTCGTTGAATTCGATGGGCATGCCCTTTAAAATGTCGATAACATATTCGGCAATGGCAGGCGCAGAGGTCAGCCCCGGGGAGTCTATTCCCGCGCAGTGTATAAGATTTTCCACCCTTTCGGAGGGTCTTATTATAAAGTCCCCGCCCGGCACAGACGCCCGCACCCCGGCAAATGCAGTAACGGTTTTGGAAAAGTCGATGGACGGCAGGGTGGTTTTTGCGCTTTTTCTGACCTTGTCAAGTCCCTGAGCCGTCGTCTCGGTGCTTTCGTAGGTCTCGACCCTGTTTGCCGTGGGGCCGGTGAGAAGGTTTCCGTCGACGGTGGGAGTAACGAGAATACCCTTTCCGTTTTCGTCGGGCAGACGGAAAATGGTGTGCTTTGCCTTTTGCCCCTCGGATTTATCAAGCAGCAGATATTCTCCCGCCCTCGGAATTATTCCGAAGGGCTCGTCTCCCGCAAGCTCGGCTATTATATCCGCTCCGCCGCCGGCGCAGTTGATAAGGTATTTACAGTCGAACTGCTGGCCGTTTTTGGCTCTCACGGTGAAACGCCCGTCGTTTTTGCATATTTCACAAACATCAAAATTGCGCTTGAAGGTTGCGCCGTTGTCCATGGCGTTTCCGACGGCTGCAATGGCAAGCTCATAGGGAGAGATTATGGCGGCGCAGCTTGAAAGCATTGCGGCAACCACCTTTTCCGAAAGGAAAGGCTCGATGCGTCTGGCGTCGCTTCCGGTCAAAATTTCAAGGCCCGAAACTCCGTTTTCCCTTCCCCGCATAACAAGCTCGGACAGTCCCTTTTTCTCCTGCTCCGAAAAGGCAGCCACCAAAGAACCGTTTTTTATGAACGGGACGTTGAGCTCCTTCGCGGCCTTTTCCATAAGGCCGATCCCCCTTGCATTGAGACGCGCCTTTAATGTGCCGGGAACAGGGTCAAAGCCCCCGTGGATTATGGCGCTGTTGGCCTTTGTGGCTCCGCAGGCGGCGTCGTTGCCCTTTTCGACAAGACAAATTTTAAGCTCATATCGCGAAAGCTCCCTCGCAAGCAGACTTCCGACCGCTCCCGCTCCTATAATTCCTATATCAAAAAGCATATTTTCTTCTCCGATATAAATTATTTTGTTCCGCCCCGAAGTCCCCCGCGGCTCATTAAAGTGCAGCGCAAAGCTCCCCGAGCGGAATTATGGTTTTATACATATACAATTATATCTTAATACGCTCGAAAGTCAAGGCGAATATTTTGCCCCTCTCTTCGGTTTTCGGGCAATGTTGCTTCAGCCGTTTCGGGCTCGGCTTCTTCCGCTCTGTCCCCTTTTTAAATCCGCTTTTGCCGTTCTTTTTTCGCCGTGGCGCCTGTTTTCAAAACGAAAAAGCCGCCGACGGACTTTATCCGTCGGCGGCAGAGCTTTTTTCGGGCATTTGTCGCAGGCTGTCGGCAATTAATGCGGGATATGCGATATTTTCGGTTTAAGCAAAAGCAGGTGCCGATTTTTGCGGCGTTATTTCATATTGCTACATTTAGGACTGTCGTAAAAAAGCGCCTGCTCGCTGTCCGAAACGCCCTTTGTGGTTGGGTCGATGACGGCGTTCCACACGCTTGCAAGAACGGTAAAGCAGACATAAGGATTGAGCACCGCTCTTTTAAGAGTGGCAAAAAAGACTCCCCAGGATGTTATATCCGAGCCTGTAAGGCCGTAGTATGCACCGACGGGTACAACAATCGCAAGAGCCATCGAAAGCCACCACTGGGGATTTTTGACCCTTACCTTCCAGTTTATCTTCATAAGCTTGCCTCCTATATTCCCAGCGCTTTTTTCCAGCACTGTATTCCGAAAGCGCCGTCGGCGACAAGTCCGTTTTCGGCCTGCCACTCTTTTATTTTTCTGACGGTGTTTTCTCCGGCAATGCCGTCCTCGCCTGCTCCCACCGTGTGCTGCACTATTCTCACGACATTGGAATAGGTGTTTGACCTTTTGACCACCGAGGCTTTAAGAATATTGAGAAACTCCTCATCGTCGGCGCTGTCGGTTATGCCGTGCTTGGGCATGGTCCAGCCGTCGGTCATATGGGCAAGCCGCACATTTCTCACGAAGCATTCGCAGGACGGGAAATTCCCGAAGGTATCGGTGTATTTAACCGCCTTTCCGTACCAAAAGGCCTGCTCCCGTCTGGCGTCGATGTGCACAAAGCCCTCGTCCTTATAGCAGCCTATTCCCTTTATCCAGAGCCCTTGGGCAAAATGAGCCACATCATAGGGCGATGCGCCCTTAACAATGATGTCGAAGGCCTTTCCCGCCGTGTGGAAAGAGCCTGAAGCTCCGCCCACCCTTTTGTTCCACGACGGTGTGCGGTATCCGCTTGAAATGATTATGGGACTGCCGAAACGGCGGCGTATCTCCTCGAGCTTATAGACAAGATCGAGATCGATAAAAACCTCGTCGGCTCCGTCGTGGCTGGCGAATTCCGACACCTTGAAATGCTCGGTCAGGTTGTTCTGACCCTGTGTTCTTTTAGAAAATCTGTATACTGACATAACTTTCCCTCCTATTATCAGTTTATAGGGTACAAGCCGCAGTGACACTTGTGCCCTCAAAAAAGGGCACAAAAATAAAAAAAGTTGCACAAAGCCGTGCAACTCTTTAAAAAATAAAGTTATTTTTTTGCCCGTCGGGCAGCTGCTAAAAAGGACAGGGGGCGTAAAGCAAAAGCCGTTTGCCGTCCTTTTTCTCAATTTCAAGCTCTCCGCAATGCAGCAGGAAATGCTTTCCCTCCTCCTCCGTTCCGTAGAGAAAATCATATTTCAGTGGGCATCCGATGTATGCAAGATGCACCCGTATCTGATGCGTGCGGCCGGTTAGAGGATACAGCTTTAAAAGGGTGCCGTCCTTTCTTTGTTCGACCGTCTCATAACGGGTAACGGCCGTCTTTCCGAGGGGAGAGACCTCCCTTTTGATGACGCTTCCCTCCTGCCGCCTTATGGGGGCGGATATTTCTCCGTTTTGAGGGCAGGGGCTGCTCTCGGCAAGCCCGAAATATGTTTTTTTGACCCTTTCATCCTTAAACTGTCGGCCGAGCTTAAAGGCGGCGTCGGCGTTTTTGGCGATTACCACAATTCCCGATGTGTATTTATCGAGCCTCCCCACCGCCCTGAAAACAAAGCTTTGGTCTTTATAATAATTCATAACCCCGCCCGCAAGGGTAATTTCCCTGTTGCCCGCCGACGGATGCACCGCCAGTCCCGACGGCTTATTTATCGCCAGAACATCCTCGTCCTCGTAGATTATATCAAGGGGAATATCACAGGGAGGAATACTTTCCGAGCGCCGCTCTTCCTTTGAAAGCTCGAGAATATCCCCCTCTTTGAGCACATATCTGACTGTGACCGGCCGACCGTTTACGAGAATGCCCTCCCGTTTTTTCAACCGTTTGACCTCGCCGACCGAAAGGCCGAGCTGACCGTAAAGAAAGTAAAGCAGTATTTTCCCATCGTCTTTTTTCGATATTTTCACCGCTTCACTTCCATTCTCACCCCATCGGGGTGTTTTGTGTTTTTCTCCGCCGTTCCCGACGCGCAAAACGCCCGTCCCATACCCCGCCGCCCGAAGCACTTACAGGCAAGCTGTATCGGCGTCCGTTTCCGTCCGCTTGCGTTTAATTTTTCAAACGCTTATGTCCGGCGAAACAGATACTTCATCGGTATTAATATATTCTCCGAAAAAACAAAAGTCAAGATTTTTAAATTTTTTTAAAAAAAGACTTGCATTTTTTCTTTGGTTGTGGTAATATACCATTGCCGTTCGGGAGACCGATAATTCTTTCCCGAAAAAGCAACAGAATGTGGGGGCGTAGCTCAGCTGGGAGAGCGCTTGAATGGCATTCAAGAGGTCAAGAGTTCGATCCTCTCCGTCTCCACCATTTGAAAAGCCGCTTAACCAGCGGCTTTTCTTTTTTTGCCGATTTTTGATCGCCGATTATTCTTAAACAATATGATTATTGCACGCGCAACATAGAAACGGACAGTGAACCGGGGAACGCGCAGCGAGCCCCCTGCCGTTGCAGGGCTTGACAACCACGGCGGAAATCAAAGCGATGGGAGTGATAAGCGAAACGGCGGTTTTGCAAGCCGTATTATTTTTATACGGTATAAGTCCTTTTTGTCATAAAAGCAGAATTTGCTCCATTTTGCTTTACTTTTTACTGGTTGTGTGCTATAATACTGAAGTGTATTAAATATAATTACAGTGATTTATACATTCGCATAACCGCAAAAAATTACAGAAGCTGAAATATCAATCGGGCGATTTCCCGTTCGAAGAAATGTGACGGTAAAATGAATTCAAACATTGAAATCAAAAAGAGAATTTCTGAAAGCGCGTTGGCAAAAAGGCTCCTTTCCGAGCGTTTTGACGGCATTATTCTCATCGAATGCAAAACTCAGAAGCTCATCAGCATTGATGATATGCTGTCGGGATATTTTTTCAATATCCTGAATTTCGACGGCGATTGCTACGACCGACTGGTCGACGAGCTGCTCGACAATCATATGCTGTTTAAATCGGGTTACGCCTCGTCCGCAGACGAGCTGCATCTTAAAACGGTTTGCGAAAATCTCGAAAAAAAGCCCGTTTATATTGCAGAGGTCGGAATAAAATCTCCGAACCGCCGGGCGGAGTGCTACAAAAGAATGGCCTTTGAATATCTCGACAGCCAAAAGGATTACATCGTGTTTTCCTGCGAGGATATTTCAAACATCATCATAAGCAAATACGATCCACTTACGGGACTTTTAAATTTCAGCGAACTTAACAGCCGGATCGAGAAATGGATGAAAAATAATCCGGGCAGAAAATACCGTGTTCAGCGATACAATATAGACCGCTTCCACGACATCAACGGGATTTACGGATATGATGTAGGCAATCGTCTGCTGAAAGACTTTGCCGCATGTATGAGGCGGTATAACAACGAGGACAGCTTTTCCGCCCACATCAACGCCGACCATTTCATCCGTTTTTGCGCCGATGACGCTTGTACGGTGGAGCAATGCTATAACAATTTTAACCAATGCTTTGCGGCGTACAATCTTTCCTTTCCCATCAAGCTTCACATGGGAGTTTACGATCTTTGCGAAAGAGACTGCGATTCCTACACGATGAGCTATAAGGCATATTTGGCTCTCGAATCCGTAAAGGGCAGCTTTCAGAAAAATGTTGCCTACTATAAAAAAGGCATGATGGCCGTTGAATATGAGCAGTGCGAGCTTTTGGCCGACATCAAATCGGCCGTTGAGCAGGAGCAGTTTGAGGTGTGGTTCCAGCCCCAGACAGATTACGGTGCCGGCAGGCTTATCGGAGCCGAGGCTCTTATACGCTGGCGTCATCCGAAAAGAGGCCTGCTCTCCCCCGCCCTTTTCATCCCTCTTCTTGAAAAAAGCAACTATATTGCAGATATCGACCTTTTTGTCTTTGAAAAGGTTTGTCAAAACCTGAAGAAGTGGGAAAAGGAATATAACATTAAACCCGGGACGGTGCCTATTTCGATAAATCTGTCGAGAGTGAGCACCCAGCAAAACAATATTCAGGATAAATTTACTGCCGTTTTGAAAAAATACGACCTTCCCCCAAGCGCCGTTCACATAGAAATAACCGAAAGCGCCTTTGTCGACGACAGCAAGAGGGTACTCTCGGTTGTGGAAAAGCTGCACAAGGCGGGCTTTGCGGTGGAAATGGACGATTTCGGATCGGGATATTCTTCTCTCAATTTTCTTAAAGACATCGACGCAGACAGGCTAAAGCTTGATATGAAGTTCCTTGCCGGTGAAAAGGGCAATAAAAAGAGCGATATAATAATATTTTCGGTCGTCAATATGGCAAGAGCGCTCGGAATCGACATAATCGCCGAGGGAGTTGAAACCAAGGAGCAGGCCGACACGTTGCTGCGCTTCGGCTGCAATGAAATGCAGGGCTACTATTTTTCGAGGCCCCTTCCCGCCAAGGATTTTGAAGAGCGGTTTTTCTCACCGTTGAAGCCGTAACAGCTTGTCATCGGAATTAAATTTAAAACATTAAACCCCCTCTGTCGGCTGCGGCCTGCTGTGACAGAAGGGGTTTTGTTTATGTTTCGGGTCTTTTTGTCCCGCCGGCCTTTCGGCATGGGCGGTGCGGGAATTGCTCGCAAAAAACATTTTGACAGCAGCTTTGCCCTTTACATTATCCCCTCGGGGTTCATGTCG
This sequence comes from uncultured Eubacteriales bacterium, assembly GCA_934486455.1. Taxonomy (GTDB): domain Bacteria; phylum Bacillota; class Clostridia; order Oscillospirales; family Acutalibacteraceae; genus UMGS1484. Next base: position 19,755 of record CAKSPR010000009.1, read on the forward strand.
GCAAACACCGTTACCCTTCCCGAAATTTTGCCGGTTTCACAAAGCACATCTTTAAGGGCGCTGCGGAATTTTTTTGTATTTTTGCACTTGATTATTATTCTGTATCGGAATTTTCCGCCGACCTTGAGAATGCCCGCGGGGGCGGGACCCATGACCCTTACGGTTAAGTCGGAATATCTTTCCGAAACGGTCTTTTGCAGAATTTCAAGGCATTTTGCCGCCGTGCTTTCGGCCTGTTCGCGGTTTGCAGAGACAAATCCAAGCATACAGATATCGCAAAAAGGCGGGTATTCCATAACCCTTCTCAGGCTCATTTCCTTTTCAAAAAACGCGTCGTAATCCTGGGAAGCCGCCATTTCGATGATGTCCTCGTCGGGAGAGATGGTCTGAAGCACGCTTATGCCCTCTCCCGAGGCTCTTCCCGCCCTTCCTATGACCTGGGTCAGCAGCGAAAAAGCCCGCTCGTACGCCCGAAAATCGCTGTTATAAACGGCCTGATCGGCATTGAGCACCCCCACAAGGTCGACATCCTCAAAATCAAGTCCCTTGGCCACCATTTGAGTGCCGATGAGAATATCGTATTCCCCCCGTGAAAATGCGGCCAGCTTTTCGGCGTGGGAATTTTTCGCCATTGTGGTGTCGGCGTCCATTCTTAAAATTCTCGCGTCGGGCAACAGCTTTTTAAGGCTGTCCTCGGCAAACTGGGTGCCCATTCCCGACATTTTTATAAACTCTCCGCCGCACTCCGGGCACCTTTCGGGCAGCGGCTTTGAAGCCCCGCAATAGTGGCATACAAGCCGTCCGTTTGCCTTGTGATAGGACAATGAAATGCTGCAATTGTCGCAGGTCAGGGTCTTTCCGCAGGAAACGCAGGTTATGTGGGTATTGTAACCCCTGCGGTTGAGCAAAAGTATTGATTGCTTATGCTGTGAAAGCTTCTGTTCCAGCAGCGACAGCAATCGGCCGCTTATCACGGTCAAATTGCCCTGTCTGATCTCCTCCCGCATATCAACCGTTTCAACCTTGGGAAGCGGGGCGTCGTTGTATCTTTTTGTGATTTTGGCGAGGGTATACTTTCCCTCCCCGGCCTTGGCATAGCTTTCAATCGACGGAGTGGCCGAGCAAAGCAGCAACAGGGCATTGTTTTTTACCGCGCGGAATCTGGCCGCATCCCTTGCGTGGAACCTCGGGGCAGCCTCGGATTTATATGTGTGCTCCTGCTCCTCGTCGATGATGATAAGGCCGAGATTTTCAAGGGGAGCAAACACCGCCGAGCGGGTACCCACGGCTATTTTAGCCTCTCCCCGCTTCACCCTTTTCCATTCGTCAAGCCGTTCTCCGAGAGAAAGCCGACTGTGGAAAACCGCAATACTGTCGCCGAAACGTCCTTTAAAAACAGACAGCAGCTGCGGGGTAAGGGATATTTCGGGCACCATAACGATTACATCTTTTTTATTTTTCAAGGCCTCGTCGATGAGCTTTAGGTAAACGCCGGTTTTTCCGCTGCCGGTCACGCCGTATAAAAGACCGCAGCCCGCCTTTCCGCTTTTCATCATGCCGTTAAAGGTGTTAAAAGCGGTCTTTTGCTGAGCGTTAAGCGTTATCCTGTGCTCGCCCTCGGCCGTCACTTCGGGAGTGCGATAAACCTCGGAATCGTAAAGCTCTATGATTTCCTTCTTTTCGAGAGCCTTCACCACCGATTCTCCGACGCCCGTAAAATAGCATATTTCCTTAACCGTGGCGGCTCCGATCTCGCAAAGCAGCTTTATGACCTCGTTTTGCTTCGGAGTGATTTTTGAAAGCTCGGCAAGCTCCTGTTCGCTTTTTATGAGCCGCGCCGTTCTGACCGTCATGTCCCCGGTTTTTCGGTCGGCGCTTTCGGTCGCCGTGCAAATGCCCTCCTTCAACGCCGAGGACAGCGTCTCGGGAGAAAATTTAAGCTCACCCACAAGCCGCTGTCTTTCGATGCCCTTCGGCTGGGTTTTTAAAAGCCCGTAAAGCCTTGAAAGGCTTTTCGAAAGGGATTCGAGCTTTTGCGGCGGAAGGTTTTCGGCGGCAAAATATTTAAGGCTTGTCCTTATGTTCATACCCGAGGGGAGCATGGCCTTAAAGCTGTCGTAAAGAGGACAGAAATTCTGCTCGGAGATGTATTTGCCGAGCTCAAGCATTTCGTCGTTTAAAACAGGCTCGCCGTCCAAAACATCGGCTACCTCTTTAAGACCTTCCGGCAACGACTCCTCCTGCTTTTTATACATAACCATACCAACCCGCGAAGCGGTGCCTCTGCCGAAGGGCACCTGCACCCTGCATCCGACGATATTTTGTTTAAAAAGATGCTCGGGCAGGACATAATCAAAGGGCTTGTCAAAATGATAAGCCGTTTGCTCTACCGCCACACCGACGATGACAACACCCATCAGACAAGCCCCCTTTAAATTATTTTGATTTTTAAACAACCGATAGACAAACATCGGTTACCTGTCGAACATCCGCCGCAAAACAAAGCGCTCTGTCCGTTTTGCGGTATCACGGCAAGCTCCGACAACGGCTTTTCACCGCACTGCGGTCATTTTCCGCACTTTTCCTCGGCCAGCTCTTCCATGGCAAGCGTCACCGGTTTTTCAACAAGAATCTCGTCGTTTTGCTGGGCACGCTTGCTTATAAGGCGGGCGCGCTTTGCCACATCGATAACAAGATCGTAACGGTTTTCATAAGCGTTGATAAGTTTTCCTATTGCAGGGTTAAGCATTTTTAAGCACCTCGTTGATAAAATTAATATTTCGCTCGGTCTTTTGGCGATCCGAAAGAATTATTCTTTCAAAGGCCTCGGCCGCTTGTTCCAAACTGTCGTTTACCACAATATAGTCGTAAAAAACCGATTTTTTCATTTCCTCAATGGCCTTGTCAAGGCGTTTTTTAAGCTGTTCGGGAGTTTCGGTGGCTCTGCCCGAAAGGCGTTTTTTAAGAAGCTCCACCGACGGCGGAAGAATGAAAATGCTTATTGCCTCGGGCATCTCGGCCTTTATCTTTTCGGCGCCGACGGTTTCCACCTCGACAAGCACGTCCTTGCCCTCGCTTATCCATTTTTCGATGGGCTCCTTGGGGGTTCCGTAAAAATTGCCGCAATATTCGGCATATTCGAGAAGCCTGTTTTGCTCTATCAGCTCTTTAAAGGCCTCAACAGTCACGAAGCTGTATTTCTCGTCGTCGCTTTTATCTCTCTTCGGCCGCGTTATTGTCGAAACGGAAAATTCAACATCTTCGTGGCGGTCGAAATAAGTCTTCAGCAGGGTATCCTTTCCGCATCCCGAGGGGCCGGAAATAATAAACAGTCTTCCCTTTTCCTTCATTTTATCCTCCTCTTATCTGCCGCTTTCCATTCCCGAAACAAGCTTTTCGGGAGAAAGATAGGAAAGCACAACATGCCCGCTGTCGCACACGATAACCGAGCCGGTTTTTCTGCCCTGGGTGGCGTCGACCAGCAATCCCTGAGCCCTCGCCTCGGTCACCACTCTTTTAATGGGAGCGGAATCGGGATTAATGACCGAAATAATTCTGTCTGCGGCAAGAAGATTGCCGAATCCGATACCTACAAGTTCCATTCTCTCACCTTATTCAATGTTCTGAAAAATCATTTTAAGACGATTATTCTATATTTTGAATTTGTTCTCTGATCTTTTCAAGCTCGGATTTAACATCCACGACCACCTGAGAAATGTCGGTGTTTTGGGATTTGGAGCCGATGGTGTTGATTTCACGGTTGCTTTCCTGCAAAACGAAGTCAAGCTTGCGCCCGATGGGATCGTCGATTTCGAGAAGATCTTTTATCTGGGACATATGACTGCGCAGTCTGACCGTTTCCTCGTCCACGGCGATTTTATCGGCAAATATTGCCGCCTCGGTTATAAGCCTCTGCTCGTCTATTCCGCGGTCCTCAAGCAGCTCTTTAAGCTTGGTTTCAAGCCTTATGCGGTATTTTTCCACCGTTTCGGGAGCCTTGCTTTCGACGATCGACACCATATCGAGAATGTTGTCGGTTTTTTCAAGAATATCGTCCTTCAGCTTTTGCCCTTCGACCTTTCTCATTTCGATAAAACGGTCGACCGCCCTTTCGGCAACCGCCTTAACCTGCTGCCAAAGAGCCTCCTCGTCCTCTTCTCCCTTTTTGACCGAAAAAACACCGGGAAAACGGGCAATCACCGACGGAGAGACCTTTTCGGCCGTCTCGCATATGTCGGACACCTCTTTAAGGGCGTTGGCGTAACCCTTTACAAGGGCGGTGTTGACCGATACGGTGCAGTTTTCGTCCTCCGATGCCTCTATCGAAAGGAAAAGATCTATCTTTCCCCTTGAAACGCGGGAACGGACATAGGATTTAAGCTTTTCTTCCAAAAATCCGAAGGAAGCGGGCACCCGACAGGAAAATTCAAAATAGCGGTGGTTGACCGATTTGATCTCCACCGATATGTTTCTTCCCGAGCCGTCGTCCTCAAAGCGACCGTATCCCGTCATGCTTTTGACCATATGCACACATCCCTTTAGATTTCCTTTTATTATATCGCCAAAGCTGCCGTTTGTCAAGATTTCTCGGCCGTTATAACGGAATTTTCTGCAGGTTTGAAATATCGGCTTTTGCTGCTTAATGTTATTTTGCGTTCCGGCGGCTTCCGTGCTACAATATATATGTAATCGTTACGGCACGGTGCTTTCGTTTTTTATTGAGTCCGCTCGGTAAAACGGTCGATCCCCTTTTCTTTGCCGCTACATTTATGCGGAAAAAACACCTCCCGCCGATTTTGTTTTCGGTACGCTGCCCGATTTACCTCCGCAAGCCACGGGATGAGAAATCGGGTATTGAAATTCGATTTTGAATATGATATACTTTATGGGAATTTAAAACAGTTGTTTTAAAAGGAGCGTTATTATGAAAAAGGTCAGCGGAATTTTATGGGGAATCGTGCTTGCGGCGGTGGGCGTTATCATTGCCCTTAGCGGTCTCGGCGTTATCACCCTCAACCTGTTTTTTGAAGGATGGTGGACGCTGTTTATCATCGTTCCATGCGCCATCGGTCTTATAACCGACAGGGATAAAACCGGCAGCATAATCGGCCTTTGCATAGGCGTTCTTCTTTTGCTTGCCTGTCGAAAAATTCTCAGCTTCATGATTTTGTGGAAGCTCATTCTTGCCGCCGTTATCATAATAATCGGGTTAAGACTGATTTTCGGAAGCGTTTTTTCGTCCAAAGGAGCCAGGGTTTTTAAATCGGTCAAACAAAGCGGCCGCATAAAAAGCAGCCGGGCGGTTTTTGCGGGAACGGATCTTCATTTTGACGGTGAGATTTTCGACGGAGCCGAGCTTTCGGCCGTGTTCGGCGGGCTTGATTGTGACCTGAGAAATGCCGTTATAAACGGCGACTGTGCAATTAAGGCCGCGGCGGTTTTCGGCGGAATTACAATTTACGCTCCCGAAGGGTTGTCGGTTAAAATCAATTCCACAAGCGTTTTCGGCGGGGCCGACGACCAAAGAAATGCAGTACAAAACGGAGAGCACACCCTTTATATCGATGCCGCCTGCGTTTTCGGCGGCGTAACGGTCAAATAAACGGACAAACGGGATTTCAGAAAACAAAAATCAAAACGGCTGAAATAGGCTGCAAAAGCGCCCGAGGAAAAATTTCCTCGGGCGCTTTGTCCGTTTATATTTCGGTTGGCGGTGTTTCCGCCGTCCTGACAGCTCGGTCCTGAAGGCTACATGAACATAACGAACCGACCGAATCGCCCGGCTGTAACGCTCATGGCTTCAAATCCTGCCAAAGGCCGCTTTTTAAGCTTTAATCCTCGGGGCAAAGCAGGCCGTAATTACCGTCCTTTCGGCGGTAAACCACATTGATTTCACCCGAATGCATATCCCTGAACATAAAGAACTGGTGGCCGATAAGGTTCATCTGCAGCACCGCCTCCTCGGCGTCCATAGGCTTAACGGGGAAATGCTTGCTTCTGACGATTTTGATTTCCCCTTCCTCCTCGACCTCCCCGTCGTCGGGCGGAAGCTCGAATGAGACCTCTTTAAGCTTTTTTTCAACCCTCGTTTTATTTTTTCGAAGTTTTCTGATAAGGTCGTCTATGGTTTTATCAAGCGCCTCTTCCATCATCGGAGCCGAGCACTCGGCACGATAAACAATTCCGTCCTTGCGAAGAGTGTTTTCAACCGTCTGCCATTCCTTTTCGACCGTTACGGTGATTTTGGCGTCGACATCGTCTCCGAAAATACGCTGAATTTTTTTCATTTTCTGCCCCGCATAATCGCGAAAGCTGTCTTTAAGATTGAATTTTCGTCCGGTGATGGTAATGTTCATACATTTCAACTCCTTGAAGAAACTGAGCATACGGAAAAGCGGATAATTCGCCTTTCTGTTTTGCTGTTTACATTATACCACAAGAACGACAAAAAATAAAGATTGATTTTTAATTTTTTTATGAATTTTTTTGATATTTTTACAAAAATCAGCTGTCAGCAGTGATTGTCCCCGGTATTGCAGGAATTTTGTCGAAATATGACGAAGCTTTTTTTAAATTTTTTCAAATTTGCTATTTACATTTTATGTCATGTGTGCTATTATACTTGTACAACTTCCTCATACCCTATTCCCTTTTTTGTCGGCGCGTCGATTTCGGCCTTGGCATCTGTATGCCTCGGCAGGACGGCGCGCTCTTTTTTTACAATTATGCACGCGACTTGCTCCGACCTGATTATATTACTTAATTTTCTGCACAAAAAAGCAGGGTGTAACCTTTTATTTAAAATCGACGGCGCTGCCGCACCGCACCTATTACCTCTTACCTACTGCTCATTACCTTCCGAAAATCCCGTTACCGATTTAATTTTGAAGGAAGAATTAAGAGGACAAGATAAAAAAATAAAATCCCGCTCACTAAAGTGAACGGGATTTTTGGGGTGGGTAGTCGGTCTCGAACCGACGGCCTCCAGAGCCACAATCTGGCGCTCTAGCCAACTGAGCTATATCCACCATATCCGACCCGATTATTATAACAGAAAATTAAAATAATGCAACCCCTAATTTTAATTTTTTCAAACTTTTTTGATTTTATTCTTTATATACCCGATTTGCTCCTCCACCGAAACTCCCGAGGCACATCCCTTTGATTTTCTTCTTACAACCGCCGCTTCAAGATTTACCGCCTCGAAAATGCCGTCGTCAAAAAGCTCGGAAAACCTTTTATATTCCGAAAGCTCAAGATTTTCAAGGGTGGTGTTCTTTTCGGTGCAATAGGCCACTATCTCGCCTGTTATGCGATAGGCTTCTCTGAAGGGCAGTCCCTTAGAGCAAAGATAATCGGCGCAGTCGGTGGCGTTTATAAAGCCTTTTGCGGCGGCGGCTCTCATGTTTTCGGGCAGGGCGGTAAGGCTTTCGAGCATCGGAGAAAATACGGTCAGGCATTTTTTAACCGTTATGACCGAGTCGAAAATTGCCTCCTTGTCCTCCTGCATATCCTTGTTATATGCAAGAGGTATACCCTTTAAAAGGGTCAAAAGGGCGTTAAGATCGCCGTATACCCGACCGGTCTTGCCCCTTATAAGCTCGGCAATATCGGGATTTTTCTTTTGGGGCATAATGCTTGAGCCGGTGGAAAAGGCATCCGAAAGGCGCACAAAACGGAATTCCCATGAGCACCACATAATTATTTCCTCGCAAAAACGGGAAAGGTGCATCATAATAAGGGCAATGTCGGCTGCAAGCTCAACGCAGAAATCCCTGTCCGAAACGCCGTCGATGCTGTTCATGCAAGCTTCGTCAAAGCCGAGAAGCTCGGCCGTGCGGTCGCGGTTTATGGGAAACGCCGTTCCCGAAAGGGCACAGCTGCCGAGAGGGCTGACATTAAGCCGCTTGCGGCAATCCAAAAGCCGCTGCCTGTCCCGCAGAAACATCATTCCGTAGGCGCAGAGATGATGGCCGAAGGTTATGGGCTGGGCGCGCTGAAGGTGGGTATATCCGGGCATTACGGTGTCCTTATACTGCCCTGCCTTATCGCATATGACCGCCAAAAGGTCGCTCAAAAGCCTTGATATTTCGTCGGTTTGTTCTCTTAAATAAAGGCGGATGTCCACCGCCACCTGGTCGTTGCGGCTTCTGGCCGTGTGAAGGCGTTTTCCCGCGTCGCCGATGCGCTTTGTAAGCTCAAATTCCACAAAGCTGTGTATGTCCTCGGCAGAAGGGTCGATTTCAAGGCTCCCCTTTTCTATTTCTTCAAGAATATTTTTAAGGGTGTCGACAATTTTTTTGCAATCGTCATTTGAAATTATGCCCTGCTCGCAAAGCATTGTTGCATGGGCAATCGACCCTTCAATATCCTGCTTATACATTGCTCCGTCGAAGGAAATCGACGAGTTGAAATCGTCGGCGTTTTCGTTTAAAGCGGCGTGCAATCCGTTTTCCCAAAGTTTCACAAGCATTCTCCTTAATATTAGGTGTTGAATAATCCCCTGTCCGCAAATCCACGGGTGTCGGTTTGTCGGTGCTGTCCGGGCGGCATACCCGTGCGGCAGGTTTTTTCTTTACAAAATTGCTTCTCTATCAAAATATGCCCTCGGGAGTTTCCCGCCGAGGGCATTAAAATTAAAACTTTATCAGTTATCCTTTTTCTCGAGCAACGCCTTGACCTTAATGGGCAGTCCGAAAAGATTGATAAATCCGTCGGCATCCTTCTGGTTGTAAACATTATCGGCGTCGAAGGTGGCAAACTCCTCACTGTAAAGGGAATGGGGAGAGGTGACTCCGGCGTTTATCATATTGCCCTTATAAAGCTTGAGCTTTACATCGCCGGTAACATTCTCCTGGGTCTTATCCACAAAGGCCGAAAGAGCTTCTCTGAGAGGGGTAAACCACTTGCCGTAGTATACAAGCTCGGCAAATTTTTGAGCTACAAGTTCCTTATAATGCATGGTGTCTCTGTCGACGCAGATGGTCTCAAGCACCGAGTGAGCCTTGTAAAGAATGGCGCCGCCGGGAGTCTCGTATACGCCTCTCGACTTCATACCGACAAGCCTGTTTTCCACGATGTCGGCAAGACCGATTCCGTTTTCGCCGCCGAGCTTATTGAGGGTCTCGACGATTTCCACAGCCGACATTTTTTTGCCGTCCACAGCCACGGGAATACCCTTTTCAAAGGAAACGGTAACATAGGTGGGCTTGTCGGGAGCCTGCTCGGGAGAAACGCCCAGCTCCAGGAAGCCTTCCTTATTATACTGAGGCTCGTTGGCGGGATCTTCAAGATCAAGTCCCTCGTGGGAAAGGTGCCAGAGGTTTTTATCCTTGGAATAGTTGGTCTCTCTGTTTATTTTAAGGGGAATATCGTGAGCCTCGGCATAGTCGATCTCTTCGTCCCTCGATTTAATGTCCCATATTCTCCAGGGAGCGATTATTTCCATTTCGGGAGCAAGAGCCTTAATGGTAAGCTCAAAACGCACCTGATCGTTGCCCTTACCGGTGCAGCCGTGGCAGATGGCGTCGGCACCCTCGGCCTTGGCTATTTCGCAGATCCTCTTGGCAATGGAGGGTCTTGCAAAGGCGGTCCCGAGCAGATATTCTCCCTCGTAAACCGCTCCGGCTTTAAGGGTGGGCCAGATGTAATCTTCAACAAATTCCTGTCTTAAATCCTCAACATAAAGCTTGGAAGCGCCGGTTTTGAGAGCCTTTTCCTCAAGTCCGTCAAGCTCTGTTCCCTGCCCCACATCACCGGAAACGGCAATGACCTCGCAGTTATTGTAGTTTTCCTTCAGCCAGGGAATGATTATTGAGGTGTCAAGTCCGCCGGAATAGGCAAGAACGACCTTTTTAATATCCTTTTTATCCATTTCAATTTCCTCCCGAAAAATTTGTTTATGTTTTTTAACCGGGCTTTTTAAAGGAATTTTATCGAAATTCCGTCGGTTAAATTAGTTTGGCTCGGTTGATTTATCTGAATTATACCACTTTAAATTAATTTGTCAAGAGAAAAATTTATTTTTTTTCATATTTTCTGCATAAATATTCAAAGAGTATTCAGTCGGCCGCATTTTGTAAATCCCGTTTTCTCAATGTCGTATCATTTCTGCCGTCCCTTTTCAAAGTCGCTTTCGATTTCCCAAAGCTCCTCGCCCGAGATAATGGAATTAACCTCCCCGCCGATGAAAAAGATATACACGCAGACATACAGCCAAAGCATAATGAGAATTATGGATGTAAGACTTCCGTATACATATGAATTCCCCGCCAAATGGTCGGTATAGAAGGAATAAAACCATGAATATCCCAGCCATCCGAGAGCCGACAGCGCCGCTCCGGGGAGCTGGCTTTTAATCGTGGCTTTTCTTTTGGGAACGATGAGATAAACAAGCCCGAAAAGTACCGTAAGAAGCATCAGCTTTCCCAAAAAGCTGAATATGCGATATATAACCGTAAAAAACAGATTTTCGGGCAGGCGGCTTTTCAAAAGGCTTGAAAGCATTCCCCCGCCGAATATGAAAACAAGGGTCAGCACTATATACACAACAAACCCGATTGTATATCCGACCGAGGCCAGCCTTATTTCAAAAAAATTTCGTTTATCGTCTATTTTATAAATAAAGTTAAGTCCGCGCATGATTGAGGTAACGCCCTTTGAAGCCGCCCACAGCAGCACCGCCGCCGAAATTGAAATTATGGCCACCGAATTGCCCGAGCATATTTCTTTTATTATGTTTTCCATATATTCCATAACCGTGCGGGGAAAAATATCCATAACGGTATACATCATGTCGGCGCTGATAAATGGTATTTTTTCCAGCACCGAGACAATGAGCACCAAAAAAGGAAATGCCGAGATAATTATAAAGAAAGCCGTTTGGGCCGAAAAGGCCGCCACCGCGTCGTGGGTTATCTTTTTTCCGAAAAGGGTAAATGCTTTATAAACAGCCTTTATATACCGCATTACCTCACCTCCGTTTTAACTATAATATCACACAAACAGAAAAAACACAAAGGGCAAAAAAATATTTTTAAAAAAAATGATTTTCCTATTGATTTTTTGCTTTGTATTAGGTATAATAGCAAGGTCGACTGACGAGACACGGAGAAATGTCCGAGCTGGTCGAAGGAGCACGATTGGAAATCGTGTATACGGCTACAACCGTATCTGGGGTTCGAATCCCCATTTCTCCGCCAAAAGAGAAACGGCAATTTTCGAAAGAGAGTTGTCGTTTCTTTTTGTTTTCACGAAGCCTATTAAGAATTTCGTACAGATAAAAAATTGCGTTATATACATATAATCCCCCTTAAAGGATTGTCGATGATATTTTTCATAATAAATATTATGCAAGTAAGCGCACAAAAAAACGGGCCCGATTTTAAAAACGGACCCGTTTTATAATACGGCTTTATGCTGCCGCGCTTTCCGAATTACTCGGCTGCTTCCTCTGCGGCAGTCTCCTCGACAGGAGCTTCCTCAGCGGCAGTTTCCTCTGCGGTAGTTTCCTCTGCGACAGTCTCCTCTGCGGGAGCTTCCTCTGCGGCAGCTTCGGGCTCGGTAAGAGCCTTAATGGAAAGGCTGATGCGCTTTCTTTCGGTATCGATCTGGGTGATCTTGGCCTCAACCTCCTGGCCGACTGTCAGAACATCCTGGGGCTTGGCAATGCGATCGTGGGAAATCTGAGAAATATGAATAAGTCCGTCGATTCCCTCGATTATGTTTGCAAATGCGCCGTAAGCGGTCATGCTGACGATCTTGACATTAACAACATCGCCCTCCTTGTAGTCGCGAAGGAAGATGCTCCAGGGGTTGTCCTCGGCCTTCTTGTATCCGAGAGAAACTCTGCGCTTCTCGGCGTCGAAGGACTTAACATATACCTCGATAACATCGCCTACCGAAACGACCTCGGAAGGATTTTTGATGCGTCTCCAGGAAAGCTCGGAAATATGAACCATTCCGTCTACTCCGCCGAGATCGACAAATGCGCCGTAAGAGGTAAGGGATTTCACCTTGCCGGTATAAACCTTTCCTTCCTCGATGTTGTTCCAGAATTCGGCCTCCTGCTCTTTTCTCTCGTCGCGAAGGACCGAGCGGATGGAGCCTACGGCACGGTGGCGCTGACGGTTGACCTCAAGAATACGGAATTTAACGGTCTGGTGGAGAAGCTCCTCAAGAGACTCTCCGCGGGATGCGGTTGCCTGAGAAGCGGGGATGAATACACGGATACCTTTGCTCATGACCAGGATTCCGCCCTTGACCACCTCGGTAACCTTACCGGTGAGAATGTCGTCTGTTCCGGCAGAGGCGCAGAAATTTTCCCAAATGGCCGACGCGTCGTAACGCTTTTTGGAGAGCATTACGGTTCCTTCCTGATCATTCGTACGCATAACGATAAGGTCAAGTACATCTCCGACCTTAACTTCGTCCTTTGCCTTAACATCGGGATCGGCGGAATATTCGTCGATGGGCACATAACCCGCATGTTTTCTTCCGATATCGACCTGGATCTCGGTGGGGGTTACGGCAAGTACATAACCCTTAACATGCTGGTCGGTGCTCATATGGTTGAGCGAATACTCAAGAGCTTCCATATCCGACATTTCGTCAAAAGATTTCTCCGGGGCAGCGACAGGCGTCGATGCAGAGCTTTCCTGAGCCACCTCACTTTCGGGATTGGTAGCAGGGGTTGCCTGCGTTTCCATGGTTTCTGCTGTTGTCATAGCAGTTCCTCCTTGTTATCGACGGTGTCGATGATTTTTTTTGTTCTTTCAAGAACACTTTTTATAATCACAGCCGGCGTCGAAGCACCGGCGGTAATTCCGATTTTGCTCCCGTTTTTTAAAAGCTGCTCGTCAAGCTCGTCGGCCGTTTCGCAAAGAATTGTTTTGCAGTTCTTTTGGCAAATGCTTTTAAGCTTGGCGGTATTGGAGCTTTGGCGGCCTCCGATAACTATCATAAGGTCGCTTTCGCGGGAGAGCTGCTCGGCCTCCTTTTGCCTTTTGGAGGTCGCATCACATATTGTATCAAAAATTTTTGCGTTTGTACATACCTTTTCGATAAATTTTTCGCTTTTTTTCCATAAAATCGAGTCAAAAGTGGTTTGTGAAACCGCCGTAATGTTGTTTTTTTGATTTTTTGGAATATTATCCAAAATTTTTTGCAGCTCATCAAGGCTTTCAAAAACAAAAACGGGGGTGGTCGCAAATCCCATTATACCCTCCACCTCGGGGTGGTTTTTATCCCCTGCTATGAGAATGATGTCGCCTTTGGCCGACGCCCTTTCGACAATGCGATGTATTTTTTCCACAAAAGGACAGGTGGCGTCTTCATATTCGAGATTTCTTTCTCTCAGCTCGTCATATACTTTTTTGGGCACTCCGTGGGAGCGTATGACGACCGTGCAGCCCTCTTTGCAGTCCGAAAGGGATTTTGCCACGGTCACGCCCTTTTTTTCAAGAGCGGCCACCGCCTGGGGATTATGTATTATGGGACCTAAGGTGGTCACCCTTTTTCCGCTGTCCGAAAGCTCTTCGGCAAGCTTCATTGCGCGGCTGACTCCGAAACAGAAGCCCGCGCTTTTTGCAACCTTTATATTCAAGTTAAATTCTCCGATTACGGTCGTTATATTTTTTAAAACGGCGTGTCTTTAAAATGTCTGTCCGTTTTAATTTCGTTTGCTTTGGAAAGAAGGACTCCTTCTTATTTGTTTTGCTCTATGGCCTGAGCGATCGGCTCAAAAAGCTTTGCCGAAAGATCTCTGAGCGCGCGGCGGTCGCTCATTTCGACGGTCTGTCCGTCGAGAGTGACCTCGTCGCATACCACGATCTTGGTCTTTTGGAAAACCCTCATTTTCTGTCCCTTTGTCACAATGGCTACCGGCTGGGCAGGCACTCCCATTTCACACATAAGGAAGGAAATTCCCGATTTCGGTCGGCCGAGCTGACCGTTTTTGGAGCGTGTGCCTTCGGGAAAGATACAAAAGGTTTTACCCTCTTCAAGAATTTCGGCCGCCTTTTTAAGGCTGGCGGCACCCTCTCCCCTTTTAACCGAAAAGGCCCCCATTTTCTTTAAAAACCACGAGAAAAGGGCATTTTTAAACAGCTCGTCCTTGGCCATAAAGTTAAGCACCTTTTTGTTTCTGTGGGCAAGAATTATGAGATTTATGGGGTCGAGAAAGGAGATATGGTTGGCGTAAATTATTATTTTGTCCTGTTTTTCAAGCTTTTCCTCCCCGATTATCTCAAAGGGATAAAAAATTTTCATAAACAGCCACACAAAAGGATAAAGGATTTTAAACAAAAGACTATTCAAGGTTTTCCCCTCTTTTACAAATAAAGTGCTTCCCGCAAATCAAAGCATAACCGCTTTTGCAAGGCTTTTTCTGCGGTTTTTAATAAACAGAACGCCGCATTATCACTTTAAATCGATTTTTGATTTAATAATGTCGAGAACGGCGTCGATCTCCTGTTCGAGAGTCATTTCGTCGGTGTCCACCGTAACCGAGTCCTCGGCAGGCTTTAAGGGCGCAACGGCGCGGTTTGAATCGTTATGATCCCTTTCGTTAAGCTCGCGGAGCACGTCGTCGAAGCACACATCCATGCCCTTGCCTTTAAGCTCGTTGAATCGGCGCATGGCGCGAGCCTTCGGCGATGCGGTCAAAAAGATTTTTACCTCTGCGTCGGGAAGTACAACCGTACCGATGTCCCGTCCGTCCATAATGACGCTGTGTTTTTTTGCAATGTCCCTTTGGGTGTTGAACAAAAATTTTCTGACCTCGGGGATTGCCGATACGTTTGAGGCGGCCATAGAAGCCTCGGGAGTTCTGATTTTCCCCGAAACATCCTGTCCGTTAACAAGCACCGACTGAACGCCGTTTTTAAATTCCAGCTCGACCGACAGCCCGCAAAGCAAGGGAACGACCTGTTCGCCGACATCTGTCTTTGCACCCTTTTCGAGGGCATATACGCCCACCGCCCGATAAAGAGCGCCGGTATCCACATATATTATTTCAAGCTGTTTTGCCACGGCCTTTGCCACCGTGCTTTTTCCGGCGCCGCCGGGACCGTCTATGGCGATTTTAAACATAATATTTCCTCCGCAAAACATAATTTCATCTTAAACAATCGGTGGCCGAGCCACGGTCGCTTTCAAAGCATAATACAGCTTATGCCGTTTTACATGCCGTGTTTTTTACCGCGCCTTCTCAAAGCCCTCGGCCGCGCGGGCGGCGGTGGAAAAGGCTATCTGAAGGTTAAATCCGCCGGTATATGCGTCGACATCGAGCACCTCTCCGGCAAAGAACAGTCCCCCGCAAAGCTTAGACTGCATGGTTTTCGGGTCGATTTCCTTAACATCCACCCCTCCCGATGTGATTATGGCTTCCTCAATCGGACGGAGCTTTTTGACCGTAAGGGTCAGATTCTTTAAAAGCTCGGCAAGGCTTTTTCTCTCGGTTGCGGTTATCTGGTTGACCTTTTTGTCGGCGGGAATTCCCGAAAGCACAACGACAATCGGAATGAGCTTTCGCGGAAGAAGCGCCGAAAGGCTGTTTGCGAAATCACGATTGAGATTTTCCGAAAAATCCCGCTCGATACGCTTTTCCAGCTTTTTTATGTCGAGGGCGGGCTTTAGGTCGATATGTATTTTAAACCTGTCCTTTTCAAAGGGGCGCATATGAGCCGACCCGCTTAAAACAAGCGGCCCCGAAAGGCCGAAATGGGTAAAAAGCATTTCTCCGCTTTCGGAAAAAACAATCTTTTGCTTTGCGGTATCTTCAACCTCCGCCCTGACATTTTTAAGCGAAAGGCCCATTGCCTTTTTGCAAAAGCTCTCCTCGGTTTCCACGGGCACGAGAGAGGGGGTCGGAGCGACGATTTTATGTCCCGCCTTTTCGGCCAGCTTATAGCCGTCCCCCGTTGAGCCTGTCAACGGATAGGAAAGACCTCCCGCGGCCACAAGCACATTTTGTCCGAAAAAGTCTCCGACATCGGTTTTGACTCCCGTTACCCTGCCCTTTTCAATAATAAGGTCAAGGGCAGCGGCGTTTATAATTTTTGCTTTTTTCGCAAATCCGCAAAGGGCGTCAACAATGTCAGAGGCCTTGTCGGAAACGGGAAAAACGCGATTGCCCCGCTCGGTTTTAAGAGGCACGCCGAGCGACTCGAAAAGCTCCATTGTATCGGACGAATTAAATCCGTAAAAGGCACTGTATAAAAAGCGGTTATTCTTTGTCACCGAGGAAATGAGGGTCTGGACATCGCAGTTGTTGGTGACATTGCACCGACCCTTTCCGGTTATCAAAACCTTCCTTGCGGGACGGGAGTTTTTTTCGATTATAAGGGTGTTAAAACCCCGTTCGGTCGAAAAGCCGGCGGCCGCAAGACCTGCCGCCCCTCCGCCTATTATTATAACATCATAAATCATATTTTCGCTCATTTCAAAAGCTTTGAAACCCTCTTGTGCATACCCTTCATATAGACCGTCACAAGCTGGGTAAGAGCCAGGTCATACGCAAAAAACATGACCTCACCCATGGCAAGAAGAATTAACGGGGTATATTTTCCGAAGTCGCCCATTCCCTCCATGGGTATTCCGAAAAGCTTTATTATAACGAAATATGCAAGAGCCACGCAGGCCGTAAATGTGGCAAATTTAACTGCATATTCCACCACTCGGGAACGAATCTTTTCATAGTAGGATTTAAGTATCGGATAAAATCCGAAAAAGCAGGTAAACATCATGGCAGACTCTTTTTCGCAAAAAAGCACCGCAAGTATCGCGGAGGCCGCAAAGCCTCCCACCGCCCATTTTGTGCCTATCTCTATCATGACCACGCAAAACACCGCTCCCGCAAGAGCAGGCAGCGCAAAGGTCAGATAGGGGAAATACGCCGCCAGCATTATAACCACCGAAAGGGCTGTCATAACGCCGCAAAGGGCTATTTTTTTACTCTGTTTCATATAACACCTCTGAGTAACTTGTTTTTGGTCTCTCAGCAACTCAGCAACAGGAAATAAGGTCGCCGCCCATACACTCGCAGCAGCAGTCGGCGCAGATAAGGGAGGAGCAAATATCGCATCCCGAGCAGCCACCGCCGCCGTTTCCCGTGCGGTAGGCTCTGCCCGTCCGCTGACGGTTGATGTGATCGAGAGCGGAGCGGTATTCCGTGTTTTGCGGATCCATCCTGACCGCCGTTGCAAAGCTTGTGTAGGCGTCGTCAAACCAGCCTCTGCGGTGAAGTACCGAGCCGTTAAGGAAATACCATTCAGCGTTTCTTTTCTCTACAGGCACACCGTCGAGCAGGGTCTGTGCGTCGTCCAGTCTTCCGCTCATAATCAGATTTCTGACATCGGCAAAATCGGTGCCGCCCGTTCCGTATCTGTTGCCGCCGTAGCTGTTATAGCCTGCGTTTGCGCCGCCGCCCGCCTTTCGCTCGGCGATTATGGCGTCGTATGCTTCGTTTATTTCCTTCATTTTGTCCTGAGCAAGGTCGGAAAGGGGATTCCCCGAATAGTTATCGGGGTGATATTTCCTTGCAAGGGCCCGATATGCCTCTTTGATCTGATCGTCGGTTGCATCCCTCGGCACGCCGAGCACCGAATAAGGGTCGTTCATTTTGTTTCTCCTTTCATTTCAAGGAAGTCTTTTCGTTTTTTTAACCCGGGCTGTTCATGAGCCGTGATTTTTCGAAAACACGCTTTTGAAGGAGCATTTCCGAAATATTTTATTGTTTAATAAATCATTTTTTGCTTTGAGCGGCTTTTTCGGCCTTTTTAAGAAGAATTTCCCGCTGTACCGAGGGCAATCCCCTGTAAAGTATATTTTCGAGAATATCGCCGAAATTTTTGACCGATAAAAGCTCATAGGCCGCTATGGCCTCGCTTATACACACATTCATCTGGCAAACGGCGTCCTCCTGCATCTGCTTTTCAGAGCCGCCGCCGTATTTTACGAGAAACGGATTAAAGCGTTTTTTGTCCCTGTCGCTTTCAAGGTCGTCGAGAGCGTCGGCAAGATATACCCACTTGCCTATGCAATATCCTATGCGTTCGTATATGCGCCTCACGGCGCTGTTTTCAATGCCGTAGGATGTTATTTCGGCAAGCGCCGCCGCCGAAGGATGACAGCAGGCGTCGAGGCTGAATTTTTCGCTGCATTCGGCCTTTTGCTGTTCGGAGAGAAGGGCGTCGATTTTTTTCGAAAGCCCGGGATGCTTTTTTGCCGCCTTTTTGCGTTTCGCTTTTGCAAAGGGAAGGAGCAAGCGATAGCCGAGCCGTTTAAAAAAGCTTTCGTCCTTTATGTTGTCGCACACCTTGCCGTAAAGCAGCAGCATGGCCACATCGGCCGAATATTCGAGAGAGCCGTCGTCGGTGCAAAGCTTATTGCATTTGACGACGGGATTAAAGGAGCAGCGGCACTTTTTGAAGTGCATGCCCTTATCCTCCGACAAAGAAAGACGGAGCAGCGCCAAAAACACAAAATCATAGTTAAGGGTAAAACGGGACAAAATACCGTAGCTTTTACCGAGGGTCTTGCAAAGAGAGCAGTATATTCCCCGATAGGCCTCGTAGTCTCTGACTCTCAGATCAGGCTTTGCCGCCTTGACATATCCGAACAGGAAACCGCCTCCCGTCTTTCATTTTTTGCTATCTGCGAAATTAATTATACATTAACCGTCGGTGAAATAGTTTAACGCAATGTAAATATTAAATAAGGCCTTGGGACGGCCGCATTATCTGCCGAAAAAGCCGATATTTCCGTTTTGTCGGGCTTACCCGTTTTTAAAGCACTTCTTTAAGAAAATGACCGGTATAGGATTTTTTGCTCTTTGCGATTTTCTCGGGAGTGCCGCTTGCCACTACCCTTCCGCCGCCGTTTCCGCCCTCGGGACCGATGTCAATGATGTAATCGGCGGTTTTGATGACATCCATGTTGTGCTCGATGATTATAACGGTATTGCCTGCGTCCACAAGGCGCTGAAGCACATCGATAAGCTTGTGGACATCGGCGGTGTGAAGTCCGATTGTCGGCTCGTCGAGAATATAAACCGTCTTACCCGTAGCCCGTTTGCAAAGCTCGCTTGAAAGCTTGACCCTCTGAGCCTCTCCTCCCGAAAGGGTGGTGGCGGGCTGACCGAGCTTTATATATCCCATTCCCACATCGCAAAGAGCCTGAATTTTTCTTGCGATTTTGGGAATAGGCGCAAAAAACTCCAGTGCCTCCTCAGCCGTCATTTCCAGCACATCGTAAATGCTCTTGCCCTTGTATTTTATTTCAAGGGTCTCGTGGTTGTATCGGTGAGCCTTGCAGGCCTCGCAGGGCACATATATATCGGGCAAAAAGTGCATTTCTATCTTGATTATACCGTCGCCCTGGCAGGCCTCGCACCGTCCGCCCTTGACATTAAAGGAAAACCGTCCCGCGTTATATCCCCTTATTTTGGCGTCTGGGGTTTTGGCATAAAGCTCTCTTATGTCGTTGAAAACGCCGATGTAGGTGGCGGGATTTGAGCGGGGTGTGCGACCGATAGGCTGTTGGTTTATGTCGATGACCTTATCGAGATTTTCAAGTCCCTTTATTCCGTCGCACCTTCCCGTTTTTTTGCGGGCGCCGTTTAAGGTGTTTGCAAGGCTCTTATAAAGCACCTCGTTTACAAGAGAGGATTTCCCCGAGCCGGAGACACCCGTGACGCAAACAAACTCTCCCAGCGGAAATTTAACATCTATATTTTTAAGGTTGTTTTCCCTTGCGCCGACCACCTCAATAAACTTGCCGCTGCCGCTTCTTCTGACCTTCGGCACTTCTATTTTTTCGCGCCCCGAGAGGTAGTCTCCCGTAAGCGACTGCTTGCAGGCCATGATTTCATCAACCGCTCCCGCGCAGACGAGATTTCCGCCGTGCACGCCCGCTCCCGGGCCGATGTCGACGATGTAATCGGCGTTGAGCATGGTTTCGTCATCATGCTCGACAACCACGAGGGTGTTGCCCAGATCGCGAAGCTTTTTAAGGGTGGCAATCAGCTTTGTGTTGTCTCTTTTGTGCAGACCGATGCTCGGCTCGTCGAAGATATAAAGCACTCCCTGGAGCGAAGAGCCGATCTGTGTGGCAAGGCGTATGCGCTGACTTTCCCCGCCCGAAAGTGTTCCCGACGAACGGGAAAGTGTAAGATAACCCAGTCCCACATCCTTTAAAAAACCGAGACGGCTCTTTATCTCCTTGATTATCAGTCGGCCGATCATAAGCTCGCGGTCGGTAAGCTCAAGGTGCCCGATAAAATCAAGCAGCTCCTCAACCGACATACGGGAAAGCGCGTCGATGTTTTTCCCGCCCACCGTCACGGCAAGGGATTTTTCGTTTAGTCTCGCTCCGTGGCACTCGGGACATGGCAGGGCAGTCATATAGCTTTCGATGTCGTCCCGCGAATAAGAGCTGTCGGTCTCCTTGTATCTGCGCTCGAGGTTGTTTATAACCCCCTCAAAGGTACCCTCGTAGGATGTGGTGCGGCCGCCGAACTTGCGGGTTAAGGAAATCTTTTTATCCCCTGTTCCGTAAAGCAGCGCCTTTTGACCCTCCTCGGGAATTTCGCCGAAGGGAATGTCGAGAGAAAAGCCGTAGTAATTTGCGATTCCCTCAAAATACATTCTGGCGATGGAGCCGTATTCCCCGCTCATGCTCCAGCCGCTGCCCTTGATTGCTCCCTGATTTATCGAAAGAAGCTTATTCGGTACAATGGCGTCGGGATCGATCTTCATAAAAACGCCGAGTCCGTCGCACTTTTTACAGGCGCCGAAGGGATTGTTGAAGGAAAACATTCTCGGGGAAAGTTCCTCAACGCTTATTCCGTGCTCGGGGCAGGCATAATCCTGAGAAAAGAGCATTTCCTCCCCGCCTATGACATCCACCGCCATAAGGGCGCTGTGTTCAAAGACGGTCTCGATTGAATCGGCAAGACGACTGCGTATTTCAGGCTTGACGACCAGGCGGTCGACCACTATTTCAATGTTGTGTTTTTTGTTTTTTTCAAGAGGGATCTCCTCGGTCAGGTCATACATATTTCCGTCGGCCCTGACCCTTACAAAGCCGCTTTTCCGCGCCGCTTCAAGCTCCTTTGCGTGCTCTCCCTTTCGTCCGCGGACAATGGGTGCCATAATCTGAATTTTGGTCTTTTCGGGGAGAGAGAGTATCTGCTCCACCATCTGATCCACCGTCTGCTGCTTTATTTCCCTGCCGCATACGGGACAGTGAGGAATGCCGATGCGGGCAAAAAGAAGCCTCATGTAATCGTGTATCTCGGTGACCGTTCCCACTGTCGAACGGGGGTTTTTGGAGGTGGTTTTCTGGTCGATGGAAATGGCGGGAGAAAGGCCGTCTATGCTGTCCACATCGGGCTTTTCCATCTGTCCCAAAAACATTCTTGCATAGGAAGAAAGAGACTCGATATATCTCCTCTGTCCCTCGGCGTAAAGGGTGTCGAAGGCAAGAGAGGATTTCCCCGAGCCCGACACTCCGGTAAATACCACAAGCTTGTCTCTGGGTATTGTCACATCAATGTTTTTAAGATTATTTGCTCTTGCGCCTTTTATGACTATTTGGTCTCTCGGCATTGTCTTTTCCCTCTCTTATCTCCTTAATTCGGTCCCTCAAAAATGCGGCGTGCTCAA
This sequence comes from uncultured Eubacteriales bacterium, assembly GCA_934486455.1. GTDB lineage: Bacteria > Bacillota > Clostridia > Oscillospirales > Acutalibacteraceae > UMGS1484. The sequence continues at coordinate 41,420 of CAKSPR010000009.1, forward strand.
ATTCCAGCATTTTGGATGCCGTCTGCATCTCTTTTGTAAGCTTGTTTATAAGCTGTTCCTTTTCCTTGTCCGAAAGCCGCTTTACCGCCGCCTTGTCGGGCACCTTGCCCGATATTTCAAGCACATCCCTTACTCCCTTGACAATGGTTTTGGGGACGATACCGTGCTCGGCATTGTATTTTTGCTGAATTTCCCTTCGGCGCAGGGTTTCGGTTATAGCCTTTTCCATGGAGGGGGTAACGCTGTCGGCATACATGATTACCGCTCCGTTGGCGTTTCGGGCGGCTCGTCCCACCGTCTGGATAAGGGCGCTTTCACTTCGCAAAAAGCCCTCCTTGTCGGCGTCTAAAACAGCCACAAGGGACACCTCGGGAATGTCCAGTCCCTCTCTTAAAAGGTTTATTCCCACAAGCACATCAAATTCCCCGAGCCGCAGATCCCTTATTATTTCCATGCGCTCGATGGTATCTATGTCGTGGTGCATATACCTTACCTTTATGCCCACGCCCGTGAGATATTCGGTAAGATCCTCGGCCATTTTTTTGGTGAGGGTGGTAACAAGCACCCGTTCCTTTCGCTCCACCCGCTCGTTTATTTCCGAAACGAGATCGTCGATCTGCCCGTCGGTGGGCTTGACGGTTATCTCGGGATCGAGCAGACCGGTAGGACGGATTATCTGCTCGGCCACCTGAGAGGCGCGTTCCCTTTCAAAGGGACCGGGGGTGGCGCTGACAAAAACGGCCTGATTTATATGGTCGTAAAATTCGTCGAAATTCAGCGGGCGGTTGTCGAAGGCCGACGGCAGACGAAAGCCGTAGTCCACAAGGTTTTCCTTTCTTGCCCTGTCCCCGCCGTACATTCCCCTGACCTGGGGAAGGGTGACATGGGATTCGTCCACAAAAAGCAGATAATCCTTTGGAAAATAATCGAGCAGCGTAAAGGGACTGCTTCCCCTCGGACGGCCGGACATAACGCCGGAATAGTTTTCGATTCCCTTACACACGCCTATTTCCTTGAGCATTTCCATATCGTATTCGGTGCGCTGGCGTATTCTTTGCGCTTCCAGCAGCTTGCCCTGCTCCTTAAACCACCTGACCCGCTCCTCCATTTCGTTTTTTATATCGCAAATGGCTCTGTCCATGCGTTCCCTGTCGATAACATAGTGGGAGGCGGGATATATTGCGGCATGGGATAGGGTGCTTTTGATCTCTCCCGTCAGGGCGTTTATTTCGCTTATGCGGTCGATCTCGTCGCCGAAAAATTCCACCCTTACGGCGTTTTCCATAGAGTATGCGGGGAATATTTCCACCACATCTCCTCTGACCCTGAATTTGTTTCGGGTAAAATTAACATCGTTTCGCTCATACTGTATATCCACAAGCCGGCAAAGCAGCTCGTTTCTGTCCATTTCCTTCCCCGGGCGGAGAGAAATCACCATGTTTTTATAGTCGATAGGATCGCCCAGAGTATAGATACATGAAACGCTTGACACGATTATGACATCCCGCCGCTCGGCAAGGGAGGAGGTGGCCGAATGGCGCATTTTGTCGATCTCGTCGTTTATGGCCGAATCCTTTTCGATGTATGTGTCGGTTCCGGGAATATATGCCTCGGGCTGGTAGTAATCGTAATAGCTGGCGAAATACTCGACGGCGTTATCGGGGAAAAATTCTTTAAACTCACTGCAAAGCTGTGCGGCAAGTGTTTTGTTGTGTGCAAGCACGAGGGTGGGACGGTTGACCTTTTCGATAACATTGGCCATGGTAAAGGTTTTTCCCGAGCCGGTAACTCCCAAAAGCACCTGCTCCTTATATCCCTTTTCAAGACCGTTTACCAGCTTTTCGATCGCCTCCGGCTGGTCTCCCGTGGGCTTATAATCCGATACAAGCCTGAATTTATCCATAAGTCTCCTCCTCACATCCAGAGTATACGGTGCCTAACCCGACAATGCCTATAACAGCCGTTTAACAAACGGTTTTTCTGTTTTTTCTTCTAAAGGGGCTTTGCTGTAATCGGCACAAAAATCGCTATTATAGTATTGTACCATAAAGCCGTTTAATTCGCAAGTATACCTCGGTATAATTAAAGGTAAATTCACAATCAGGCAGGGCGACGGACAGGTGCCGCCTCAAACGCAAAAACGAGATCCATAAAAGAAAAAAATTTCCCCTAAAAGATCCCGTTTGGTTTAATTTGTATTCCCTGCCGTAACCGCAAAAAAGAGCGTGTTGCTTGGTTTGCGCTTTATGAGGTTATTATATTGCAATTATCACGATGCTTTGTCGGCTTAATCCGACGGCCGACTGATTTTATCGGAATTTTTCGATCTTTTTAACCGCAAAGCAAAGAATTTTAAATGCGTCGGCGGCGGTTATGTCATTGTCAAAATCCACATCGGCGGCGTTTTTCTGTCTTTCGGAAAGCCGAATTTTTCCCACCGCGGCGTTAAGGGTCAAAAGGGCGTCGACAGACGAGACCCTGCCGTCGTCGTTTACATCGCCGCATACATAAAGGCTTCGGTCAACATTAAGGGTTATAAGGCCGCTGACATAAAAGAAATTCATGAAGGTGTCTCCGTCAGCCATGACAAAATATCTTCCGCTGTCGCCCGCTTCAAGGCTGCTTACGGTCAGCTTTGAGCCGTTTACCGTTATTCTTTCGTTTTCAGAAACCCGACTTACCGAATTGTCGGAACCAAGCTTATACCAGGTATATTTTACCCCGTTGTAATCGACCGAAAGGTCAAGCTCGGCCGTCTGTCCCGACGACAGCTCCCTTCCTTCGGCATTTCCCGAAAACTCCGATTTTCCCTTTTCGAATATATAAATCGAAAAATTGCAGTGTATGCTTTCGGGATCCTCAACATTTTTCGGAATATCGCCGCTGTTAAAGGCGGGTGTGCACACTATCTCGTCCGACGTCCCCGGGAAGTAGGAATATCCCGCATTTTTAAAGGACCATCCGGTTATGTCAAGGGTAAAGTGACTGCCGCTTTCAAGGCTGACCTCAACGGCCCTGGGCAAAAAGGGAGAAACCTTTTTTACCGCCTCGTCAAAAGACGCGGCGTCGGTAAACACGATGCTTTTATTTGTTTCGGCAAACCCCACGCTTTTTACCGCCGAGCCGACGCCTTCGAATTTATCGAAAAAGTTTACGGTGTATTCGATTTTGACCTCGCGGTCGTCCGTGTCCCGCAGACCGAAGACCTCCACCTTATAGCTGTGGGAATATAAATATCCCTCGTCCTTTCTCGGTGCCTTGAGAAAAATTATACGGCCGGCCGACAGATTGCCCTGTTGCTTTGAATAATCAAAGCTCTCTCCCGTTTTAAGGTCGGTTATTTTTGCGAAAACCCTCTGCTCGTCGGCCGATTTAAAGAACTTTTCATTGAGATAAATATCCCAGTCCGACTGAGAGGCCATGTCCTGCTTTGGGAAATATCCGGGCGAAGGGTATGCGGCAAACTTCTCGTTGAAAGCCTCCCGTGCCTCGGCCGTTTCCCTTGTCAGTCCGTATGTCGCTCCGCCCAGCCCCATCTGCACGCTTCCGACATAGGGCGAAAGCAAAGAAGTACGATGGCCTGCGGTGTATGTGAAATGGCTTTCGCCGAAAAAGCCTCTTATTGCGCTTTGATAGGTATAGGAGGAAATTATGTTATGGTTGGCGTAAACGGCGCTGTTGTAAAAGCTCTGATCCATGTCGTCGGGCTTTTTATACTCCCAAAGGCTGTGGGTAAGACCCACGCCGTTTTCCCTGTCCCGCAGATTTATAGCCTGAAGCACCGAGGCGTTTTGCATGTCCGGCTGATTTACAAATCTTTCGGTAATTTGCGGAGAGCCGACAAGGTATCGGTAATAATTAAGATTGCGCCGAACGTTGTCAAGCACATCCTGTCTGACCGTGCCGCCGCTGTAGGGCGCTTCATACGACGATTGCTTTCCTTCTTCAAAAATCGATTCATAATCGGCTATTTCGGCCGACTGCCAAAGGGCTGCTATCTGCTCCTTTGTGCGGTTTTTAAAGCCTTCAAGCTCGTTTCCGTTAATGACGGTTTCCTGCTCCGCCGCAATCGGTAAACAAAATCCGCAGATCAGCATGACCGCCGAAAGAAAAGCTGCCGATATTTTTTTCATATGCCCTTTCACCTTACCTTGAAAAATCGTGATTTTGCAAAAAACACTGCTCTGTAAGCATGATGATAATGTTTTTCGGGTTTAATGTCAAGATTACCGACTTGTTTTTTCGTTCAAATATGTTATTATAAAGTATATTTACAAAGACATATCTGTATTTGCTGCGCTCTGCCCGCCTCAAGGCCTTGCGGTGAGGACGGCGCTTCGGAGGAAATTATGAAAAACGCAATTGACGCTTTAAGCTCGGCAAGGCTTGTGCCTGTCGTAAAAATCGAGGAAGAAAGAGACGCTCTGCCCGTTGCAAAGGCGATTCTTGACGGCGGCATCTCGGTCATGGAGGTTACCTTCAGAACACCCGCCGCCGAAAAGGCCGTAAAGGAAATATCCGAAAAACTCCCCGAGATGTTTGTGGGAGCGGGCACCCTTTTGTCAACGGATCAGGTCGAGGCCGCAAAAAACGCAGGTGCAAAATTCTTTGTAAGCCCCGGCTTTAA